>JBBSEU010000178.1:0-12132 GCA_038239365.1 Aggregatilineales bacterium
CACTAGCGCCGGTGGTATCCTTATAAGCAATGCGATAGCGGAGCGCCCTGCCTTGTTTGGTGCTGCCTGTATAAACGTGGGCTGGAACAACGCGATTCGGATAGAAAGCACCCCGAATGGCCTCCCGAATATTGCCGAATTTGGCACAGTCACGACCGAAGCGGGTTTTCAAGCGTTGCTTGAAATGGACGCCTTTCACAAAATCCGAGATGGGGCCTCCTACCCAGCGGTAATGCTGACACACGGTATCAACGATCCACGGGTGGAAGTCTTTTTCTCCGCAAAAATGGGCGCGCGTTTGCAAGCGGCCTCGACCAGTGGCAAGCCAGTCCTTTTACGGATCGATTACGATGGCGGACATGGCATAGATCAAAATAAGCAGCAGCTTGCCGAAACGAACGCAGACGTCTATGCCTTTTTGTGGGCACAATTGAGCGGTAGGTAGACGATAACTGACCCTTCGCATTTCTGACAAAACCGGTTATTTCGTCTTCGGTATGTCATTAAATTTTGCCAACCATTCATACACCCCTCACCCTAAATCCCTCTGGGGAGTTGCGGTGAGGGTGGGGGGACTGCACGGATACGCGGCAAAAATGCCGACTATCTATTCTTGGAATACTTGGCACGCTGACCAATGACGTTGAAGCCTAATTGCTCGTAAACACGAATCGCGCCAGAGTTGTTGACATTGACGTGCAGGCCAATCGCGGTTAGCTCCTCGCTCCGAAACGCTCGTATCACCGCTGTGATCAAGCCAGCCGCCACGTTGTGTCGTCGCCACGCTGGGCGTACACCAATCTGTGAAATCCAACCAACGGGCGCGGTACGTGTCGGAATGGGATTGGTACCGCTCGTGACAAAACCAACGGGGTCATCCTCGACAAGCGCCAGCAAGGACAGATCAGGGCGGAAATCAGGATCATCTGCGTATTCTGCTATCCAGTCATCCACTGCGCTAATCCGAAAACCAGGGCGTTCCTTGAAGGCATCGCAATATACCTCGAAAAATTGATAGGCATTTGTCGTCGTCCACTGTGTATGAACGAAGGTATCGGCCAAGGTTGGCAGAGAATGGCTCAGATCACGCTCCATCCAATTTTCCACGAAATCGCAGCGATAACCCTGCTGTTCGTACAGCGCGACACTGCCGTCATTCAACGCTTCGTTACGGATGATCAGCGTGGTAGGCTGGCGAAGATGCGTGGCCTGTTCCTCGAGCCAACGCAGGAGATAGGTGCCCAACCCAAGCCGACGATGCAGTGGATGGACTTTTCCCCGCAGTTGGGTTTGCGTCTCACCTGGTTGTATCCAGCCAACCGCGACGATTGGGTTATTATGTCCATGGCGTGTCACTTGATCATGTGGCGCTATGGCGCACAACGTCTGTACATCTGGCCTATCTAGCAGGTAGCGATAGGCGGGCGTCGGCACGGAAACTTCACCGTCGGTCTGCTGACAGGCCATATCGAGCGCGTTCAGCGCATCAAGATCGTCCAGACGCAAAGCGCGCCACGTATACGAATCACGCTGCCATACCATAACAATGAACCTTTCATGCGGCGGCCTTTTCAGAGCCATTCAGTGGGCTTGTCTCCACTTCACCTTGGGCATCAGCGGTATGTTTATCTGGAGACATCGCCAACCGGTATGGCTTCCTACCACCTATTATAAGCCTTTGAGGTCAAAATGTGTATGATATCCGTTTCAACGCGGCGGAATAGATACAAGCCAAGTAAAAATTCAAAGTGACTGAGAATCTGCTTTTCTCCGCCCTCTTGGCAACCTTATAATCTCAAACTGCACCGAGAATAATCCTCGGTACGGACGCATTCCCTCTGGGGAATTGGGGTGAGGGCGGAATTCTTATTCGATCCGAAAGACCTGTCCCCTCGGCACGAACGGTAGATAACGACCTTGCGGCATCAGGAAGGCGTGATCGCGGCGGATTGTCAGCCGATCACACAACCCATCGGTGATGATCAACAGTGGGCCATTTTTGGGAAAGTCCTCAGCCCGTTCCAGCAGATCGATCCCCGGCTGCAAGATCGTGCCGCCGCGCCCCTTGATCCTGACCCGGTGCGCGATGGCTTCCGGTGGCATATAACCTTCGTCATACGGTGCGGCATCGCAAAAGACGACACGCGCGGCAGCCACCTCATGCGACAGGCTGTAACTGGCAATCGCGCCTAACGCTTTCGCCAGGATATGCCGATCCATTGAGCCGGATGTGTCCAGCACCACACCGAAAGTGCGGCCATCTTCCGCGCCCGGCTTGGGTATCCAGTGTGGACGCGGAATATCGGGCGTTGACGATTGGCGGCGGCTGAGTCGCGCATAGGATCGCATCTTTTCCAGCGGCGCGAAGTAATGATCGAACCAATTGGCAAGCTGCACATCCCACGAGATCGGCGGCTGGCTGAGCGCCTGAATCTCCTCGATCAGTCCAGCGGGCAGGAAACCGCGCCCCTGGTTGCTGTGATAGTCCAGCCCTTGCGCCAAACAGCGCCGATAGAACTCATCCAGCGACATGCCATCGCCCGATTTCCACCAGTCTGGGATGCGTTCGGTCAGCATATCGCCCACGCCAACGCCGCGCAACGTCATCAGCTTACGATAGCGGCGCATGTCCGTTACGACTCGGTCATAGACCGACTCCGCTGATTCGCCTTTCAGTTCAGGATCGTGCAAGCCGCCGATACGCGGCATCGCCCCGATACCCATTTCGATCAGCCAGGCATTGATCACATAGTCACAAGCCACATTCCACAGGTACGGATCGCGTCCTTCGCGCCGAGTGTGGTGGCTCAGACCGACGTGTAACAGTTCGTGCGCCATGACGAAGCGGTACTCGTCGGCATCCAGTCCGGCGCTCGGATTGAAGTAGACTTCACGCGCTTCGGCATCGACTGCCGCGACAGAGATACCCATGCGTATGCACAGCGGCCCATCTTCGATGATCTTGAAAGCAGCGGCCAGCGCGCCAAGCAGCGGAAAACTACTGATGAACCATGAGCGCGCAAGTTGAGCGGGCGTTTGCTTGCCTGTCGCGTCCGTCAACGAGGTTTGCACCCCGGCCACGACGTTCACCGCCGATGAAACCGCCGCCGCCAGCCCCTGAGCAAGATAACTTTCATAGGGAATTGGCGGGCTATACGGCTTGCCTTCGGGCATGATCATATCGGGCAGCGCCGAACCGCTCATGCTGAACAGCGGCGCATCGTTTGGAATCCCTTCCTCACAAAAGCGCCGATAAAGCTGTTCCTCATTATGGCCGGTCAATTCGACACGATACTCCGATATTTGAGGCAACTGCCCAAACTTGAGATCGGCCAAAAACTTGGCGATGTACAGATCGCACGCCGCATTCCAGGCGCGTGGATTCTCACGCACCTGAAAGTGCCCAAAGCCCAGGTGCAGCAGGCAATGTGCCAGTACATACGCCCATTCTTCCGGCTCAGCACGGCGCGTTGGATGGACATGGATAGCCGCCATGTATGCCCGGCGTTCAATAGTCGCCCAACCCTCTGCCAGACATAAATTGGTGTCATCGTCTGTACGCCAGACGTGTGTATGACGGTGGAGCGTCTCGAATATTGGATGCGCCCAGATAATTGCCATTCCAAGCTGGAAATTCGCACTGGCCGGATCGAGCTTGCGCGTCTTACTTTTTCGGCTCATGTTTGCTCTCCACCAGACGCGGCAAGTCGCGCACGATCTCGACCATCAACCAACCGGGCAGCCCTTCGCCGTCGTGCTGGGCGACGACCATTTGCGCCATCTCCAAACTGATCTGCGACAATTCTTTGATGAGCGTCTTGGCACGAAACGCCAATTCGCGGTGCGAACCCGCCAGAGCAGCGCGATCTTCCGGCAGTTCCTTGATAAGCTGCGCCCGGAGCGATTGCGACAGGAAGTACAGCACATCCCGGTCTGCCGGATCCGTCGGCCAACCCGAATCACCTTTGATGATCGCTACCAGCCGATACTTGCCCCGTACCTGCTTGATGAACGCCTTAAACTGCGCGGCGTGCTGCGGCGACAGGCAGCCATAGGCCAGCACTTCCAACGACGTGTCAGTAAGCCGTTCGCCGTATTCGTGTAGTGCATCGCTCAGCATGTGCCAGGCGCGCGGCGTCGAAAACGGTTCTTCGTGTTTGGGCGGTTGACTCCACAGGTGATCAGGCCGAATCCCGATATACTCCAGCACCAACGGGTGAATCCCGTTCATGGCCGCCCACTCAAGCCAATCCCGGTGAGAGGCTTTCAGGTGAACATGCACCATGCGATTGAGCAGCGCCGATGACATGGGCTTGACGATGGCGCTGTCCTGGGCACGATTGCCCGCGCCAATGACGATGGATCCCTCTGGCAGCACGTACTCACCAATCCGCCGTTCATGGATGAGGCTGTAGAACGCCTTTTGCACTTCATGCGAGCAGGCGTTTAGTTCATCCAAAAACAGGCAGTACGGCGTCTCGCGCGCGATGCTGCGCGGCGGGCAAAAGCGGCTGGTATCGCCGATGATTTGCGGTACGCCGATCAGGTCTTCGGGCGCAAGCTGGCTGCCCAGGAGTGAAACACACGGCAGGCCAAGTTCTGCCGCAAACGATTGAACAATAGATGATTTGCCGATGCCGGGCGGCCCCCAGATAAAGACGGGACGAACCAGCGCGACATTCAGCAGGAAATCGACTAACTGCTTCTGTGTGACCGAAACAGGCGAATTCATGGAAAGTTATATCCCCAACTAGATCAAATCGATCTGAAATTCAGGTGCGAAACAGATAATTCAGATGTCGCTTGAGGAGTCGGGGGTTAGATACCGCCGGAGACGAACAGGCGCACATCTGATCGCAATGGATTAGGTCGCTGCATACGTACCGTATTCATTTTGAACATAGAGGCACCACCGTTCGCTAAGACGCGGACTTTCAACAACATTATAAGGGGTTTTTGAAAGGTTAGAAAGGATCAATTTCCTGAGTTGTATAACCCAACTAACCAACCTTACGCACACCTCGGACTAAAGCAAGAATTTGGAGCGATCTTTGCTTCTGGTCAAAAAGTATTGTTCCCGTCTGAAGCTAACTTGAGAAAGTGCTAAAACGATGCCAACACATCATGTGGGACACGCCGCTAATCTATTGAAGGATGGCGAACTGAAGCGTTTTGAATTGGAAGGCAAAGCTGTTGTCGTGGCGCGGGTCGATGGCCTCTACTATGCGTTTGGCGGCGACTGTACGCATTATCAGGCACCCCTCGAAAAAGGTGTCCTCAAGCAGCATACGCTCATGTGCCCCTGGCATCATGCCTGTTTCGACATTCGGAGCGGCACACGACTTGAGCCGCCAGCCCTCAATGATCTGCCGCGTTACCCGGTTAGCATTCAGGCGGGCGAATTGGTGGTTAGCCTGCCAGAAGACAATCAGACCGAACCGCAAGGGACAACCGACTCAGCCGATGGGCGACAATTCGTGATTGTGGGCGGCGGTGCTGCCGGGAACGCGGCTGCCGAAGCCCTTCGTCGCGGGGGCTATACCGGGCAGATCACGCTGATTAGCGCCGTTTCGACAGTCCCGATTGATCGTCCGAATTTGTCCAAAGATTATTTGGCGGGCAAAGCCGAAGCGGATTGGATGCCGCTTCGAGAGGCAGGCTGGTACGCCCAACGCAATATTGAACTGTTGTTGAATACAACCGTGACGCGCATTGATCGCGCGGCGCATAAAATCCGGCTCGATTCGGGCGCGGAACGGACTTATGACAAGCTGCTCCTGGCAACCGGAGGTACGCCGCGTTTGCTGACGGATGTACCTGGAATGGCGCTCAAGGGCATTTTCACGCTGCGCTCCCAGGCCGATGCTGACGCGATTATCCAGGCGGCGCACGATAAACGACTGGTCTTGATCGGTGCCAGCTTCATTGCGATGGAAGCAGCAGCATCCTTAGCCGAACGCAGCCTTTCAACCACGATTGTTGGGTTGGAAGTCGTGCCGTTCGCCACTGTTTTAGGGGCGGAAATTGGTCGTTTGTTTCAAACCGAGCATGAAGCCAACGGTGTGCAGTTCCGATTGAACAGCGGTGTCGAAGCCTTCATCGGGCGTGATGGTGTTGTTACCGGCGTGCGCCTGAAAGGGGGTGAAATGCTGCCCGCTGATCTGATCTTGATCGGTGTCGGCGTTCGCCCGGCAACCGATTTTTTCATCGACTCCGGGTTGAACTTAGACGAAAAAGATAAGTCTGTTCTCGTCAATGAACAGTTGCAGACAAACGATCCGGCTATTTACGCAGCGGGCGACATCGCCAAATGGTCGAATGGCGAAGGGGGAACACGCATCGAACATTGGCGGGTCGCGCAGCAGCAGGGCATCGTGGCGGCACAGCAAATGATCGGACAATCCGACACGATCACCCAGCACGTCCCATTTTTCTGGACGAAGCAGTGGAAACTTGATCTGCGCTATGTGGGTCACGCCGAAAAATGGGATGAAATTATCTATCGCGGCCAGGTACAGGCCGGGCAGTTTATCGCCTTCTATGTAGCCGAAGGTCGCTTAAAGGCGGTGGCCGCCTGCCAGCGCGACGCCGAAGCCGACGCGCTGGAATTTATTCTGCGTGACGATCTGCCCTTGACGCCGGAACAAATGCGTGATGAAGCGTTTGACTTGATTGCCTATGCCCGCGCCTAAACCTCGACTTTCAAGCGCGCGGGCTGATCAGTCAGCTTGAACATCTCGCCCTGTGGCACAATCGTGATCTGCCCGAACTGTTCCAGCAGATCGCGGTACGCACTCGCCACCGGGCGCGGTTTGCGTTGCAGATCGTACAATCCGTTGGGCGTGACTTTGCCACGTTTTTCAGCCAGTTCGATGTCCCAATCGATCTGATCGGTCAGGCTGTACCACGTAAAACCTAGCACCGGGACACCCATCGCCCGCATTTGCAGGACATTGACCCATTGCTTCCATAGCCAACTGGTGGCGCGTTCGGGGTCGCTCACATTCGTTTCGGTGTGCATCACAGGCTTCTTATAACGTTCGTAATACTGCCTGGTGATTTGATACCAGCCGAACACATCCTCGGATTGAAAGATCGTCCCATTTGGGCAAACGATCTTCTCATTGTGACCGTAATAATCGTTGCCCAAAATTTGATAGCCGGGCGGCTCACCAGCCATGAACCAGTCGTATTCGGCGCGCGTCAGGCCGTTATCCATCGTATACAGGCACACATCCGAATCGACGGTATGCGCGTACAACAAGTCCAGCGCCAGGAAACGCAGCTTATTTCCAAGCGTTATTTCCGGCGATGGGCTGGTCGTCGCCTGATGAGTATATTCCGCACTTTCGCTCATGATGATCATCGCGTCGGGACGATGACGGGCGATGCTCTGTGACGCCAGAATGCTGGCCGCGACAATGTGTTTGACCGCCGTCACAAAGCCCTTGTCCGTTTTGAGTTGCTCATTCCACAGCCCATCTTTGGCACTGACCCGCGCCGTCACATACATTTCATTGACGGGTGTGTAGAAGCGCACCCAGGGGTAACGTTGGGCGACGGCTTCGGCATACTGTGCGAAGTACACCGGAAGTTCTGGATTCTGAAAGTTGCCCAGCCAATCCGGGACACCGAAGTGCATCAAATCCAGAATCGGCGTGATGCCAAGCCGCTTGATCTCGGCCATCGCCTCATCGGCAAAGCTCCAGTCATATTTATCCGGCCCCTGATGTACCGCGTAATAGGGCAAACCGTAGCGCAACACTTTCAGGCCGAGGTCTTTGACAAGCGCCAAATCCTCACGCCAGCGTTCATAGTGCCCGCATTCGTCCAGTTGATCGCGGCGTACTTTGCCATGCTCAATGGTCGGGTATGAGCATTCGATCCCGGTCGCAAACATGAAGCTGCGTTTGTCGCCTTTGGGCAGGCCGCTGCCGTCCGCCCCGCCCGCCCCGCCAAACTGATCGCCCGCGTAGTTGCTATCACCGAGTACCTTCTTGATGATGTCCAGAAAGCCTTTTGCCGCCATGTTATGCGTCCCCTCGTTTCAACCGTTCGATAAATCGATCTGCGATGCGAAGTGAGAGCGCCATGATCGTCAGTGCCGGATTGACGCTGAGGGCGCTCGGAAAAATGGAATTGTCCGCGATATACAGGTTCGGAATGTCAAACGTCTGCCCATCCGGGTTGACCACTGCCTCTGCCGGATGAATGCCCATGCGACAGGTGCCAATGACGTGTGCGCTGCGATGGAATGCCCATACTTCATGTGCGCCTGCGTTTGACCAGATGGCACGCATCAGGGTATCGGCGTGCGCTTCCAAACGCCGCTCATTTTCACCGTAGCTGAAGTGGATACGCGGCTTAGGCAGTCTGCGCGCATCATATTCAGCCGAAAGTTCAAGATAGTTGCCGGGATATGGCAAACATTCACCCAGAATATTGATCCCGGCGGTATGGTTGTAGCCGCGCATGTGAGCGTGCAATTGTTCGCCCCACAACAGCCGCCCGCGCACAAGCTGTGACGCATAGGTGACGGGCATCACGCCGATGCTTTGCAGCAGATACCCACCCGCGAAATCGACACCCTTTGGACGATGCGTATCTTCGGAGATCAACGCGCCGGGGATACCTTTATAGGGGCGCACATCTTCGGCAAACTGCCCCCACACCTGTAAACCAACGTGCGCCATAAAGTTTTTGCCCACCTGCCCACTACTGTTTGCTAACTCATTGATCAGCAGTAAGCGCGGCGTCTCTACTGCACCCGCACACAAAAATACAGTGCGACAGGCTTGCCGATATTCGATACCCTCTTTCATGTAAACAACATGGCTGATCTGCCCGCTGGCATCACGCACAAGCTGGGTCACGAAACATTCCGCGCGCACTTCTGCACCCAGGTGGATCGCGTGTGGAATGAAGGTCACATCCATACTCGCTTTTGCGCCGATGCTGCACCCAGCCTGACAAAAACCACGATTGGTACATGCCTCACGCCAGCCAACACCGGGTTGATAGTAACGCGCCGAAAGTGCGGCATTGGGCGCGGGCGATGTGCGAATGCCGGGTGCTGCACAGCCGCGCTGCATCAGTTGAGCAGCACCGTTGAGTGGCAGCGATGGCAGTGGATAGGGTTGACGGGCGGTGCCCCAGGGGTATGCCGCCGGACCCGAAACCCCCAGGTAGCGTTCCAACTCATCATAGTACGGTTTCAAGTCGTCATAGCTGAGCGGCCAATCGACGCCCACGCCAAACTCGCTGTGCAATCGCAGATCGTCGGCATGGGCGCGCGGCGTATAAGCCGTATAGTGCAATGTCGAGCCGCCCACACCGATCCCGGAGTTGTTATTACCGAAAGCGGTAGCGTCGCTGCCCGCGCTGAGCCGTTCGTCATTCCAGAACAGCACCGATTGGGCGCGCTCGTCAGTGGCGAACTCGGTTTGCGGCTGCCAGAATTTGCCTGCCTCTAACGCCACGACATGCAACCCGGCGGCGGCCAGCCGAGCGATCAGCGGCGCACCACCTGCCCCCGTGCCGATCACCACCGCGTCTACCAGCGTGTCCAGCGCATAGTGTTTCATCGGCAGTGCATCCTGATCGGGTTGAGCAGCGATGGCGCGCATCACTGTTACGGGCAGCGCGGGGCTGTTTGCATCCGTGCGACTTGCATCTGTGCGACGCGGCTCCCAGGCTTCAAGCTGATCCAGGCCGATAGCCTGCCAGCCGTGCGCGTCAGCCATACCCACATAGCCGATGGTTTCCTGAACATGCGGATCGCTGTAGAAGCATTCGACCAGTTCGGCCAACAACTCCTCAAAATAGCGTTTGGCCGGCAGGGTTTGCCACAACGCGCCCGGCGGTTCGCCGCCTTGCACGGCGCGCAGTACGGCGTCCTGACGAACGGCCTCTAGCGCCACAAACGGTTTGCTGTATAGTATCTGCGCGCTTTGTTCCACTGCCTGCACCCCGCGTCGCTGCGCTTCCTGATCGGGGGGTAGCGCGTCGTAACGCCAACCGTCACCTTTGCCCGTAGATAATCGGGCGTCGAGTTGAGCCGCCAAATCGATCTGCAACCGCACAGCATCAGGCAGCAGCCGCGCACACATCACACGCAGCGTATCGAATTCATCTGGCTCGAAAACGTGCGGCGCGTTGTTTACTGACGGCGCAAGGCGTTCAGTCAATACGCGGCGCGTCTGTGCCGTTACCAAATCAGTGGGAAGCAGCGCACGCACACTGCCCACCGGGTAGGCAACGTCGGGTACTGGCTCGATGAAGCGGCGAATCGCGTCCGCAGCGGCTTGTGGCGCTTCCAACGGGAGCAAGTGTGCCGCATCGGGCAGCATCCGCATTTGTACCAGCGGTGCGCTGCTCAACCGGGCGGCAACCTCACGCTGAATCACTTCCGGCTTGATCGACTTATCCGCTTCACCGCTCAAGATCAACGTCGGCACCTGGATACGCGGCATGAGTGCTGATAAATCTTCGCGGCTGCCATATTCCAGCCAGGCTTGCCATGCCGCCAACGAACTCCGCAGATTATCCTCAATCACATTCGCGTGCAGTGTCGCCACCAACGGACGCGCACTGATCTGATGCAGCGTTTGTTCGGCGGCGTCGCGCTGCCCATAGCTGGCAAGGGCGTGCTGCCGTTCCTCATCCGCAATCGGCTCTGGACTCAGCGGTGAGGGCGCGATCAAGATCAGCTTGTGCAGCGCGTCAGGCTTTCGGGCGGCATAAGCCAGCGCGATCTTACCGCCCATCGAATGACCGATCAGTGTAAATTCCGTCAATGCCAGATGGTCAATCAGCGCCGCCAGATCATCTGCATAATCCGCAACCGTATACCCACGTAGAGGCGCTTCGGACTCCCCAAAGCCGCGCATATCCAGAGCGATACACCGATAGTTCGCGGTCAGATCGTCACTCAGCGGCTGCCAACTGCGAGCCGATCCACCAAAATAGTG
Source organism: Aggregatilineales bacterium (assembly GCA_038239365.1). Taxonomy (GTDB): domain Bacteria; phylum Chloroflexota; class Anaerolineae; order Aggregatilineales; family UBA2796; genus JBBRMW01. Next base: position 10,971 of record JBBSEU010000178.1, read on the forward strand.
CAGAAAAACAATCACCGGCGTGTGATCGTGTGCGCTATCGGTAAAGTGCAGCCGGACTCCATTGATCGGCTCATCCACTGGAGAGCTTCCCACCCGTTACTTCGATGATGATCCCGGTGATGAAACTGGAGTCCTCGGCAGCCAGAAAGACATAGCTTGGTGCCAATTCTTCGGGTTGTCCAGGTCGCCCCAGCGCCACTTCATGGCCGAAATTTTGCACTTCCTCGATGGGCATGGTGGCCGGGATGTTGGGCGTCCAGACCGGGCCGGGCGCAACCGCATTAACGCGAATGCCCCGTTCGGCCAGGTTTAGCGCGAGCGATTTGGTAAAGGCGTGGATAGCCCCTTTCGAGGCTGAATAATCGATCAGGATCGGAATCCCAACCATGCCAACGATGCTGCCTGTGTTGATAATCACATCGCCTTTGTGCAGATGCGGCACCGCTGCCTGTGCCATATAAAAATAGCCGAAGATATTGGTTTCCAATGTGCGCCGGAACTGTTCTTCGCTGATGTCCTCGAAACGTTTTTGCGCCATCTGAAAAGCCGCGTTGTTGACCAGGATATTCAGCGCGCCGTATTCCTTGACGACCTGTGCCACCGCCTGACGACAGGCAGCCGAGTCGCGCACATCCCCCTTGATCACGAGGCAGCGTCCGCCTTTTGCCTCGACCATGCGGCGCGTTGTGGCAGCGTCTTCATCGTTGACATTGTAGAAAATGGCGACGTTTGCGCCTTCCATCGCGTAGGCAATCGCAACCGCGCGCCCGATCCCGGAATCCGCGCCGGTGATAAACGCCGTTTTGCCTTTTAGTTTTCCAGCGGGTTTGTAATTGGAGAGATCGCTATCGGGCGCGGGGTGCAGGTCACTTTGCTTGGCTGGGTAGGGTAACTTCTGACCGGGGATTTCATCTGCTCTTGGCCGAGGTTCTTGCGATGTCATCAAACCGCTCCTTTAACATAAGTCACTAAGCGGTTGACGTAACCAAATTCGAGCCAGAATTTTTCTAATGATGAGGTGCAAACACACGCGCCTGGAAGGTGAGTCCCAGGCGCGTGCCGTTGCTAACTATTTCGCAGCCGTCGGAGCTGCCGTCGGTTGCGTTGGATCACTGTTTGGATCAGCGGCGGGCAGGAGCGTGAACAACATGCCATCGCTGCG
>JBBSEU010000179.1:0-12123 GCA_038239365.1 Aggregatilineales bacterium
CCAACAACTCACCAATGCGCGCCTGCCTCTCGCCTTTTTCACGCAGCCGTATCACCCGTTCTCTCAAATCCGTTGAATACCCGCTCATCGTTCCTCCTCAAGAAACGATTTTAGCTCATTCTACTTGATTTCCGCTCTAAAATGCTTTCCCCTCCACCTTGACTATTTCCGTGGAATGTACCGCTCGTGATCGATATATTGCCCGAATTATTGAAAATCGCCCCACCACTACCAGCCAGATTTCCCTGAAAAGTAGAGTTTTTGATAGTGAGCTTGCCTGCAAGATTTTGTAAAGCCCCCCCCATTGTGGCGGTATTCCCATGAAAAGTAGTGTTTGTAATAAATATGCCACCACCAAGGCTGCTAATAGCCCCACCGGTTGTAGCATGATTCGATTCAAAAGTGCTGTTATCAATACTTACCACACCACTTTCATTTTGAATTGCACCCCCGCTCGTAGCAAAGTTCTGTTGAAATACACAGCCGTAAATTATGATAATCCCGTTTTGATTCCAAATAATTCCGCCATTTTGATTTTGACTATTATTTCCTAAAAACGTTAAATTAGATATTCTAAACGTTGATTTTAACGATATAGTAAACATACGATAAAGGTTGTTATTTGTAATTGTAAGTTGATCAGATCGATTTTGGGATGCTTTGATCGTCAAATTTTTAGTAATAGTGAGTCCAGAATTCAACGAAAGTAGTCCGTTCAGGTTTGGCATAAACTCAATTGATCCGTCCGAATTCGCTGCCGCAATCGCCTCGCGCAACGAGCAATCACTATTGCATACACCATCGTTGGTATCTGCCAGCTTTGTTACAATCAGAATTTGACTAGATGTTGGCACGGCAGTTGCGGTTATAGTCTGTGCATGAGACGAACTCACACCAAGAATAGACAGCACAAAGACGCATAAAAACCCAAACAGAATCGGCAGAAGATGTCGCAAGGTGATCCTCCAAGAAACTCAACAAGATCGCTAAGCCAGTGCGAGTATAGCGGCTGAGTCTGCTTTTGCAAGTTTTGTCAGGTAATCGTATGGAAATTTACAATGGGGAGGGAAGTTCAAAGGTAATAGATTGAATAGACGCAGAGATTTAACAAAACGCACGCCGCCGGAGTTACGAGTATGGGGTTTGAACCATAACATCCGGCGGCGTTCTGAGTAGGCTAGCCCGTCGTCTTCATGCCCGCCGCGATGCCGTTGATCGTACTTAGCATGGCGGCCAGAGTCGGGTCATAGTCCGGCCAGCCGGGCGTCATGCCGCGCAGCTTGCGGAGCAGCGACACCTGAATGAAGTTCAACGGATCGATGTACGGGTTACGCCGATCAATCGACTTTTGCATCACGGGCGAATTGTCGAGCAGTTCTTCCTGATTAGTGATGCGGCAGACCATTTGCCGGGCGCGTTCATGTTCGGCTTGTAATTGGTTGAAGATCGTGTCGCGGATCGTCGCATCTGTGACCAGATTGGCATACTGTCGCGCGATGCCCATGTCGGCTTTGGCGATGTCGAGCTGCACATTTTCGATCAGGGCACGAAAGAACGGCCATGACTCGAACATTAGTCGCAGCAGTTCGATCCCGCCCGCCTGATCGCAAAACGTCTCGAAGGCCGTGCCGACGCCGTACCAACTGGGGATGATGGCGCGGCTCTGCACCCACGAAAACACCCAGGGGATCGCACGCAAGCCGCCGAATCCACCTTGTCGCCGCTTGGCCGGGCGCGAACTGATCGCCAGACTGCCCAGTTCGTCAATCGGGGTGGCCTGCTGCCAGTAATCGAGAAAGCCAGGCGTCTCATACACAAACGCACGATAGGCTTTGCGTCCAGCCTCGGCGAGTGCTTCCATGGTTTCCGGCCATTCGGGTTTGATCTCGGTTTCCGGCGGCGCACCGGTTGCCAGGATCACGGCGTTGATCACCTGATGCAAGTGCCGTCGCGCAATGACCGGGTTGCCATAACGATAGGCGATCACTTCGCCCTGTTCGGTCATTTTGATGCGTCCGCCGATAGATGACGCCGGTTGTGAGAGGATCGCGCGGTGTGCCGGGCCGCCGCCGCGCCCGATGCTTCCGCCGCGCCCATGAAACAATTCGAGCGAAATATTATTCGCCTTGCACACTTCAGCCAACTTGCGCTGCGCCTTGTACAATCCCCAATTGGAAGCCAGATAGCCGCCGTCCTTGTTGCTATCCGAGTAGCCGATCATCACCTGCTGACGATTGCCGCGAAAGCCGAGATGTTTACGGTAAGCGTCGTTGGCAAATAACACAGTAAGGATGTCCGGCGCGTGTTCCAGATCGTCAATCGTCTCGAACAACGGCACAATGTCCACATCGCGCTCAACACCGACTTCGTGCGCCAGCAGCAGCATCGCCAGTACATCGCTCGGCTGCTGACTCATGCTGGCGATCACGGTATCGATCACGTCCTTGCCATATTGCTTGTGCATGTCCGCAATCATGCGCCAGGTGGCGATCACTTCGTTGGTTATATCGGCCAGATGCGGCTCCAATGGGAACAGCGGGCGCGGGTTCGTGATCTCGTTGGTGAGCAACTTCTGGCGCTCGGCTTCGGGCAGCGCGATGTAATCATCGGCCAGTTTATAGTTGGCGAATAGTTCCTTGAGCGCGCTGGCGTGGCGCTGAGCATCTTCCCGAATATCAAGCGGGACGATATGCAGCCCAAAAAGCCGCACTTTCTGGATTAATCTTGCCAGTTCACCATTGGCAACGCTCATGCCCCGGTTTTCGCGCAAGCTGCGATCAATGATCAGCAGATCATCAAGAAATGCCTGCGTAGTTGGATAATCATTGCTGCCAAGCCGATCCAGTATATCGCTCAGTTTTTGGCGGTACAGTTCACCCGGATAGCGCAGATCGGGGCGCTGAGTCGAAGCACGCAGTTCTTCCGAGACGCCCACCTCGTCAATCGACTGGGTCATATGGTCACGTATCAGTTCGATTTGCGCGCTGTATACCTGCCGTGCCAATTCATGTTGATGCTCAAGTGTCTGCTTGGTTACGTCGGCGGTGACATTCGGGTTGCCGTCCCGATCTCCCCCGATCCACGACGCATATTGCAGCAGTCCGTTCACATCCTGCCAATCGTTTTCGGGATAATACTGCTTGAGCGCGGCTTGCAGTTCGCGGTGGATGTTCACCACCAAATCCATGATCGTACCGGTCATAAAGTACAGGCCAAAATCGACTTCATCGCGTACCATCGTGCGCGTGGGGCGGGTTGGGCGCGTTTGCCAGAGTTCCTCGATTTCCTCACGCAAGGCCAGTTCCAGCGCCTGCCATTCGCGCGGCAAAAGCATTTCACGGTCACGACGCGCCATCACATCGGCAATGCTCCGCAGCTTGACCAGGATTTCCTTGCGTTTGGCTTCGCTGGGGTGAGCGGTCAGCACATGCCGGATACACACGCGGCTGAGCAGTTCGCGCACCTGATCTGCCGTGAAGCCGCGCAGATACAGCGTTTGAATGGCCGCCTCAATTGATTCCTCGACGACGCCCGCCCGTTCACGCTGATCTAAAACGCGGATACGCTGCTGATCTTCCGCGATATTGATCAATTGAAAATAGTTGCTGAAGGCTTTGATCAGGATGCGCTGCTGATCCAGCGATAGTCCCTCAATCGTCGTTTTCAGATCGATGTCGGCCTGTGGATCGTCGCGCCGCCGCGCTTTTGCCCGCGCGCGGATGCGCTCAACCAGATCAAAAGCCGCCTGACCGTGCTGTTCAAGAATCGTATCACCCAGTAAGCTGCCCAGCCAGCGCACATCGTTGCTGAGCGTCGCGCCTCGGTTTGCCAGATCGGTTTGTTGGAGTTCTGTCGTTTCGCGCATCGAATTGCCTCAAAAGTTCTTAGATTAAAGCTATCATTCAAAACCCGCTTCGACTAACCAGGTGCTGGCCTGTCGAATCTGAGCGCGTACCGCCGAAGGCGCAGTGCCACCTGTTGCAGTCCGCCGACCGACTGACCGCGAAAAATCGAAAATGGTGTACACATCACTTTCAAAGGCGTGCGACTCGGCCTGAAAATCCGCGATCTCCACTTCGGAGAGCGGTACATTGGCAGCATCGGCACGCGCTACCACTCGTTTCACGATAGCCTGTGCGTCGGGGCGGGCAATGCCACGTTCGCTCAGGTAATCGCTCAGGTCTGAGGCCAGGATCGACTCGTCCAGAGCATCCCACATTCGATCCGCGTTGACGGTCAAACTTTCCAGCATCACTGCCAGATCAGGCAGTACAGATAGCAGCGTATCGACGCCTTCGTACAAACTTAGATGGAGCGCGGCGGCCACTGGATTGACGGTACGTGAGTGTAACGTTTTGAGTGCGCCTGATACTCCGGTAACTTGCCCAAATAGGCGGTCAGCCATCGCACACACCCGGCTCAGCGTTTCCATGGCATCGACTTCAAGGCTCACAAACCCGAACGACGGGTTGTTGTACAACAGCAAATCTTCGGCCAAACTGCTCAGATGCGTCGCTAACAGGCTGGCCGCGAACAAAAATTCCGCCGCGAAATCCCAATCACTGGCCGCATCAAGGCTGTTTTGTGTCACGTCGGTAAGGCCAATCGCCTGTGCCAGCGCCTCCCGATCCACACGATAGGGCGTGCCTGCCAGCAAGCCACTGCCTAACGGCGAGATCGAGGTGCGACCAAGGCTGTTCACGAGACGTTCCTGATCGCGTGCCAGCATCCAGAAGGTGCTGAGCAGCCAATGACTGAACGAAATAATCTGTGAGGGCTGCATCTGAGCGTAGCCGGGCATCAGCGCCGCGACATGACTTTCGGCCTGATGCAGCAGCGTGCGTTGAACGTCGGCGATCAGATCGCCCAATGTCTCGATCTGATCAACCAGCCAGAGGCGCACCAGAGTGAGCAGTTGTTCGTTGGGGCTGCGCCCGACTTGCAACTTCCCGGCGGCCTTCCCGGCAATCTCATACAGGCGCTTTTCAAGTGTGGCGGCCATGTCATCACCGGTCAACATCCCGGCAAGTTGCTCGGCCTTGAGCTGTTCGAGCGCAACAGCAATTGAATCACGTTCAGCAGCAGTCAATATCCCCGGCTCGATAAGCACATCGGCATAAGCCAGGTTCAGGCGAATGGCCGCATCGAACAATCGCCAATCCGAACGGTCAGGTTGAGCAGCAGCAAGCGGTTTATTGCCGGGCATAGTTGCGTTCTCCAGCGTGCGTGGGTCTGGCCTTGATTCTGCATTGCATTGCACAGAAACGCCAATTGAGCGATCATTATGAACATGATTTCACAGGCGGTTGCACTCACGGTAGACGATATACACGCGCTGGCGCTACCACCGGGTACGGTTCTGGTAGCCGGAAGCGAGTCGGCACAGACGGCAGTTCGGTGGGCGATAACTATCGCTTCTGATTCGCCGCTACCCTATCTGGAAGGTGGCGAACTTCTGCTGCTGATGCCCGGCAGTAAAGACGCAACTGCCCTGATCAAAGCCGCGCTTGAAGCTGGAGTCGCCGGAATCGCAACAGTCAGTCCGCTTTCGGCGCTAGCCCTGGGCACGGCGCAGCTTGCCCGCTTGCCGGTGTTGCAGCTTCCGCCCGGCAGCCGACTCCGCGACGTGGAACGGGCGGTAATCGCACTGCTGCTGGATCGACAGGGCAATACCGAACGGCGGGGCGTGCAGATTTATCAGCAGTTGATTCAACTTGCCGCCGAAAATAACGGCCTCGAACGGATCATTCACGAACTGGCGCGCTTGATCGATAAAGCCGTGATCGTGCAGGACAAGCGGTTCCGCATTCAGGTGTCTGCTGTGCCACCGCGTCTGGCCGAAGGCTGGGATGATCTGACTGAAACTCTGGCTTCACGCGATCTGCTGCCCGCCTCGCTACAGGATCGGCACCGCCTGCCAATGCAGGCCGCCCCGACAATCTTGCAAGCGATTCCAGGGACACCGTTTTCACGACTGGTTGCGCCCATTGTGAATGGCAACGTCGGACGCGGCTACCTAAGTTTCATCGCGCCGACGGGTGATTTTACCGATCTGGATACACTGGTCAATCAACACGCGACGGTGGTTTGTGCGCTGGAAATGGCACGCGCCAAAGCGATTAGCGAGATCGAAAAGCGTTTGCGCGGCGATTTTCTGGACAGCCTCATGCTCGGCAATGTGAGCGAAACAGAAGCCGTCGCCGAAGGGGATCGCTTCGGCCATACAATGAACGCGCCGCATGTGGCCTTAGTCGTGATGTGGCAACCTAACAATAGCCCTAAACAGCCATCCCATCGGCGTTTGGAAACACTGGTCAACGGACTGCTTTCTAATCGGCCATTGGCGGTTTTGTCGCGCTTGCGGGATAACGAACTGCGCTTGTTTTATGCGGTGGAAACATCGAACCCGATTGCTGCCGCGCGTCAATTGGCCGAAGACATTTTGGCTGAAGGCCACCGCGAACACCGCGACGCACGCATGGCGATTGGCATTGGTTCGCTGGCAATGCGCGTCAGTGAATGGCGGGCATCCTATCGAGAAGCGGCACAAGCCGCTGATCTGGCACAGCGTCTTAAGGCTGATACGCCGCTGTACATTGGCGATCTGGGGATTTACACGTTTCTGGCGCATCCCGACTATCGAGACGATCTGATCGCGCTGCGTGACAGCACCATCGGCAACTTGATCGGTTACGAGGAACGGCAGCGCGCCGATTTGCTGCTCACCTTAGAAGCCTTCTTTCAGGCACATGGCAACCATACGCAAACGGCAGAACTGTTAAACGTTCACCGTAACACGCTTACTTATCGCATGAACCGCATTGCCGAAATTACCGGGCTGGACTTGAACCAGCCCGACGTGCGATTGGCCGTTCACCTGGCCTTGAAAGTTCACCGCCTGTTGAGCGCCGAAGAATAAGTTTATACGGAGAGACTAATGACTGACGCAATCCGGGCTATTTACACTAACGGGCAACTTCGCCTGCTTGATCCGACAAATTTGGAAGAAGGTGAGCAAGTCGAAGTAGTGATCTTGTCGGAACGCGAACGAGTGGAAAAGGCGTTTGCGGGGATGCTGATTCATTTTGATCCATTACCAGTAGATAACGAGATAGACGAGGACGCCCTCTTAGTGGAAATTGATGCGGCAACCCAGGGAAAAGTGTCTGGTTCAGATGCCATTATTGAGGAACGTCGAGAAGGGCCGTGACAGTCTATTTTCTGGACAGCAGCGCCCTCATCAAACGATACCTTTCCGAAGTCGGCACAAACTGGGTACGGGGCATCGTTGCTACCAGGCCTGGGAACATTATTTTCGTCGCACAGATAACGCCCATTGAAGTTGTTTCTGGCGTTGCACGACGCAAACGTGAAAACGCGATCACAACACGTACTGCCCACGCGATTCGACTAATCCTGGATCGGCATACACGACGCGAATACAAAGTTTTAGAACTTAGTGAACAAATAATGCAGCGTGCAAAAGATATACTTGAAAACTATCCATTACGCGCGTATGATGCAATCCAACTTTCTTCCGCATTAGAAAGCCAAACTCAGTTAACCAAATTTGGATTGGGATCGTTAGTATTTGTTTGCGCTGATACTCGATTGCTGAGTGTTGCCACTGCGGAAGGATTGACAACAGATGATCCGAGCGCCCACCCATAGGAATTTTGAAGCATTATGCTTATCGGTGAAAAAGTTAAGCTGCGCCCTATCGAGCGCGAAGACCTGAAACGGCTGCACGAACTCGAACAAAACGTTGAGCTGATGACGTTGGCGGGCGGCGACTGGCGACCTGTCCCGTTGGCCGCCTTCGAGAAAAGTTTCGATAAACATCTGGAGGATAAATCGGATGAGCAAAACTGGTTTGGCATTGAAGCTGACGGTAAGTTGATCGGCGACATCGGGCTGCATCACATCAACCGACAGGAAAGCACCACACAGTTTGGCATCTCGATTGGCGATCCAGATTACGTGGGCAAGGGTTATGGCCGTGACGCGATCCGCGTATTGCTGCGTTGGGCATTTCACAACCAGAACTGGCGGCGGGTCTGGCTCGAAACGCTTGGGACGAACGAACGCGCCATTCGTTCTTATCAAGCCTGTGGCTTCGTGATCGAAGGGCGTCTGCGCGATCATGCCTTCTACAATGGTCAATATGTTGATCTGATTGTTATGGGTTTGCTTTGTTCGGAATGTAAAATACTTCCATAAAAGTAATATACTCAAAAATAGTGTCATTGTTGATGGCACATATTTCGCCTATAGATGAGGTATCTATTGGCGGAGCATCGTCATTATGCAAGTTGTTATCAACGGCTATTTGCAGCCATCCACCGAAGGCTTACAACCCGATACAAAATTCTTTGAGCAGGAACAAGACGCTCGCGCCCGCCAAAGAATGCCTACTGGCGCGGCCATGCCCGATGACACACAGCCGATACGATTGGCCGTCGGCAATCAGACCATTGTTTTACCGCCCGGTGAAGTAGTCATTGTTGGGAGAGGCCGCGCCGGTGCGAACACGCCTCAGGCGGATGTTGATCTGAGTATGTTTAATGCTGAAGACAACGGCGTATCACGGCTGCATGTTAAATTTATACGACGCGGGCAACTTGTTCTTATTTCTGATCTGAACAGCACCAACGGTACTTACCTGAACGGTCATCGTTTGATCGCAGGTTCTGAACGGTTGATCCGTGATGCGGATCATCTGCGAATCGGACTGCTCAATATAATCGTTCAGTTTGGTCATTCTTAAACCTTGAAATTAACCATTTAGCTGACTTGCAATCAGAACGAATGTTCAGTATAATAGCTGCATGAACATTCACTCTGTCCCGGATACGCTGACCAAGCTCACCCAAATGGGTGACGTGACGCTCTACGAACCGGCTGGTGACCAACCCAAACAGGAACAGCACGTTTCGGGTTATCAATCGCACAGTTTGGCCGAGTGCATCACGAATGTTGCCACCCCGCACGGCCAAAAACCGATCCTCAAATCAATGCTCACGACGGCCTGTGAGCGCAACTGTTTTTACTGTCCATTCCGTGCCGGACGCACCCGCACACATCGCATCAGCATCACGCCCGACGAAATGGCGAGCGGCTTCAATGCGCTGCAACAGGCGGGACAGGTAGACGGCTTATTTCTCTCAAGCGGGATCATCAAAGGCAGCGTCACGACCCAGGATAAGCTGCTTGCCACAACGGAAATCGTCCGCAAACGGTACGGCTATCGCGGCTATGTTCACCTGAAAATTATGCCGGGTATCGAATATGATCAGCTTTACCGCGCGATGCAGCTTGCGGATCGTGTTTCAGTCAATCTGGAAGCGCCGACACAAGAGCGGTTAGAAGCCCTTGCCCCCAAAAAAGATCATGCGCGCGAACTGCTTCAAATGTTGCAATGGGCAGAAGCGATCCGCCGCAAGCATCCGCACGAGAAATTGGCCGGGACGGTAACACAGTTCGTCGTTGGCGCGGTAGGCGATACCGATGTCGAACTGCTTTCACTCAGCGAAAAGCTGTATCGTCAGGCCGGGTTGACGCGCGCTTATTATTCCGGCTTCGATCCAGTAATGCAGACGCCGCTTGAAAATGTGCCGCGCACCGATCCGCTGCGCGAACACCGCTTGTATCAGGCCAGTTTCTTACTGCGTGATTACGGCTGGAACGTCGAGGAACTGCCCTTCATCGGTGAAGGCAACTTGCGAACCGACATTGATCCGAAACGTGCCTGGGCAGAGTCGTCTTTGCGCCATACACCCATCGAGATTATGACGGCAGCGCGCGAACAACTGATGCGTGTACCGGGAATCGGGCCAACGGGTGCCGATGCGATTCTGCAAGCCCGGCGAACCACTCACCTCAAGGATATATCGCAGCTTCGCAAGCTGGGCATTCGCGCCCCAGAACGCGCCGCGCCATACATCATCCTGAGCGGCCACACGCCTGAAACGCAGCTACCCCTATTTTGAATCACTGACCATCTCTCATCAAATGATTACTCCCTGCCTCCGACTAAACGTCTTTCGTTTCTTGCTGATACCTGAAAGCTGATACCTGACTGCTGTTTTGATGCCTGCCGTCACCGGGTTATCATTCCCGCTATGAGCAAAAATCCGATTCTGTGGGAAGAACTCAATCACTATCGTAACATACACGGGCGTTTTTTTCCGGTAGCATGGCAGGTGCTTCGCTATTTACTGGTATTCGTGCTGGTGGGGGCGATTGCTGCGACGCTGACCAAAGTCGATTACCCAACACGTGAATTGGGCATTTACACGCTCTGGGTAGTGCAGACCGTGACCGTCGTGCGTGCGATCATTGCCGGGGCAAATGCGATTAGCCGTGAACATATCGGCCAAACCTGGGATGCGCTTGTCCTAACCGGGATCAGCGCGCGCCAAATTTTGTTCGGCAAGTGGCGGGCGGTGCTGCGGCGGGTTGCGCCCTGGATGTTGATCCTGGGCACACTGCGTTTGGCGTTGATCCCGGTCTTTTTTGTGGCATTGATGAACCTGCTTGTTTACTACACCGTCAATTTTCGCGGTTCGGGCTATGCACAGGAGGACTCGGATTTCATCGAGTGGGTGCCCTGGGCGATGCTGCTGGCCGTCGTGATGAGTGTTGCCCTGACGATTTTGGAGATCGCGGCCTGTACCGCGCTTGGGTTGGCGGCCAGCGCCCTCAGCAAACGCGGTCTTACGGCGGGGGCAGGTGCGTTGATCATTCGTTTTCTACCAGTGGCCTATTTCGCGGCATTCACCCGTCACGAACTGGGACCAGGCGCAACCAGCTACAGCGTGTTTCGATTTACCGTGTTCGCCATTGCCGATAGTGGTACATCGCCACTCACACGGCTGTCTGTACCCTTTACGCGCTACTCGTACACAACGCATTTTGATGCGCTACCCGGTTTGGCACTGGCAACCGTCGTTTTAATCGTGATGCTTATCGTATCGCTGCTGGTTGCCTGGATTGCGATTCGGCGCAGTGGCGCGCTGCCCTACGCCGAATCCGTCACTTATACTGAACGTCCCAAACTACGTCCCTGGGCACGAACGGAACACCCTAACACCTGATCTGATCAGTGCCGCGCATCACTCGATTCGAGCGCGTAACGGTATACCGCCGCGATCATCGGTTGCGACGGCTGATCGCCGGGCATTTCTTCGGGCGGCACCGCATACACCTTGCCACCATTCAGGATCGTTTGCGTGGCCGCCAGATCAAGCAAATCCGAATCGCCGGGGTGCTGATCGGTATGTACTTCGAGTTGATTGGTGTCGAAGTCGTAAGTGCCCCACATTTCGACACCGCGCGCCACGAACAGCGAATCGACCTGTCCCATATAAGCCGCCTGCAAGACTTCAATCGGCGTATGGGAAGCCTGCTTCGCGTGCAGCAAATCGCCGTATCGTTGGGCGGCATCAAGCTGCGCCTGTTTGAAGATCGGTTCGACAATCGGCCACGCACGCTCCAAAAGTTCGCGGTGATCGTAGCCCGTTGGATTGCCGATGATCCCTTCTTCCGTCAGGTGCTTATAGGTGTTCGCCTGCCGATACAACGGATGCAGATTTTCGACGCCAACGACCACCAACGGCGCGGTCTGATCCTTTAACATCGGATGCAGCGCGGCGTTGATCAGGTGGAAAAACTGCTCGATGTACTGCTTGTTATCGTCATCGCCTGCACCGTGTCCGGCAAATGACCCCGACATACCACCTGCGCCCTGTGAAGTTCCCGGCGAATCGGATCGGCCTGATGCGCCCGCCGAACGTACTCCCTCGTTGCGCCCGTCGTTTTCAAACGATAGGGCATCGGCCATATTTTCCGGCAGATTGGCAAGTTCGATCTGGCGCAGCCCTTCGCGCGAACCCTCCAGGAAATGCACCTGTTTTTGGCTGAGCGTCAGCACATAAAATCGCTCATTGTTCGTGAGCGCCGGAAGCAGCGGCTTGATATAAAAGCGATCCAGGTTAACGACGACGTGTTCCTCAAGCGGAACGTCAACGTTATAGTAGCGGAACGCATTCGCATCGCCGGAAATGAACAAGGCTAACCCCTGCCGCTGAAAAAGCTGCGAATAATTACCGGCATCATCGAGCA
>JBBSEU010000180.1:0-12045 GCA_038239365.1 Aggregatilineales bacterium
GCGAAATTGGTTCAGGTGGATGGCGGCAAGGGCTGTATTGCACCCACTGATCAAACGCTGGCCGATGAATCGTATCCGCTCAGTCAGAAGGTGTACATCGTCCTGAATACAACCGCGTTTGCACGCCCCGAAGTGAAGGCGTTCGTGTGGTACCTGCTCAGCGAAGACGCGCTCACCGTTTTGAACGGTAAGAGCGATCTGTTCGGGCTGGATACGGCTGGCTTTGTGGCTGCGCGCGATACCGCACTCGAAAAGTTTGCCCAGACCCCCACGACTCCGTCCGCAGTCGGTACGCTGACGGGCACGGCAGGTCCGACACCGATCCCAACGATTGGTCTGGGCTTAAACCCGTCAGGTGGAACGGCTGCCCCAACGATGGCCGCAACGGTTGTCTCTACCGCAGCGGCTACGAGTGCTTCCACAACCGCTCCGACAACCATTGCGACGCCCGCATCCACTGCGGCCAAATAACTCAGTATACCCCTCGACACGCTTGAACGTATCTGACTCCCCTCTCCGTAAACGGAGAGGGGCTGGGGGTGAGGTCAGTCAGCCCGTAATCGGAACGTTCAGCAAACTGCCGCTGATCAGGCGCACATACGGCGAATAAATCCAGCCCGTGATGTTGCCATAGGTCACTTGCAGCCAACTGTTATCCGAGTTGCGCCCCACCACATCCACATCCGAGCCATAGGCAAGGTTATCGATCAATGCGGTAGCCGAGCTTGGCCCACTGCGAACGCGCATGTTCGCATACGTCCTGACGCGGACACCCGTCGGGCCAGGCGGCGGTTTGGGGCCAGTATTCGGATTCGGTACGGGCACGGTTGCCAGATTGCCATTCACTGCCAGATAAAAGGCGTTCGCCCAACCAATCTGACCATTCACATTGATTTGCAGCCACGAGTTATCACTGTTACGACCCACTACCGGGTACGTTTCCCCCCCGTTGACCGCTGTTAGAATGTCGTAACTGGTGCCCGGCCCGCTGCGAATGTTAAGCGCGTCGGCATTAACGATTGTCGCCGTGACCCCTGTCTGACCGGGTGGCGGCTGCACAACGCCACCGCCGGGTCCTTGCGGTGGATTTTGACCGTTCGGCGGATCCCAGGTCAGGTTGATCACAGCGTTACCAGTAGTCTGGAAATATTCCAACCGAATATCATGCGTGCCTTCGGTCAGGTCCACATTCTGTCGTACTGTCGTTGCCGACTGCACCCGCCACATATCAATGATCAGCGTCGTGTCGATGTATAGGCGCGCGCCATCATCAGACGTCAGATAAAACGTGTACGGACGGCCAGGGAAATAGACGCGTCGTGTCCAGCGTACCGAGTAGTTGCTGAAACCAATGCCCGGTCCCGGTCCCGTCCGACTCCAATCGAAATTGATACCACTTGCGCCGTCATCGCGCGTGAAGACAGGCAAGCCCTGGAAGCTGGCATTGTTGAAGTATTCACCGTACCACGTCGCATTCTGGAAGGGCGGCGGCCCGACAGCGACTCGGAAATCGAGTTTCATGACTGCCTGCCCCGTCCACTCGAAGTATTCCACACGCAGCGAATGGATACCCGCCGACAGTGGCACGTCAATGCTGTAGGTGGTGATGGCCGTCACCGTCCATTGATCGACTACTGGCAAGTTATCAATGAACAGCCGGACGCCATCATCAACCGTCATGGTAAAGCGATACGTGCCCGCCTGAAATGGCAGTGAGGCCGTCCAGCGCGCGCTGAAATAATCGGGCGGCACGGTGGCATCGGGCGAACCCGCGCCCCAGTCATAATTCACGCCGCTTTCGTAGCGAACAGCGACGGGTGTTCCCTGTAAGTAGGGATTGTTGAAATACTGCCCGATCCACTGCGTCGAAACCCCGCCAATGAAGTCCCACGTTACCGAAAGGCTGGCATCACCTCGCCCCTGATAGTAATCGACCTGAATGATATGTGTCCCGGCCACGACCTGAACGTTGGCCGTATAAGGTGTTGGTGATTGATCGCGCCACGCATCGATCACGGCCTGACCGTCAATGAACACGCGCACGCCATCATCGGCGACGACATTGAAGCGATACGTCCCGGCGTTCAGGTATTGAACGGTGTTCCAGCGGGCAGACCAGAACTCACCGCCAATACCGGGGCCGGGGCCATACGGTCCCCAGTTGAATACGACGGCTGCATCGACGCGCGTAAAGACAGGCGTGCCAAACAACCCCGGATTGTTGAAATAATTGCCTGTCCAGTTGCTACCTGTGTCGGCGCGCGCTGTGCTCTGCGCCCCGATAGTAATGCCGAGCGCGATCAGCATACACAAGAGTCCCTTGATCACGCGCGATAATCGCTGGCTCATATGGCAATGCTCCTCATAAACGTAAATGACAACTTCTTTAACAATCTTCATGCCTTTATTGTAGGCCATTTTCCACAAAGCATCACTGAATTAGTGGGCGAAGTGCCAGATTCACGTACAATGTGGCAAACCAATTTCATCGAACAGGAGCTATGATCCCTTTATGACCACACCCGGAGCGTTCATTTTCGATCTGGACGGCGTGCTGACCGATACCGCCGAATATCATTACCGCGCCTGGAAACGACTGGCCGATGAAAACCAGCTACCTTTCACGCGTGAAGACAACGATCAACTGCGCGGTGTGGATCGGCGCGAAAGCCTGCGACGGCTGTTGAAGGGTAAAGAAGTCCCAACGGCGCAATTTGAAGAATGGATGGCGCTCAAAAATGACTATTATCGCGCCTTCCTGACAGAGATCACGCCGAGTGATCTGCTGCCGGGGGTAGTACAGTTCTTAGCGGGTGCGCGCGAATTGGGCATCAAACTGGGTGTGGCCTCAGCCAGCAAGAATGCCCAGGACGCAATTCATAATCTGGGCATTTTGTCGCTTTTGGATGCGGTTGGCGACGGCTACAGTGTCACCAACCCGAAACCAGCGCCCGATCTATTCGTTTGGGTAGCCGGACGTTTGAATACGCCGCCCGCGCAAACTGTCGTCTTTGAAGATGCCGAGTCAGGCGTTGAAGCGGCGCTGGCGGGCGGCATGTCAGTGGTTGGCATTGGTCCGGCCAGCCGCGTCGGAAAAGCACATATGATCATCCCCGGCTTCGAGGGGGTCAGCGCCAATGACGTGATCGAACACTTGCAGCACGCGCCCGGTCAGCCTCAATAATCCCGCTAAGCAAGCAGTGGCAGCCAGAAACCGAAAGTGCTGCCCATATTTTCTTCGCTTTGGAACCAGACGGTGCCGCCGTGCCGTTCGACTACCGATTTGACCAGACTCAATCCTAAGCCCGTACCCTCAATTTCAGCCGTCGCTGCTTGTTTGGCGCGAAAATACTTGTTGAAAATATCGTTTTGCTGATCCGCCGGGATGCCCAGTCCGGTATCGACTACCGAAAAGAAGAAGCGTTCATCTTCCGCCGACATGCGAATCGTGATTGTGCCGCCCGGCGGCGTATACTTGATCGCGTTGCTGATCAGGTTGCCGAGCGCCTCACGCAGTTCAACCGGGTCACCGGAAAGCGCCGGGATGCCATCGGCTACCTCAAGCTGCATCGTGTGGTTCATGGCGCGGGCGCTGTCTTCCATATCGGCCATGACCTGTTCAAGCAGTTTGTAAATGTCAATCTTCTGGCGGCTTGTTGAGGACTGCTGATCGATTCGTTCCTGGCTGAGCAGCGTCTTGATCAATTCATCCATTCGTTCCAGCGCGCGGAACATGCCGTCCACGAACTGCATATCCGGTAAAATGCCGCTTTGCGTATCTTCGCGGAGCATATCCAGGTAGCCAACCATCACACCCAGCGGGTTTTTCAAATCGTGGGAAGCCATTTGTAGCATATGTGTTTTGAGGCGCGACAGGTCTTTGAGCGAAGTAACATCGTTCAGCGCCACCACTGAACCAACGTTTTGACTTTCTTCTTCGCGCAGCACCGAAACACTGACCACGAAATCGCGGTGTGTATCTTTTTCACTCACCTCAAACGACTGTGTGCCTGCCGTCAGATTGGCTTGCCGCATGGCCGTTTCAATCTCAGCGATAAATCGGTTGGTGGCAGCCAGTTCGCCAAACTCCCGGCCACGCACATCCGCGCCGCGCACTTTAAGCACTTCGGCGGCTGCCGGGTTGATCAAACCAATGCGCCCATCATGGTCAATCGTGAATAACGCCTCTGTTGTGCTGTTCAACACGGCTTCAAGCTGTTTTTGCTGGCTCTGTGTGCGGTCAAAAAGTTGTGCGTTTCGCATGGCTGCCGCTGCCTGATTGGCGACGGCCTGCGCCAGCCGCTTATCGCTATCCACAAAATGCCTTGGCTCCGCGTGTTCCAGCGTCAGGATGCCATACACCTGATCTTCAAAGAAGAATGGCACACACAACGCCGAACGTGCGCCGCGCGTCTTTTCATCCAGCGTCACCCAGCGCGAATCGTTGAGCGTATCTTCGACCAGCGCCGCCTCTTTATGGACAAAAACCCAATTCGCCAGCCCTTCATTCAGGACGCGCATCGAGATATATTGCTTTTCTTCGGGATCGTAATTTCGTTCGGATAGAAATCGTTGAAGCGTCAGATCGCGCCCCTGATCGTTGAGCAGGAAAAAACTACCCTGTGTCGCGCCCACAACTTCCGTTGTCAGTCGCACGACTTCGTTCAGGACGCGATCCAGATCAAGAGTCGAGAGCAGTGACGAAACCCGGACAAGCACTTCAAGCTGACGTGTTTGTTGATTGGTCACCAATTCAGACATGCTTTCTATCCGCTTTCATCTGGCCGCAACCAGCCCTATTTAACAAATCAGGAAACATCCGATAAACTGATCCCACAGCGTCCGGCACTGATGCTGCATGTGGCGCGCACCTTGCCGTCGATCAGCACATCGAAACTCGGGATGATGCCATCCGCCGAAACCCAAAATTGCGTCGGCGATCCGGCTCCCCAGAAGGCCACCGCCTTACCGCAATCGCTGAACGGCAGCGGGGTTTGTTGCAGGAAAATGTTGTACGCCTGATAACAATACTGCGGCGGCAGCGCATCACTTGCCAGGCTGCCGATCCATTTGATCGCCTCAAAATGCCGATCCGGTTTGGCGTGCTGAACAAATGTAATATTTTTGACAGCCACCGAGCGGGTCGTCTTATTGATCAGGTTGAACTGATCCCGGTTGTAGAGCAGCAGTAAATCGACTTTCGCGGCGGTCACGGTTGCAGTGGCCGCGCTCGTTGGCGCAGCCGTTTGTAAATCTGGGACAACGTCCAACGTTGAAATGGCTGTTTCAGAAGGCGCAGCCGTTGGGGGTTCGGTTGCCAGCGGCGTCGCCGCCTGTGTTGCTAACTGAGTTGCCGTCTCTGTGGGCGTTTCTGTAGCTGTTTGGGTGAGCGTCTCGGTCAGAGTCGGGCTGCTGACGACCACAACTACCGAAGTCGCTTCCTGTGTGGCAATTGTTGTTGCGGCTTCGGTGAGCGCCGTTGACACGAGCGCCACTTCCGCCGTTTGTGACGGCGTCATTGACGGCGTACTGGTGGGTACTGCCACACCGAATAATCCGGTGCTCTGTGCCGCCACGTAACCACCCCCCAACAACAAAATCAACAGCACCATCAGCGGCAGAACGGGTAATCGGCGCGGCACTGGTGCGGCTGCTTCGGGTAACTTGGGACGGCTGCCAATCGAAGCCGACGTTTCCCCTTCCTGATCTGCCGACTCTTTACCAGTGAAGGTAGAGATTTGCACATTGGCCGGGGCGGGCGGGATCGATGGCGGCGGCGTATACGGTACAGGAGGTGGTTGTGCGGCGGCCACCCGAATCTGCGCCACCGAAATTTCGTTGGTATCGGGCAGCGACGCATTTTCAATCGCATCCTGCAAAGCGGTAGTCAGTTCAGCGCCGCTCTGCTGACGACGTGCCGGGTCTTTATCCAGCACGCGCATGATCACCCGTTCAACTGCCGGGGAAATATTCGGGTTAAACAGCGTGGGCGGTGGCGGCGGGTCTTGCAGATGTTTGAGTGCCACGCTCATCGCCGATGGATCATCGAACGGCACTTTACCCGTCAGCATCTCGTAGATGCAAATACCGAGCGAATACAAGTCGCTTTGAGCAACCGCTTTGGCCGATGAGACGGCCTGCTCCGGCGCGATATAATGCGCGCTGCCAAACGTTTCGCCGAGCGTGCCTTCGCTGGCGCTCAGTGCCAGACCGAAATCGGTCAGGATGGCGCGATTTTCTCGGTTGAGCATGATGTTGGAAGGCTTCACGTCACGGTGAATAACGCCCCGGCTGTGAGCATAATCGAGCGCGCTGCCGATCCCCCGAACAATGTTCAATATGTCCGGCAGCGGCATGATCTCACGCCGATCACTGTATTCGCGCAAAATCTGGCGCAAATCGCGGCCTTCGACAAAAACCATCGCCATATAGTAGCTGTCTTCGTACTGGCCGAACTGATACAGCCCCACAATATTCGGATGATTCAAGCGGGCAATCGCACGCGCCTCACGCTGGAAACGCTCAAAATATTCAGCGCGATCTGTCGGGCTGAAATCATTATTGATCACTTTGACCGCCGCCAGGCGATCCAACCGGGCATCGTAACCCGTATAGACGCGCGCCATGCCGCCGCGACCTAACAGATCACGAATCAGATAATCGCCCAGTTGTTTGCCGATCAATGAGTCCGACATAATTTGCCCTGTGGTTGCTGCGTCGCCTGTGAATTATAGCCGGATAACATTGATTTACCTATCAAACTCAGACCATTGCCGCCTTTTGTTATAGAATTCACACTAGTTTCCTCAAAATTAAACATGGATTGGAAAATGGTTTGAAATATTCTCATTGTTTGAAGCATTGATAAAGTGCGGCAACTCATAAGTTAAAGTTGAGGCTGCCTTAAGCGTAGTTTGATTATTTGTAATCCGTAATATTGTGTCTTGTCAAGAAATTGTTAGAGGATTGAACGTCAATAGACGTTGCTGAATAGCCTCTAACGCTTGAAAATCAGCTACTGATGAGCATCTTAGGCTATTTTTAGAAATTTGCCCTTCGTAAAAATCTTGTTCATATTCACAACCTCTGTAAACTTAATCTCGTTAAATTTCGGTTAATGAACGTTTACCTATTCGAGAGAAATTTATGAGCATTCACCTTTGGCGGCTTCGTGCCCATCACCTGTTTTCCGCGTTTGTGGCAATTTTAATGATCGTGACGCTTGGCAACACAGGCGTAACAACTTCATACGCACAAAGTACGCCTTCCGCAGCGGCACAAGGCGGGCAGTATGCCAGCCTGTTCAGTCGTATAGCGAAATATGGTCAGATTCGTGTGATAGTCACACTGAATACTGCCTTTACGCAGGAGTCGAGCCTTTCGGTAGCGGGGGCGCACAGCACAACGCGCCACCATCCAGGCCGCACAAACCCGTTTGGTAACGGGCTTGCAGCGGTTACAGCAATCACAAAATGCGAAGTTTCAAACGACAGCCGCTTTCCAGCTTTTTCCGATGATCGGTTTTCGGGTAGATGCGGCGGCCTTGCAATTTCTGATCGGTTCGCCCGATGTGGCGTCGATTCGTGAGGAAAAACTTAATTTTCCTAGTGACGCCAGCTCGAATCCCGTGATCGGTGCGCCATCCGTATTGGCTTCCGGCCTGGATGGGACGGGTCAGGTAGTCGTGATTGCTGACACTGGCGTGCAGATCTCACATCCGTTCCTGGCTGGACGTACCATTGACGGCGCGTGCTTCTCGACGACGGACAGCACCTTTTTCCCAATCACCTCACTGTGCCCCAATGGTATGTCAACTTCGGTTGGACCCTTCTTCGCGCCAGGAATTTATCCGGGACAGGAAGGCCCAGCCGCAGGCACAAACGCCAACTGCCCAATCGCCCTCGATGGTTGCGAACATGGTACGCACGTCGCGGGTATTGCGGCAGGAAAGAATTACGCGGGTGGCCCCGGCTTCGATGGCATTGCGCCCAATGCGAAAATCATAGCGATTGAGGTCTTTTCCAAGATTTCAGACGCAGGTGCCTGCGGCGTGCCAGTATGTATTGCCGCCTGGGACACGGACATCTTCGGCGCATTGCAGTGGGTGTACACGCGCGTGACCACCAATGTACTCAGCGATCTGAAAACGCCGCTTGCACCACTGCAAATCGCCTCGATCAATATGAGCCTCGGCAATTCCACCGCACACGCGACGCCATGTGATGACAACCCGGAAAAGTTTTATATTGATGCCTTGCGTGCCGTCAATGTGGCCTCGGTCATTTCGGCGGGTAACGATGGCTATCCACATGCGCTGGGTGAATCGGCCTGTGTTTCCAGCGCCATCAGTGTCGGCGCATCCACCGATTTTGATACTGTCGCCGGGTTTTCAAATCGAGCTGACTACCTGAGTATCTACGCGCCGGGCACCAGCATCGACTCATCCGTGCCCAACAACACCTATGCGAATTTGCAGGGCACATCCATGTCCGCGCCAGTCGTGACAGGTGCCTGGGCAGTCATGCGCCAGAAATACCCCGGCAAATCGGTGAGTGAAATTCTTGCCATTTTGCAGGCAACCGGCAAACCCATCACGGTTGATGGTGTTACCCGCCCCCGTATCAATCTGGCTGCAGCGGTTGGCGTCGCCACACCGCCACTGGTTATCAACCCGCCCAGTTCGGTCATTGTCACGAATCTGAACGACAGCGGCGCGGGTTCATTGCGGGCGGTGATCGGCAGTGCGGCAGCGGGCGCAACGGTCTCGTTTACGCCCGGCCTGACCGGAACGATCACCCTGACCAGCGGCGAAATCGCCCTGAACAAGCAGCTAAAAATCGTGGGGCCGGGCGCGCGCATCCTCTCGGTCAGTGGTAACGATGCCAGCCGTATCTTCAACATCACCAATGTGGCTGATGTCAGCATTTCTGGTCTGACCATTACACATGGCAAGACCCTGACCACAACACCCGGCGGCGGCGGCATCCTGATCGACGCCAGCATCCTGAACCTGACCGATGTGACCATGAGCGCCAACAACGCGCCCACGGCAAACGCCCTCGGCGGCGCGATTGATAACGAAGGCGGGATTTTGAACATCCTGCGCTGCACGTTCTCCGGTAACTCGGCGGCGTTGCGTGGCGGCGCGATCAATCAGCGGCTCAGTGGTACAATGACGATCACTGACAGCACTTTTGTGGGTAACACCACTGGCGCAGCAGGCGCAGGCGGCGCAATCCGCAACACACAGTCGATCACCACCATCACGGCCAGTACAATCGTTGGCAACACCGCCAACGCCGGGCTGAATATCTCGATCAATCAGGGCGAATACATCCTGAAAAACTCGATCATCGCCGGTGGTATCGGCATTGGTACGACACCAGGCACCAGCGATGTGGGCATAGTAGCGGGTTTTGTCAATTCGGCGGATTACAACCTGATCCAGAGCGTCGATCCAACGACTATTGGCGGCACAAAAACCCATGATATTTATGGCGTCGCGCCGAATCTGGGTCCACTGGCAAATAACGGCGGCCAGACCGATACGCTGCTGCCGAATACAGGAAGCCCCGTCATCGACAAAATTCCGGGGGCGGGTGCTTGCAACAGTGCCGCCACGCCCATCGATCAGCGCAGTTTCGCCCGTCCGTTCAATCTCCTGTGCGATATTGGCGCGGTAGAAGTGGGCGCTTCGATGCGGCTGGATACGGTCGGTGTGTTCTCGAATGGCACGTTCTACCTGCGAAACAGCAATACAGCGGGCACGGCAGACATAACCGTTGCCTACGGCACGGCGGGTGATCTGCCCGCGACGGGTGACTGGAACGGCGATGGCGTGGATACTGTCGGCGTTTTCAAACCAACCTATGGCGTATTCCTGCTGCGCGACAGCAATACCCCCGGCGCACCTGACTACTCGTTCGTTCTGGGCAACCCCGGCGATACGCCTCTGGTTGGCAAATGGAATGCAACCATGACCCATGATGGTGTGGGTGTGTTCCGTCCATCAAACGGGTTGATTTATCTAAAGAGCGGACTGACGACAGGTTTTGCGGACTACACGATGGTCTTGGGCAACCCTGGCGATAAGGGCATCGCCGGCGATTGGGACGGCAACGGCACGGATAGTATCGGCGTGTACCGTCCGGCCAATGGCCTGTTCTACCTGAGCAATTCGGTGGCAGGTACAACGGATACTCCGGCGATTGTCTTCAGTGATCTGACGCTGGTCTTTGGTTCGCCGACGGGACTCCCGTTTGCGGGCGACTGGACAGGCAGTGGCGTTTCGCGCGTCGGCATGGCGATCAGTGGTATCATCTACCAACGTAACACACTGGATACGGGTGCCGCCGACAATGCCTTCGCCTATGGGCCGCCCGATGCGCTGCCCGTTGCGGGTCACTGGGCAGCAGGCAGCGTGCCGTCAATGGTGAACAATGTCCTGATCCAACCGGCACAGGCTGGCGCACCGAGCAAGTCAACGTCTGAACCCGGTGCTGACGGCAGGTTTGACTAAACGATTCGTTCTGAGCCGGGGACTCAAGTCTTCGGCTCAGGCAACAAATCTACTCAAGTATGCTAAAATCGGATTGAGTCCACTTCAATGGACTTCGTTCGTTCAGCCTGGGACTTGAGTCCCAGGCGCAAGGTGCCAAGAGGTGAAATGAGACAGCGCGCGCGACGCAGCGGTTGGCGATCCGAACTGCTGTATCTGGCAATGGCCGGGGTTGAAGTTGTGTGGCTGACCCCCTGGTTCATGGTGATTGTGCCGGGCGCGCGTGAACTGCCCGCCGCTGAGATCATCGCGTTCGTGGCCGCCAACGTGATTGGCGCGCTGCTCTTAGTACACTGGTTTTCGCGCCGTGCCAATGACCGCACCATGCAAATCGCTTTCTTCGGCGGGCTTCTGTTTGCGCTGTTCATCACCCTCCGCTTTGTGCTGCCCTACGACACATTGGGCGCAGAACTGCCTTTGTTTGCTACTGGCAAACTGTTCATCCCGCCGATTATCTTCACGGTTGCCCTGATAGTGCTGCTCTGGTATCGCGGGCTGCAAATCGCCACGATTACCATTACGCCTGCGCGTGCCAGTTACGCCTTGCGCGTCGGGATTGTATTGCAAATTTTTGCGGCGCTCGTGCCCGATCCGCGTGTGCAGCGTACCGTTCTGCTTCTGCTGCCGATCTTCTTTTTCGTCGGCCTGATGGCAAGCAGCATGGCGCGCTCGGCCAGTTTGCGCGTCAATCGGGAACTACAGCGATCCTCATTTGGCGGCGGCTGGATCGGCTTCACGGCCTTGATCGGTGGCGCACTCAGTTTGGTGGGTTTTGTGGCGTCATTGCTGCTGGCTGGCTTTCGATTCGATGGGATCATGGGCATCCTCGGACAACTATTCGCGGGTGTGCTGCTGGTCATTGTGACACTTCTTGAGCCGCTTCTGCGCGTGCTGGCCTTTATCATCGACACGCTGCTAAAAACGCTGTTCAACCGTCCCAGCCTGATCAACATCGAAAATATTGCCGAGAGTTTGAAGCGTGCGCTGGGCGACCCCGGCCCACAAAACCCGGTTGCTCAGAAGCTGATTGCGCTTGCGCCGTTATTATGTGTCGTTGGCGGCTTTGCACTGGTGAGCGTGATCATCCTGGTGACACTGCGGAGTCGTTCGCGCATCAACCTGCGCGAGGATGAAGAACGCGATTCGCTAGACAACGCCGCGATCCTGAACAGCCTGCTTGCTACTTTGCAGCGCGGTCTGGGCAGTGTCGCCGATGCGCTCAACAGTTTATCGCGGTTCGGCGCGGGCGGGGCAGGGACGGCCTTCACCATTCGGCGCTTGTATGCGCGCATGAGTGCATTGGCCGAACAGCAGGGCTTTCCGCGTGCCACCGCCCAGACCCCCTATGAGTATCAATCCGCTGTGCTGCAAGCCTTCCCCGACTTTGAACGTGAAATCCTGCTCCTGACCCGCGCCTATGTCGAAGTTCACTACGGCGAGTTGCCCGACGATCCAGCCACCCTGCAAACCGCACGCCTCGCTGTCGA
>JBBSEU010000181.1:0-11987 GCA_038239365.1 Aggregatilineales bacterium
AAGCCGTTCTTCGACTTCATCCAGGCGCGTTGGGCTGTATTCGATCCGTTCGCGGTAATTGCGAAGCTGCGTCGCCAGATCGTCAATTTGCGTGCTGAGCGAATCGGCCAGCGCGCTAGACTCACCGAAGTTCGGGTCGATGCGTGCCAGCTTGTGGAGCAGCACCGACGCCTGCGACAGCAAATCGACAGCGGCGGATTCGCTATCATCGCCACCTGCCAGCATCCGCTGCGCTTCAGTGGTCAACGCGGCCAATTGTTCAGAGTTGGCAAGGCGGGTACGTTCGTCACGGAGCGTTTCTTCCTCGCCCACCTGCGGCGCGGTAGCACGGATTTCTTCGATCTGGTAGCCGAGCATATCGACCCGGCGTGCCAATGCTGCCTCGTCTTGCAGCAGGTGATCGACCTCGGCGCGAATATCGTTCAGCTTGCGTACCAGTGTCGCCAGCGCGTGACGAGTATCCATCAGGTTCGCATAGCGATCCAGCAAATTAATATGTTCTCTGGGTTTGAGCAACGAAAGGTGTTCACTTTGGCCGTGAATATCAACCAGCTTATCGCCCACTTCACGGAAGAATTGCAAGCTGACAGTTGAGCCATTCACCCGGCACGGACTGCGACCATTGGTTCGGATTTCCCGCGTCAGGATCACCTCATCCGGGCGTTCCATCTCGATACCTTCGGTGTCCAGCATACTCTGAATTTCGATTTGCAGGCTTTGCGGCAGCTTGAAGACGCCTTCGATCACCGCTTTTTCCGCTCCGGCGCGGACAAAATCCGCATCGGCACGACTGCCCAGCAGGGCATCGACAGCATCAATGATGATTGATTTGCCCGCGCCTGTTTCGCCCGTAATCACATTGAAGTGCGGCGCAAGTTGTAGTTCGAGGCGATCAATGATCGCAAAATTTTGAATTCGTAGTTCAGCTAACATCGTCTTACGCCTTCAACTCATTTTCCAAACCGGAAGCGCGCCCCTGCCGTCACCGCACACAGCACCCCAACTACCGCCGGGATGAGCAGCAATGAAATGGCTTCCGGCTGACCTGTCAGGATCAAGCGGAGTACCTCGAAGCTGGCCGCCAGTGCACCCACGATCACCGCGCCACCGACCACCAGATAGGTATAGCGCCCCCGGCGGCGGCGCAGCGCCCGATGCACCATTTCCGAGATGAACCCGCCTGCCGGAATGCCGATCAGAATAGCAAAGAACAAACCCAGCCGGGTCAGCACATAGCAAATCGGCACGCTGAGCGCGAAGGCGACCACCGCCGCGATAGCATAATCAGTTGGCAGCGCGGTGAAAAAGGTGTCCTGCTGTTGGCGCACGCAGTTTGGGCAGCGATAGCCAACCGGAGTCCGCACGGCACAGCGCGCGCAGATATAGTTCCCGCACTTATTACAGCGCAGTCTTGTTTCAGCAGTCGGGTGAATGTAACAATACGTC
This sequence comes from Aggregatilineales bacterium, assembly GCA_038239365.1. GTDB lineage: Bacteria > Chloroflexota > Anaerolineae > Aggregatilineales > UBA2796 > JBBRMW01. Next base: position 1,447 of record JBBSEU010000181.1, read on the forward strand.
TTTTCGTCAATCGCATCGGTAACTGTAGACATTCGAATAACCTCGTGATTAGTCGATTAGTTCTGGATAGCTGGTTTGATATGGCCGTTGGCGTGCAGCGGCGGATGGGTGTTCGGTTCGCTGCGCGCCGGGATACGCGGCTCCATCCGATCCAGCAGCGAACGATAGAAGTAGTTGCGATCCCTCAGGCGAACGAACTGGCTGGTTTTATCACTGGCACGCACCACCACATGATCGCCGATCTGAAGTGTGGCAATCGGTTCACCGTCAACGGTCAGGCCAATGTCTCCCTGAGTATCAGGTGAGATGACAACCTCAATGGTTGCCCCTTCGGAAAGTACCATCGGGCGATCCATACTCAGGTGAGAAGCAACCGGTACGACCAGGATGTTTTTGAGTTCGGGCGGCAGGATCGGCCCGCCGTTGGCTAGCGCGTAGGCCGTCGATCCGGTGGGCGTGGCGATGATCAGGCCATCGGCATAGTACGTCGTCGCCCAACCGGCATCGATGTACGTTTCAAGCTGCACCGCGCGCGCAATCGCCCCCCGGCTGATCACGACATCGTTCAGTGCATCATCGGCGGTCAGGCGTTGATCGGCACGCCACACTTCGGACGTGATCATCATACGCTGCTCGATCCAGTAATTCCCGGCCAGCAGCGCATCAAGCGCCGAATTCCAGTCATCACCGCCGATCTCGGTCAGAAAGCCCAGATGTCCGGTGTTGATGCCAAAGACTGGCACATTAGCCGGGGCACATAGACGTGCCGCGCGCAGCATCGCGCCATCGCCGCCAATTGCCACGATCAGATCAGACTCGGCGACCAGGGCAGCAACATTTTCAACATCCCACTCCGTTCGCATCCAGGTGGCTAAGCCGCGTTCCCGCAGCGATTGCCCGACCCGTTCGCCAACGGTTACAGCACCCGGTTTTTGCGGGTGTGCCAGGATGCCGATCCGCTGCAACATACATTCCCTTTCGCCAAGCGTTCTGTCTCTCTAATTATAACCTGTATAGCGTCTCACGATAGGGCATAATTATAGGAACAAACGTTCGGGGACGCAAGAAGGTATCAGCAGTCAGGTATCAGGTATCAGCCAAACCAGGCATAAAATCATCCTAGAACAAGTGAATGTGCTATACTTTTGGGTAAAATGTTTGTGCAAATTTGAACGTTTAATGCAAGCCCTCGATTTATTCAGTAGGTCTCAGGAGAACCCATGACCAGTTTAGCCCTCACCATCTCCGAAACGCTGCGTTATCGCGGCAAGATCGGCCAATGGAGCTGGGTGCTGCACCGGATTTCCGGCCTCGGCACGCTCCTTTTTCTATTTCTGCATGTGATCGATACGTCCTGGGCGGTCTTCTACCCCGACCTGTACCGGAGCGCGATCAGTCAATATCAGAGTCCGCTGTTCACGGCGGGTGAATTCGCGCTGATAGCCTGTGTGGTCTACCACGCGATGAACGGCTTCCGCATCATCCTGTTCGATTGGCGTCCGCAGTGGTGGAAGTATCAGGCACGCGCCGCGAACATCGTTTTGGGCGCGACGATCATCATCCTGATCCCGACGTTCGGGATTATGTTCGCGGAGGTCATTCGGCACTACACATCGCTGCCCACCTTCAATATCGACTCGTTCAAAATCCCGGAGATTCTGGCCGATAATGCACGCTTCGTCCTCGGTGCGGCGGCAATCCTGGTCTTTGGCCTTGTCCTGTCCGCGATCTATTCGGTCATCCCCGGCGCAAATGCGTCCAAAACGACCATGAAGCGCAGTCGTTTCGATCAATTCATGTGGGCGTACATGCGTATTTCCGGCGTGATCATCCTGCCGCTGGTGTTCGGGCACCTGGGGATGATGCACGTCATTCAGGGTGTATTCAATATTACCGTTCACAATTATGTGCCTGTCGGGACGACGGCGATCAATCAATCCGGGTCGGCGGTGGAGTTTGTCGCGCTGCGCTGGAACACGATGTTCGCGGGCGTGCTGATCTGGCGCGTGTACGATATTCTGCTGCTGGTGCTGGTCGTCATTCACGGCTTCTACGGCCTGCACTATGTCATGAATGATTATGTTCATAACAAACTGGTCAATCGCGGGACGCAGATCGCCATTTTCAGCACCGCGATTGGCCTGTTGGTCGTCGGTGGCCTGGCGATCATCAACGGCGTTCCGGCGGAAACAGTGAAGATGTTACAAAAAGTGGCTCAAGCTGCATTGGTCAAATAGTCGAAACAGGAGTCTCTTATGCAAACGCATCAGTTTGATGCTTTAATCATCGGGGCGGGCGGCGCTGGACTGATCGCCGCGCTGCACGCATCACGCGGCGCAAAGACCGCCGTCCTCAGCAAACTGTACCCCACCCGCTCTCACACGGGCGCGGCGTTGGGCGGGATCGGCGCGGCGCTCGGCAACCTTGAGGAAGACAAATGGGAGTGGCACGCCTTCGATACCGTCAAAGGCGGCGACTATCTGAGCGATCAGGACTCCGCCGAAATTCTGGCGCGTGAAGCCATCGACGCCGTGATCGAGTTGGAACACTTCGGCCTGCCTTTTGACCGCACCGAGGAAGGCAAAATTAGCCAGCGGCGTTTTGGCGGCCACACCAACAACGACTCGGGCAAGCCAGTCCGCCGCGCCTGCCACGCCGCTGACCGCACCGGACACATGATCCTCCAGACGCTTTACCAACAGTGCATCAAGAACAACGTCAATTTCTTCGATGAATATCACGTCGTTGATCTGGTTCTGAACAACAATCGGTTGGCGGGCGTGGTGGCGATTCAGATCGGCACCGGCGAATTGCACCTGTTTCAGGGTAAAGCCGTCGTGTTTGCGACGGGCGGTTGGGGCAAGTGCTGGGATGTGACCAGCAACGCGATCAGTCTGACGGGCGACGGCGCAGCGATCATCTATCGCAACCAACTACCGCTTGAGGACATGGAATTCTATCAGTTCCACCCAACAGGCTTGTACCCGACCGGCTTCCTGATCACCGAGGGCGTGCGCGGCGAAGGCGGCGTTTTGATCAACGGGCGCGGCGAACGCTTCATGGAGAAGTACGCGCCGAAGATCAAAGACCTTGCCAGTCGTGACGTGGTTTCACGCGCGATCTACATGGAACTGCGCGCCGGGAATGGCATCAAGGGCGGGCCTTATCTGCACCTTGACCTGCGCCCCGAAACGGTCAATCGCTATCTGGCCGAAGCAGGCGAAAGCCGCCGCATCGACGCGCATTTCATCGAGACGAAGCTGGCCGAAACCGTCGATCAAGGCCGTACTTACGCCGGAATCGATCCCGTAACCGAACCCATGCCGATCCGTCCGACAGCACACTATGCAATGGGCGGTATTCCCACGAATAATGACGGCGCGGTGATCGTTGATCCACAAAACACGGTGTTCGCTGGATTGTTCGCGGCGGGTGAATGCGCCTGCGTTAGCGTTCACGGCGCGAATCGTTTGGGCACGAATTCGCTGGTAGACCTGGTGGTGTATGGTCGTCGTGCAGGCAAAGCCGCCGCCGATTTCTGCAAGCAGTCGGACTTTGTGCCGCTGCCCGCCGATGCAGGCAAGCAGGTCGAAGCCGAACTGAGTCGCATTCGCAACGCCAAAGGCAAGACGCGCCCCGATACGCTCCGTCGCAAGATGCAAACCACGATGATGGATAAAGTCGGCGTGTTCCGCGAAGGCAAGTTCATGGAAGAGGCACTTGAAGAAATCAAGGCGCTGAAGCACGCCTTCGCTACCGACCTGACCATCGACGATCACGGCAGCAAGTTCAATACGGACTTGCTCGAAGCGTGGGAACTGGGCTGCCTGCTCGATACCGCCGAAGTGACCGCCATCTCTGCGATCAATCGCACGGAGAGCCGGGGCGCGCACGCGCGTGAAGACTATCAGAAGCGCGACGATGTGAACTGGCTCAAGCACACACTCATCTGCAAGGACGGGCAGGGCAAAATCAACCTGACCTACAAAAACGTCGTGATCAAGCAGTATCAGCCGAAAGAGCGGGTCTACTAGAGAAAGCGGTCAGCAGTCAGCTATCAGCAGTCAGCTTTTCGGAAAGAAGAGTCACGTGAAGGATTTCAAAGAGCTAAAAGTGTGGCAAAAGAGTCACGCGCTCACGTTGGCGATTTACACGTCGACTCGCTCATTTCCGAAAGATGAAGCGTTTGGCTTGACCAGTCAGATGCGCCGCGCAGCCGCCTCGGTTCCCGCGAATATTGCTGAAGGTTGTGGCCGATCTGGAGACGCCGAACTCGGACGGTTTTTGGGGATTGCAATGGGATCAGCCAGCGAATTGGAGTATCACCTCTTGCTGGCTCATGACCTCGGTCTAGTCAGCGAGGCGGACTACCCGCCTCTCAACGAGCAAACAATTGAAGTCAAGCGGATGTTGGCGGCTTTCATTCTTAAGCTGAAAGCTGACCGCTGAAAGCTGACTGCTAAAAGGAGTTTTTCTGTGGACCAAACCTTGCGTATCCGGCGCTTTAACCCGGAAATTGATAAGAAGCCTCATTGGGAAACGTATACGCTGCAAAATTGCAGCAAGACAGACCGCGTGCTGGATATGCTCAACCGCGTCAAGTGGGAGTTGGATGGCACGCTGACCATGCGCCGTTCGTGCGCGCAGGGCATTTGCGGCTCGGACGCGATGCGGATCAATGGCCGCAACCGTCTGGCCTGTAAAGTGCTGATCCAGGAGTTCAAGGAAGGCCAACCGCTCCAGGTCGAGCCGATCCTGGGTTTGCCGGTGGTTAAGGATTTGGTGGTCGATATGGAGCCGTTTTTCGCGCATTACCGTTCGGTAATGCCGTACATGGTCAACGACACAAAACCGCCCGTTGACGCCAGCGGACGTGAACGTGAACGTTTGCAAACGATCAAGGATCGGGAACGCTTCGATGACACGACCAAGTGCATTCTGTGCGCGTCGTGTACGACAAGCTGCCCCAGTTTCTGGGCAAATGGTCAATACGTTGGCCCGGCGGCCATCGTGCAGGCACATCGTTTCGTGTTCGACAGCCGCGATCAGGCCATTTCCGAACGACTCAGCATTTTGTCCGATCAGGATGGTGTCTGGCGCTGCCGCACGATCTACAACTGCACGCCAGCTTGCCCGCGCGGAATCGAAGTCACGCGCGCCATTGGTGAGGTCAAACTCGCCATTCAGCGCGGCAGCCGCGACTAGAAACGCTCATCTCCGCAGCTTATACTACCCAACAAAAAACCGCTCTCGTCTTTTCAGATCGAGAGCGGTCTCTCAGTGGAGATGCCGTCATCGAAGACGGGTCCAAAGAATTCGAGCGAATGCGTCTACAAGCGTATCTACCTTATTTGTTTTCGCTTCGGGCATCCCCAGGCAGCCGGGTATCGCCTCTGCTATACGCTGATCTTAAGCACCGTTTAGCGTCGTCACGATGCAGCAGTCTGGTAGTAGTTGCGCCTGCTAACTCCGTCACCAGACCGACAGAGCGCAGACGGGCTACCTCGCAAGGTAACCTCTCGTTTTAGCGGGTTTTAGGCCGCGTAAGCGAGACGAGTGCTATTTGTATTGGCACTTAATTTGTTGCTCATTTTAACGAGGTTCTGAGCGCCTCGGCTTGCAACACCCGATCAACCTTCCCTGTCGAAACCTTTCATCCCCATATGCTGTGTATTATAGCATAGATCGTGCCGAAACGCCAGGGCTTATTTGATTTGAAACAGCGTTTACAACTGGCTAAGCAATTTGTCATATTCGGCATGAGGACCAATCCAAAACCACGAAATCAAGTCACCGCTTCTGATACCTAAAGCCCGGTAATTTAACCCAATCCGCACCGAATAAATTGGAAGCACGCTGTGTACTGGCTTAAAGTGCAGGCTAGGATGATAGGGATTTTCTCGGAATAAATGATATGCAGATCGTGCGCGACGCTTTATTGAATCCGGTAGTTTGGCAAACATGACCTTAAACTCCGGATCGCGTTTGGATTTCACAGAGTATCTGGATCGAGATCGTCAGCTAACCCCGCTTCCAGGTTTTGGAGTGCCTTTTCCGCCATGCGTGCTAACATGTCTTGCGATTTAGCAAACGATGCTGCCCAACGTGCTTCATCGGCGGCTTCATCTTCTGAGCTAATCAGTTCAATTGTGATCATCACGTCACCCGGCGGCAGTTCGTCGGGCTGATCAACTTCGAGTCGCCCATTTTCGTCAACATGTCCTGTCAGGCGTATTGTTGCCATTGCCAATATCCTTATTTAGCTATGGCTAGTTTATCACAGGTACGCAAATCCTCATGGGTAGAATTGATTGTTTGCTCAACGTTTTTGTATCGTTAATTTTGCTGCGATCAGCTTCAATGTGTATATAATCTGCCGCCATGACGATCCAACAACTTCAAATGACAGCGCCCCCGTTGGCCGCTCTTGTGCTGGCGCTGGCGTTGTTGTTCACATTGGCCGCGCTGCGCCAGTTCAGCAAGAGTCGCACCGACTCGTACTGGCGACGGCGACGAGAGGCCGGTCAGCGCGGCTGGCGGCTGCTGGTCACATCCGTGTTCCTGATGCTCACGTCGGGGATGGTGTGCAGCATCAGCGGTGTGGCCGGGTTAGTCTTGCGCGCCCAGATCACCCCAACGGCCATCGTCATTGTCCCGACTCAAACCGCAGTGCCCACACTATCACCAACACCACTCCCCACACTCACCCCAACCATTTTTGTACCCACTTCTGCACCCCTGGCAACCGATCCACCGACTGAGACCAGTACCCCGCTCCCCACTGCAACGCTCACCCCAAGTTTGACACTAACGCCACGTGATACAGCAACGGCACTCTCAACCAATACGCCTGTCACACGACTCCCGGTCTTTACAACGATTTCTGAACCGACGGTCACTATCCCAACGCCTACCCCTTCCACGCCAACGCCCAAATCTGCCGCCGCGTTGGTGCTGCCAAGCCTGCAATCCAGCGTAACGCCCGCCTCTAACGCGCGCCTGACCATCACGGCACTCGATCACCAGATTTCGGGTACGCTTGGCCCGGTCAATCCCGCCACTGTGTTTGCGCCGGGCTTCACGCGCCTGTACTACTTTGTGAACTTTGCCAATATGCAGAGCGGTGTCGTCTGGCGCGGCGTGTTGATCCTGAACGGCAGCATCATTCAACGCTACGAACGGTTGTGGGGTACAGCGCAAAATGGCAGCGGCTACTTTTTCTTTGGTCAGGAGAACGGTTTTCAAGCGGGCAGCTACGAAATCTGGCTGTACCTGGGTGATACGCCGAATCCGATTGCGACGGCAGCGTTCCGTGTTGAATCAAAGTGACGAACTGAGGAGATTCCATCCATGCCCGATCCCCTGAACATCTTCATTTCGTATGCCCGCAAGGATGGCTCCGACGAAGCCGAACACCTCTATCGTGACCTGACCGGGCGCGGCATCACCGCCTGGCGTGACACCAAAAACCTCGATCCGTATCAGGATTTCAGCGGCGAGATCGAGACGGCGATCACCAACGCAACGCATGTGTGCGTGATCGTGACGCCTGATATTCGCCGCGCCGATAGCTTTGTTCGGCGCGAAATTGCTTTCGCCCTTGAGGAAGAAAAGCCGATCATCCCACTCGTGTTTCCCGGCGGACGCCGCCCGATCACGATCATCAATCACACCTATCTTGATTTTGCCGATTGGGAGCGTGGCATGACCGCGCTGCTCGAACGACTCAAGCGGACGGGCGTTGAGCAGATCGCGCCGAAAACACGCCGCGAACATGAGATCGCGTATCTGCAAGCTATCGGGCAGCGATACGATCACTGGCGCGATCTGTATACGGATATGGCCGCCCAAGCGCAAATCGAAACGCCGAAAGTCAAGGTCAAGCCGGGGGCAGCGGCGCGCTATCTGGAAATGTCGCACGATATTTTCAAGACGATTGACCACGCCATCGACGACTCGCAAGCCAAAACGATCACCGTCGCCAATTTCGATGAACTGCGTGAAGGCATCCGGCAGCACCAGCGAGTCGCACTGATTGGCGATCCGGGTGCGGGCAAGACCACCACGCTCGAACGGCTGGCCTACGAACTGGCCGCCACTGCCGCCGAAGATGAAAACGCGCCATTGCCGCTGTTCGTCCGATTGGGCGGCTTCGATGGCGCGACGGCGAACGCCTTTGAGGATTATCTGAGCGCGCAGTTCGGCGAAGGGCTGATCTTGCGCGATTATTTGCCGTCCCGAATTTTCATGCTGCTCGATGGCTTGAACGAGATGCAACCCGGCGGCGCTGGCTTCGTTGACGCATGGTTGAAGGCAAACCCACAAACGCCCGTCATTGTCTCATGCCGCAAGCTGGATTACGTCGGGTTGAAGCTGCCGCTGCAACGCATTGACGTGCTGCCGCTGGATGTGCGCCGCATCCGGTTGTTCATCGGAAATTACCTTGAAGATGCCGAACGGGAGCGCCTGTTCTGGGCATTGGGCGGCGCGGCCACTGTTGAAGCCTGGGACTGGTATCAACATTTGAGAGCGTATGAACAGGAAAAGCCGGACTCGCTAGTTCATGATTTCTGGTTTGGGAATGATTTACCAGTTGGTTTTCCTCAATCGAAACGGCGTCATTTACTGGCTACCCGCGCCGCTTTGCGGGAACGAAACGCATTGCCGGGGATGCTGGGCGTCGTCAGCAACCCGTTCCTGCTGTTCATCACCGTCAGCCTGTTCACCCGCACCGGGCAGCCGCCACCCAATCGTGGGCAGTTGTTCGCTCAGTTCGTCGCACTCCTGATGGAGAGGCGCGGCAAGCCCGCCGCCACCACGCGCCCACCCTGGATCGCTGAGGCAGTGCAGCGGTGCGCGTTGGCTGCTCTTGCCTACCGAATGCAAGCGGAAAAACTGGGCACGATCATCGACACGGGTTTAGCACTCCAAATCGTGCGGGAAGCAGTGGACGTGGAAGTCGACGCCGATCATCTGCTCTATCTGGCAGCCAGTGCCAGCCTGATCGAACGCAGCACGACAGTACGCTTTGTGCATCAACTGCTACAGGAGTATTTCGCCGCGTTCGAGATGGGCGAAGATGTGCGGCGCGGCGTCCCGGCCACCAAATACTTCCCCGGCGAACGCTGGTGGGAGCCAACCGGTTGGGAAGAGACGGCGCTCCTGTTAGCCGGGATGCACGGCGATTCAAGCGTAGTCGTGCGCTGGTTGACGCCCGTCCAGCCGACATTGGCCTGGCGTTGTGCGACGGAAAGCGGAGCAGCCTGCCAACCCGAACTGCTTCAACTGCTATATGAACCGCCGCTGTTAGCACGCATTACGCCGCTAGCCCGGAATGCGTGGGGCATGATCCTGGCCGAAAAAGGCGATCCACGTCCCGGCGTGCTGGACTTCAATTTCACGCAGGGCTACTGGTGTCCTGTGCCGGCAGGTGAATATCCACTTGGCAGTGCTCGAGAAAGGAACAATCCAGAACGAAAGATTAAGCTGGACTCATATTTCATCGGTAAATATACGATCACTTATAGTCAGTTCCAGGCATTCATCGACGACGCGGATAAGGCTATAGCAATGCCAAATGGTGGGACGGGCTGTACGCTGGCAGTTTAAAACAACAAAAGGACGGCGCGGATGAACAATACTTCAAGTATGCCAATCATCCACGCGAAACAGTATCATGGTACGAGGCGATGGCCTTCTGCCGCTGGCTCAGCGCAAAACTGGACGCTGGCCTGCTCCCCTCGCCTTTGGGAGAGGGGCTGGGAGGGAGGGCTGTCATCCGCTTGCCCAGCGAAATGGAATGGGAAGCAGCGGCGCGCGGACCGCATGGCTTTACTTATCCCTGGGGAAATGATTACATCCCCGGTTATGCGAACAGTGATGAGACCCGTGACAGTACAGGGCCGTACTACCTGCAAAAAACAACGGGGGTAGGGATGTATTACCTGCGGAAAACAACGGCGGTAGGGATGTATCCGCAAGGAGTGTCGTGGTGTGGCGCGTTGGATATGAGCGGCAATGTGCACGAATGGACACTAACCAACTATAACCCTTCAACCCTATCAAACGATTTTCTGAGCAGTGACTTGCGGCGGGTGCTGCGCGGCGGTTCGTTCATCAACATTTCGGACGCCACGCGCTCGTACCGCCGCGGCTCCGGCGGTAACCCGCTTGATCGTAGCAGGTACGACGGTTTTCGGGTGGTTTGCTCCGCGCCTGTTTCGTCACGCTGATCTCCGAATCCTCCGATCTCAGGGATTGAGGGCGAGGCAAGCCTGACCCCTACAACAACACCCGCCCAGCGTCGTAGGGGTCAGGCTTGCCTGACCCGCTAATGCTGAGGGCTAACTCTCAAGTTGTACAATTTTGGTATTAGCTGCATAATCATCTATAGGGTTTGTTTTAGTTATAGCGTGCAGTTAACCAAGTCAGAACTTGACGCCTGTAAATTAGGCGAGAGCAGCGTTTACCGGGCAAATCGCCCGTTGCCGAGATAAGAATCGTTTTATCGAGTGAACATCGTCTGTTTTATCGTACTGTCT
>JBBSEU010000182.1:0-11941 GCA_038239365.1 Aggregatilineales bacterium
GCTTCTCGCGCTTGGCTTTTTCGCGGACAAGCATCTCAATCACTGAACTCTTGCTAATGCCCAGTCGTTCTGCCAGTGCGCTCAGCAGGCGTTGCGCCTCATCACTCAAGTACATGCTCGTAGATCGTCGTTTTACCATACGTGCATTCTACCATGTATCTGGTGGAATGCAAGTCGAATATTTGTTTACTAAAGAAAAGAGAGCGCGCATTACCCACCGGGTTTCAACCCGGTGGGGAATGCGCGAAATTTATAGGCCAGTGCCATTATCTATTCGATTGAGGTGGCTATAATGCCATCATCTAGCATCTCCTACGGGTGTGCAGTTTAAGATTGTTTGTGATGGCGTTCAGGCAGTTCAAGACTTCGACAGGGAGTAATCCGCTGCGATGATAAACGACGATTCGACTCCCAACTTGCGGTAAGTAGTTCTCATCACTAGACGTAAGCAAAATCACGGGAACAGCAGCCAGTTTTGGATCGGCGTGCATATGTGCCAGCAAGCCCATCCCATCCAGGCCGGGCATGATAACATCAAGTAACACCAAGTCTGGGAGATGATCCTGAAGCGCAGCGATCCCTTGTACACCATCATAGGCACGCCGGATCATAAAGGGTTTACCGCTCGATTTCAGAATACGTTCGACAAGCAGTGCAAACCCTCGATCATCATCTATCACCAATACTTCCTGTACCGCCCCGATGCTTTTAATTTTTTCTAACAAGGTTTGAGCATTGATGGGTTTGGGCAAATACCCGGCAATGGTCAGGTCTCCGGCGAACCAGGCCGGGTTTGGCAAAGTACATTCAATGACTGGCACTTCCGTTTCGATTAACACGGGCGGGTTGGTGCCCTGCGTTTCAGGTTTGACATTGTGAATAATCGCCCTGGGATGGTAGGTTAGGCTGAGTTCATCCAGCAGTCGGCTGTCTTTCACCTGGATCACGTTGCAGCTTTTGATATAGCGTTGCAGCATCGAGACAATTGCCTCGTCTTTTTCCAATACAAGCAGACAGGGACGCGCAGCAGTCGTCGGCATTGGCGCTAACGTCTGATCGTCTGTCGGGTTGTGTGGAGCATGTTCTGTGCAGGGCAGGGCAAAGGTAAAACACGAACCAACCCCCTCGATACTTTCAACCCAAATATGTCCATGATGGGCTTCGATAAACCGCTTGCTGATTGCCAGCCCCAGCCCCACCCCGCCATGACTGCGCCGTATCGTATGATCGACCTGATAAAATTCATCGAACAAGTGAGACAGTTTATCTGACGGAATGCCCGCTCCAGTATCACGCACACTGACCCATACCTCGTGACCCATGCGACGAGCGATCAAGTCGATGCTGCCCGTTTCGGTAAAGGAACAGGCATTGTTGAGCAGATTCAGCACGACCTGACGAATGCGGGTGCGGTCTATTTCGAGCAGCGGTAAACCAGCTTCAATCTTCAGGTTAAGATTAACCGGGCGTCCACGTACCAGCGATTGAACAATATCCAGCGTATCGCGCAGCAATGGTTCGAGCGGGACCGCTTCAAAGTTCAGATGAAAGCCGACCATTTCAAAACGGGAAAGATTAAGAATATCATCGATCAGTGCCAGCAAATGTTGGCTGCTGTGATAGATTTGATGAACATCCCGGCGCAAAACGGGCGGCCACCCGAAATCTCCATAGACTTCGGGCGAGAGGTACATGATTTCGCTGAAACCCAGGATCAAGTTGAGCGGTGTGCGTAGTTCGTGGCTGACATTCGCTGCGAATTGCTCTTTAAGACGGCGCGCATCTTCTGCTTGTTTGTGTGCCCAGATCAGTTCAAGCTGCGTGCGCTTTTGCGTTTCGTAAGCAATCTCCATTGATTTCAGCGCCTGACTCAATTGGGCACGATGATCGCGCGTTTCGTCCAGCAGTTGTGTGCTGCGCTGCTGCATCGCTCCGTACCAATGCACCGCCGTAAATAAGGTATAGGCGATTAACCAACTCGTGATGGCTGCCAGCACAAATAATAAGGTCAATTCCCAAAATGGGTAGGTACGGTTAGTGGTTAAGTTGAGCAGTGCAAGCTGGCTGCTCAGGATCACGGCGATGAATATCCCGCCGTTGTTGATCAATATCGCGCCGACAAAGACACAGACCACCCCCAGACAGGGCAGCCAGGGACTATTAAACCATCCCATACCGATTGAAAGTAATGCCACACTCCCCCACACCAGTGTATAACAGGCCAACACCGGATGGTTAACCTGCAAACGCTGCACCAGACGGCCTAACAAAACCACAAGACACAACAGCCCGGAAGCGGTTAGCGGAAGGTCAATACGCAGCACAAAATACCACGCCCCCAGGATGCCAAATCCAATCAGGACGATGCCCAGATGCGCGGTCAGGCGGGCGCGAAGTTCGGCCAGACTATCGTTGAGGTTATAAGTCAATGTCAGTGCGGTCATGGTGTATTCCCGATTATTGTCACATGATCGATAAAGCTCTGAGCGCCTCCAGAACTTTTTCCAGGTTGGTGGTTTTGGCGACGAAAGCATTAGCACCCAGCGAATAGGCTAACTGCGGGTCATTGAGTACCGAACAGACAATGATTGGAATATGAGCAGTCATGCTTTGGGCACGCAGCCGCTGCAAGATTTCCCAGCCGTCAGTTTCGGGCATCATCACATCCAGGATAATCGCATGAGGTGTCAAGTCCTGCACCTGCTGTACAATGTCTTTTCTACTGTGGAGCGTAACCACTGTACAATCAAAGCCTTCAAGGAAACGTTCCAGCAGGGCAACCCAGCCTTCGTTATCATCGATCACCAAAATCGTTAAGCGATGCGAAATTAAGCGCAGTGTTACCGTATAAAGCGGCGGTGTGTCCTGATACGAAATTGTCCAACGCAGGCGCAGTGCCAGTTCCGAAAGGATCGACTTTGTATCTACTGAGGGGTTAGCATCCTCTATACCTTGATAACGGAGCGTAAGTGTGACAGTATCCGGGTTCACTTCAAATTGGGCGGTGAGTATGCCGGGCTGGGCGTGCTGAACGGCGTAGCTCAGTACACTCACAATCATTTGATGTGCCAGCGACGGATCGGAAAGCAGCGTCATCGGTTCGCCGGGCATCTCGACTGCGATTTGAACCGCATGTTGAACGGCCAATCGCTCGACTGCTTTTTGTGCTTGTTGAAAGATGCTGCCGACATCAACGGTGCTGAAATTAGGATGCAGATGAGCGATTTCAGAACGCAGTGAAAATTCTTCGGGCGTTGGTTCAGAAGACGGCACAAAACTGATCCATAAGACCTCCGCAATGGCCTCCTGTCCCCGTTTCAGATCACGGTAGGCCTGGCGCTCGGATATGCCCAGTTCCAGGGCGACTTCCTGAATTGCCAGATTTTCCACGTAGATTAAGTGCAGCAAATTATAGAGACGGGCGTCCGGGGCGCGAAAGTGGCCGCTCGGCATTCCTTTGAGCGACTCGATGGCCGTGATCAGGGCGTAACGGAACTGGCGTCCAGCCGTTTTGACGGAACCATCTGCGCTGCTATAACTGCGTGCCAGAGGGTGTTTTTGTAAATAGGCAAAATCGTAAAGATGCTCAAGCGCCTGTTTGATTTGTTCGGTAAATGCCTCAAAGCGGTCATTATTCGTCTGCGTAACCTGATAATTATCGGCCATTATTTAATCTTTTTCTCACCAGCGTCTTGCGAACGATCCAAACAATAGAAAAGCATACACCGCCCACTTTGTCAAAATTGTGTCAATTATCTGGCAAAGTTTTCGGGATGCTCTTTCTATAATAAAAGTACGGTATCGAACGAGAGCGCAGCCAACCAACGGTATCGAACACCGCTAACCTACTTGGAAAGGAGAAACGATATAGCCACACTTGAAATCATGGTCAGCCCTCTACGAGTTGTTCGATTTGTGAATTAGCAAAAGAGGAATTCTGTTATGAAAAAGACTTTGGCTTTCGCGCTTGCACTCATGTTGTTTAGCCTCACGCTGTTTCAGCAATCAGCAGTACACGCTGCTGATCCGGTGACACTCACCATTGCTGTCGTCAATAACCCTGACCAGCGAAAACTGTTGGCCCTTTCAGATAATTTTCACGCCGCGCACCCCAATATCAATCTGTCGTTCGTCATGCTGCCCGAAAACGAACTGCGTGACCGGGTGACCACCGACATCAGCACTGGCACCGGCTCATTCGATATCGTCCAGGTTGGCACTTACGATACGCCCGTCTTCGCCAAAAACAAGTGGCTGGCCGCGGTTGATGATCTGATGACGGCTCACCCGGATAATGTCCAACCCAACTACGACATGGCTGACCTGTTGAAGCCCGTGATTGCCGGGTTGTCTTTCGAAAACAAAGTCTATGCGCTCCCGTTTTACGGCGAATCGAGCATGACCTTCTACAACAAGAAGATGTTTGCCGATGCGGGTCTGACCATGCCCGACGAGCCGACGTGGGACCAGATCAAAGACCTGGCTTGCAAGCTGCACAAGCCGGATAAGAAACAGTACGGCATCGCCCTGCGTGGTCTGCCGGGTTGGGGTGAAGTCCTGGCCCCGCTCGATACGGTCATCAACACGTTCGGCGGTAAGTGGTTCGACGCCAACTGGCAGCCGCAGTTGAATTCCAAAGAATTCCATGACGCGGTGAGCTTCTACGTCGATCTGCTGCAAAAGTGCGGCGTCCCCGGCGCGGCAAACAACGGTTTCTCCGAGTCGTTGACGGCCATCGCGCAGGGTCAGGCCGCAATATGGGTTGATGCCACCGTTGCCGCTGGCTTCCTGACCGATCCAGCCCAATCGAAGATCGTGAATGACGTTGGTTTCGCCATGTCACCCTATCAGACTGTCAAGAAGGGCTATCACTGGCTGTGGAGTTGGGCGTATGCGATCCCGATGACCAGCAAGCATCAGCCCGAAGCACTGCAATTCCTGACGTGGTCAACCAGTAAGGACTACATCGCCCTGGTTGGGAAGACCTACGGTTGGCAGACGATCCCGCCCGGCACCCGGACTTCGACCTACAACAATCCAGAATACCTGAAGGCCGCGCAAGCCTTTGCCAGCATCACCTTGAAATCGATCCAAACTGCCGATCCGACGGATGCTACCCGCGATAAAGTACCCTATGTGGGCGTGCAGTTTGTCGGTATCCCCGAATTCCAGGGCTTCGGCACAGACGTATCTCAGCAAATTTCCGCCGCCATCAGCGGGCAGATTTCGGTTGACGATGCGTTGAAAAAGAGCCAGGATATTGTCACGAAAGCGGTCAAAGACGCTGGTTATCTCAAGTAACCAGGGTTACTCTGTGGCAGGGATCGTCATTCGACCCCTGCCCGTTGACGCTCTCGGCTGATATTCGCCCCGAATTCAGCATCAACCAAATAAAAGATGAGCTATATTGACTTCAGAGAACAAAATGCGCTTACAAGCAGTTATGGCCGCGCCTAACCCACTGTTCAATCCGTTTCGGTGGCTGCGCGCTCGTCTTTCACTCGTTAGTCCAGCGATTATCTACCTGATCTGTTTGACCCAAATCCCGGTTGCTTTTACGCTGTTCTACAGCTTATCCAACTGGAACTTTCTCCGGCCAGCGAACACACGCTTTGTCGCGCTGGGCAATTATCTGGACTTCGTTCAGGATGTTGACACACTGAGCATCATTCGCAACACGCTCAGCTTTGCCAGTTCAGTGGTCATTTTGTCGCTGGTTTTCGGGATGATACTGGCACTGCTGCTCAATCGGCAGTTCTTTGGACGCAGTTTAGCCCGTACCTTGCTCATCACGCCGTTCCTGATCATGCCAACGGTTTCGGCGGTGATGTGGAAAAATATGTTGTTCAACCCGACCTTTGGCCTGCTCAACGCTTTTTTTGGCCTGTTCAGTACGAATGCAACGACGGACTGGCTCAACCAGTACCCGATGATGTCCGTCGTCATTATTGTGACCTGGGAATGGACACCTTTTATGATGTTGATCCTGTTGGCCGGATTACAATCGCTGGCACAGGAACACATCGAGGCCGCTCAGATGGATGGCGCTGGGCCATTGGAAATCTTCTTCTACGTGATTTTGCCCCATTTGCGACGTTATATCGAAATCGGCGTGCTGCTTGAACTACTGTTCATCCTGAATATTTTCGGGGAGATATTCGTGACGACGACGGGCGGCCCCGCAAACTACACCACTACACTAACTTTTAACATCTACCTGGAAGCGTTCAAACGCTGGAACGTTGGGCGAGCCAGTGCTTACGGTATTATCGCGGTTATTCTGGCGAACCTGATCACCATTTTCTTCCTGCGAATCATTCGTGGCAATGACCAGTCGAAGGAAGCTGCATGAAAAAGCATAAAATATTCGGACACGCGCTCTCCGTCCTGACGCTGTTTATCGCCTTTCTTGTTTTCTTTCCGATCTTGTGGATGGTACTTACGTCTTTCAAAACGGAAGCGGACGCCTATACCAACCCGCCCACGCTGATCTTTCAACCCACCCTCGAAAATTACCAGATCGCGCTGCAACAGTCGCACTACTTCGATTATCTGCTCAATACACTGCTGATCACTGGCTTTTCCACTCTTGTCGCGCTTTTGCTGGGCGTTCCGGCGGCCTACAGCCTGGCCTACTATCCCAAAAAACGCAGCAACTTTACCATGATGTGGGTCATGTCCACGCGGATGCTGCCGCCCGTCGGGGTGATCGTACCGCTCTACGTAATTTTCAAAAACCTGAGTTTATTTGATACCCATTTTGGCCTGATTCTGCTGTATACCACGATCAACTTGCCGTTGGTGATCTGGATGATGCGCTCCTTTTTTGCCGATCTGCCCTATGAATCCATTGAAGCGGCGCGGATCGACGGCGCAACGCTGCTTCAAGAGTTCCGATACGTGGTGCTACCACTGGCGCTACCGGGTTTGATGGCGACCATACTCCTGTGTATGATCTTCACCTGGAACGAATTTTTTATCGCCTTTAACCTGACGATCACCAAAGCCGCCCCGCTGTCTGTATTCATTGTCTCCTTCAAAACGGCGGAAGGGCTGTTCTGGGCGAAAATGTCGGCGGCGGCCACACTGACCGCCTTGCCGGTGGTCATTGCCGGGTGGGGGGCACAGCGGCAGCTTGTGCGTGGGTTGACGGCTGGCGCGGTCAAATAACGCTGAATACTGAAACTTAAAAGGAATCCCGACTATGGAAGCAGCACAAATCGAAGCACCGGAAAAAGTGCGAGTCGTTGAGGCCGAAAAGCCCGTACCCGGCGCGGACGATGTACTGATCGAAGTGGCGGCGGCGGGCATTTGTGGCACCGATTTGCACATTTTTCATGGCGAATATGAGGCGACTTATCCGCTTATCCCAGGGCACGAGTTCAGTGGGCGCGTGGTGGCCGTCGGTGATAATGTGCAGCGGTTCAGGCCGGGTGATCGCGTCACAGCAGACCCGAACATTCCGTGCAATCGCTGCTCCGCCTGCCAGCGCAACGAACCGAATCAATGCGAAACACTGGCGGCTATCGGTGTTACGCGCAATGGCGCATTCGCCCAATATGTGACCGCGCCCGAAAGCAACGTCTTTTCGATTGGCGATTTGACCTTCGCACAGGCGGCCTTGATCGAGCCGCTGGCTTGCGTTGTCTGGGGATTGAAGCGCGTTCAGGTTCAGCCCGGCGACTCGGTGCTGATCTTTGGCGCGGGGCCGATGGGCTGCCTGCTACTCCAGGCACTCAGCCATTGCGGCGCGGCGCAAGTAGTCATCACGGACTCCGTACCCGGGCGGCTCGATCTGGCCGCGACGCTGGGCGCAACCGAAACGGTACTGGCCGATAGTCATCAGGAACGGCGGCTTAAGGCGCTTGCTCCGGCTGGCTATGACATTGTGGTGGACGCGACGGGCATCCCCAAAGTCCTGGAACAGTGTTTCAACTATACCCGGCGGCGCGGCAAAGTTTGGGTCTTTGGCGTTTGTCCGTTCGGCGCACCCGCAACGTTTATCCCTTACGATGTTTTCCGCAAAGACTTGACTATTATCGGCAGTTTCGCCGTCAACCGCACTTTTCAGGAGAGCATCGCCCTGATCAAGGGCGGCGCGGTTCAGGTTGAACCGTTGATCTCACATCGACTGCCATTGAGTCAATTCGCTGAGGGGATGACGCTGGCCGAGCGCGATCCGAAACGCATGAAAGTGCAGTTCACTCTTGCTGACTGATCGTCTACCAACGCTGAGACCAGAAAGGCATTTACCGTGCAAAATATCTTCGATCTGACCGGGCGTGTCGCACTGATCACAGGCGGCGGCAGGGGCATCGGGCGCGAAATTGCGAACACGCTTGCTCAGGCAGGCGCTTCAATTGTTATTGCCGAACTCGATTCGATCTCCGGAGAACAGGCCGCCGCCGAGATCAAGCAGACAGGTGTCCAAACGATGGCCGTCCAAACCGACGTGCGTAACCCGGAAAGTGTCGAGGCGTCGGTTCAAAAAGCGATTGACCAGTTCGGAAAGATTGACATTCTTGTTGCGAATGCTGGAATAGCCGTGAATACGCCAGCCGAATCCACCACAACCGAAGATTGGCTGAACGTGATCAACATCAATCTGAACGGCGTCTTCTGGTCGTGCCGTGCGGTTGGCAAACACATGTTGGAACGCCGATCCGGGTGCATCGTCAATATCGCTTCGATGTCCGGCGCAATTGTGAACAGGCCGCAGCCACAAGCCGCATATAATGCCTCAAAAGCGGCGGTCATTCATTTGACGCGCTCGTTGGCTGCCGAGTGGGCAGACCGAGGGGTACGGGTCAATTCAATTTCGCCGGGCTATACGGGTACTGAAATGACCAAACGCGGCATGAACAATCCGGCCTGGGGCAGCGTCTGGCTGGACATGACCCCCATGCAGCGGATGGGTACGCCCCAGGAGATCGCTTGGGGGGTCTGGTATCTGGTTTCGGACGCGGCCAGCTTTGTGACGGGCACTGACTTGATCGTGGATGGCGGCTATACGGCCTGGTAGCAAGCACGCGCGGCACTCAGTACCCATCAAGATTTATTTATCGGGGGCTTCACCCGCTTCGATATAAACCGGATTCGTCAATGCGCGTATTTTTCGCTCTGATGGATCGTAAAGCTGCGCGCGCACGTACCGACACATCGGGGAGTCAACTTTGTAACTGAATCGCTGCTCGTCCTGCGAAACCGGGTAAGCTGCCACCTGACCGTCTGCCGTAAACAATTGCAGTTCTGAACCCGCCCCGCCGATAACCGTTACGCTGCAATCGAACGGCGCATCAGAGACACTATCGCCCATTTGGGCACTTCCGGCGCACAGATCAAGACGCGGCCCGGTTGGCGACTCGCTGATGAAAGCATGACCCGCGCGTAGATGCTTCAGCAGGTTAGCGGCTGACGGCACTTCCGGGCAGTGGATAAAAAGAGTCGGATGACCGATGTGTGCGATATGCACCTCTTTTGAAAAGTGGAAATCACTGCCACCAACGGCCACCAGTCGTTGACCCGCGTTCAATCGCTGCGTCCAGAAGGCCAGACAATAATCGTTCAGGACTTCCCAGGGGCCATTCCAGACTTCGACGCATGAAAAACCAGCCACTTCGGGAAATGCCCAGTCGGGTCCATAGGGGCGCGGATGGTTGCACGAAACCAGATAGCCCTGCGCCTGCGCGGTTTGTATTGCCAACTGCAAATCATCTGGTGACTGGACACGAAAATCGATCCAGTCGGCTAACCCCCAGATGTTCCAGTGACCGTAATAGGTGGTCACTTCATAGCCCGGAATCAGCGTTAGAGCGGTGTGCTGACTCGCCAGATCGACTAAGTGTGACCAATTGTTGTGATCGGTGATCGCCAGAAAATCCAGATCGAGCGCCTCAGCAATCGCCAGTACCTCTGGTACAGTCGAGTCGCCGTCGCTGTGCAGCGTATGGCAGTGCAGTTCGCCCTTGTACCAATTATCAGGGTTAGGCGCGCGTGCTGCAATGGTCTCAACGGCAAGCATCGCGGGAAAACTCTCAATGAGAGGGGTGGCGTCTGGCGTCAGCGTAATATCGACGCGGCACTGACAGCCTTGCGGCGCAACTTTGTAAATGCCCAGACAAATATGCCATGTCCCCATTTGAATGGGTTCAGCCAAATAGCCGGGCGTTGCTGAATCGGTTGCCAGATAGAAATGCTGGCGTGCGCTTCCGCTCCAACCGCGAAATCCCTGCGTCAGGAATTGGCTTCCACGCGGATCGATGATGCCAATATCAAGCGTGTTGCCGCCTGTCAAACCGGGATCAGAACCAATCGCCCCGTCATAGGTGTAGGCAACATCGATCCGTCCAACGCCTTTGGGCACTTCAAAGGGAAGGTTAAGGTAGGTAAATGTCTGTAATGGCTGGATGGTGCATTCAAGCGTAAAACGGAGCGGAGTGGTCATTGCACGAGAAGCCCATCGCCATCGTAAAAATAGATGCGTTCCGGTTGAAATTCGAGCCAGACTTGCTCTGAGTAGGCTACAGGCTGATCGCCCGGCAGACGAACTGTCACCAACTGATCATTGATGTGAACAATCAGGTGTATCTCACTGCCCAGTTCCTGAGTGATGTACGGACGCGCGGGGAGACGATCTTCGCCGGGTGTGGTGTGCAAGTGGATGTGTTCCGGGCGCACGCCTAACTTGACCGAAGACAAGCTGCTCAGGATAGACGCATAGCGCGCCTCGAACATACTCAATGGCAGCGTTGCCGCGTCGTCGAAAACAAGGCGATGAGCGGCCTGATCGATCTGACAATGCAGCAGATTCATGGGTGGGCTGCCAATGAACGACGCCACGAACGTATTGACGGGTTTGCGATAAACGTCCATCGGCGAACCAAACTGCATCACTTTGCCCTGATTCATCACGACAATTCGATCCGAAAGCGCCATTGCCTCGGCCTGATCATGCGTCACATACAGTGAGGTCAAGCCGACTTCCTTTTGAAGATGCCTCAAAAAAATACGCGCCTCGTTGCGAAGCTGCGTATCCAGGTTGCTCAATGGTTCATCATAGAGCGTCACCTTCGCATGGTGTACCACCGCCCGCGCCAGTGCGACGCGCTGCTGCTGCCCGCCGGATAGCTGCGCCGGGCGACGTTCGAGCAGCGCATCAATTTGCAGACGTTTTGCAACTGCGGTCACGCGCGCTTCAAGTTCGGCGGAGCGAACGCCGCGTACTTTGAGCGGATAGCCGACATTTTCCAACACATTCATATGTGGGTAGAGTGCGTAATCCTGAAAGACCATCGCCACATCACGGTCACGCGGCGGCAAAACGCTCACGTCTTTATCGCCAATCAGGATCTGCCCGCCGTCGCTGGCTTCCAGACCGGCTACCATCCGTAAAGTGGTGGTTTTTCCGCAGCCGGAAGGGCCGAGCAGTGAGATAAATTCCCCGTCGTGAATATCAAGCGTCACATCCTGGACAGCGCGCACTGTGCCAAACGATTTGTGGAGACTGTTGAGTGTTACTGAAGCCATTCGGATTACCGCTTGATCCCCCCATAAAATCGGAAGCCATAACGCCAGTTGATGAGCAGATACAGCAGCAGCACTGGCAGCGAATATAAAATCGCGTAGGCAGCCACGGCTGCGATATTTGGATTACCTTCTGGATCATAAAACTGGTAGAAGGTAATTGAAGCAGGCCACAAATCGGGATTACGCATCAAAATCAGCGGGATCAGGAAAGCCCCCCAAGCGCCCACGAAGGCCAGCACCCCCACTACCAGAATACCGGGGCGCAGCGTCGGGACGATAATGTCGCGGAAGATTTGGAAAGCGCCTGCGCCGCTCACCATCGCCGCTTCTTCGTATGAACGTGGCACATTATCGACGAAATCACGCATGATGAAAATGGCGTTGGGGAGCGCACCGCCCGCCAGTGTAAGGATCA
>JBBSEU010000183.1:0-11919 GCA_038239365.1 Aggregatilineales bacterium
AACACGCAACCATCTAACCCGTAAAAAATTGTTTTGATTCAATATGATAGAATAGCCACGTACACCTCAGAAAGGCATAACAAGGTGGGTATGGTAAAAAAGAAGTTCCTCAAGACCAAATGCAAAGTCACATTCGAGCTGCCCGAAAGCATCGCCGAAGGTGCTGAAACCGTCCATCTGGTCGGCGATTTCAACGATTGGGATGAGCGCGCAACCGAGATGGAGAAAAAGCGTGGCAATCGCTTCACTATTACGCTTGATCTGGATAACGACAAAGAGTATCAATATCGCTATCTGATCAATACAACCAACTGGGAAAATGATTGGGAAGCCGATAAGTACGTCCCCAACCCGTTCAGCGGCGATAACTCCGTCATCACCACGTACCGCGACGGCGCAAGCGAGTAGTTGTACGAACGTGAGACTCACCGGCACTTGCCAATGGCGAGTGCGGTGAGGTACTAAGACAGGGAGATCGACCATGCGTAACCGTGCTAGCGCCATTCTGATCCTGTTAATGATCGTTTTGATCCTGTATGCGCTGGCTCAAAACGGCTCTCTCAGCAGCCTGACGAACCTGTTCAACGTAACGCCTAATGGCACGGTGCTGTTCGGCGGCATCACGGCGCGGCCAATATTTGCTACACAGGTCAGCCAACCGATCCTCGTGACGCAGCCACCCAATTACATTGCGCCACCAACACTGGCTTTTGGCGCAACCGCGATTCCTCAAAACGATGGGAGCGGCGTTTATGCGGGCGCGGCGGGTTGTATTATCCCGAATGGTTGGATACCCTATACCATCCAGAATGGCGATACAATTGGCACGATTGCGACGGCTTACGGCGTGGCGCTTGATCAATTCATCGCCGTCAACTGTCTGGCGAATCCCGATCTGGTCTATGCCGGACAGATAGTTTACGTCCCGCACTGATTTCTATTGATTCCTCAACGACGCTTTGAAAGCCGCGCATGACGGACAATATTGACACTATATTGCGCGGTGACAGCGTGGAAATGCTCGACACGTTACCTGATAATCTGGTTGATCTGGTGTTTGCCGACCCGCCCTACAATCTCCAACTGCAAAATGATCTGTGGCGACCCAACATGACGCGCGTTGATGCAGTGAATGATGCCTGGGATCAATTTGAGGATTTCGCGGCCTATGATCGCTTCACGCGCGACTGGCTGACCGCGATTCGGCGTGTGATGAAGCCTACCGCCACGATCTGGGTTTCGGGTACCTATCACAATATTTTTCGAGTCGGCGCGCTGTTGCAGGATTTAGGTTTTTGGATACTCAACACCGTGAACTGGCTCAAGCCGAACGCAACACCTAACTTTCGCGGTACGCGACTCAAAAACGACAGCGAATTTATCATCTGGGCAAAGTATTCAGAGTCAAGCCGCTACACCTTCAATCATCACGCCATGAAGCACTTCAACGCAGGCAAACAACTTGGCAGCACCTGGACGATCCCGGTGTGTGCAGGTATTGAGCGGTTGCGCGGCACAGATGGCAAAAAGCTGCATCCGACGCAAAAACCTGAAGCACTGCTTGAGCGCATTATCTTAGCCAGCAGCCAACCGGGCGATCTGCTGCTCGATCCGTTTCTGGGATCGGGCACAACAGCCGCCGTCGCCAAACGCTTGCGGCGACACTGGATCGGGATCGAACGCGATTCAACCTATATTGAAGCCGCACTGAAACGCATCGAAGCCGTCACACCGTTAGATCAATCCGATCCGCGCGCTGCCGAACCCCGCCCGAAACCCATCAAAATCCCATTTGCGGCATTGCTTGAAGCGGGCTACCTGCAACCTAGCGACACCCTTCAACTGGACTCGCCCGATTGTCTGGCCGTGATTTTGCCTGATGGCAACCTACAAGTTGGCGCGCTCTGCGGCTCGATTCATGGCCTGGCCGCCCAGCTAAAAGATGTGCCGTCGTGTAACGGTTGGATGCACTGGTACGCTCAGGATGCAACGGGCGAAAAACGATTGCTGGATGAATTTCGTCAACAATTTCGGCTCAATATTGATCAAAAATAGATTGTTGGCGTGCAATTTGCTTCTAACCACATTTCAACGTGGACGAACTGATTTTCTAACTTGGTCATTGATATTCTTTTCACAAAGCAGTATAATGCCGCGCGGCTTGCGAGCCAATCGAGTTAATCAGCCCAGGAGCAGTCGTTATGAGTACAGGAATCGAAGAAGTCCGGCCTAGCTTATCCGTTGCGGATCTGAAGCCGAAAATGGAAGTGCATGGCAAGGTGACGAAGATCGAATTGTACGGCGCTTTTGTTGATATTGGCGTCGGCACAGATGGCTTGCTCCACATTTCGCAACTTAGCACCGAACGTGTCAAGAACGTAAACGACAAGGTCTCCGTCGACGACGAGATCACCGTATGGGTGCGTAACGTGGATGTGGAACAGAAACGCATCGATTTGACGATGATTCAGCCACCGGACGTGACCTGGAACGATATTCAGGTGGGTCAGGCGCTTGTCGGCAAAGTCGTTCGCGTGGAAAAGTTCGGCGCATTTGTTGACGTTGGCGCGGAACGCCCCGGCATGGTTCACGTTTCGGAACTTGCCAGCGGCTACATCAATTCGCCCTCGGAAGTGGTCAAGGTCGGCGATGAACTGCGCGTCAAGGTGATCAAGGTCAACGGCAAGAAGAAGCAAATTGACCTGAGCGTGAAGGCGCTTGAAGAAAAGCACGAAATGCCGAAGGAAGCCGACGAGGAGCTGGGCGATGTGCCCACCGCGATGGAACTGGCACTGCGTCAGGCCATGCAGGGTACAGAGATGGGCGCAGAATTGATGACCGCGCCGCGTGCTTCGCGCAACGCACGCAAAGGCGAGACTAAGAAGCCGGACAAGCGTCGTCAGCAGCAGAGCGAGATTTTTAGCCGCACGCTGCAAAACCGCTCCAAGTAATCCGCTGCACTTCTTCCCGCGTGGTATTGACTGCCGTCGCCCCAAATTGAGTTTCCAGTGGGTTGATGATACAGCCAATGAGTTAAGGCGAACGCTGTCCTGTGTGTTCGCCTTTTTGCATTCCGTATCTGCTCTGTAACACTTTTGCCTCTCCGTTGTCTTTAGTGCTATGACGTTGCAGCACGAAGGCAAGCAGGCGAGGCATGATCATTGATACGGCGATAACACTGCACGAACAGCCGACTCCATCCGCGTTTAATGCCGCCGCCGAAGCCGCATGCTTGCGCGCGGCACGCGATGATCTGGAACAATTCGCGCCGATCTACGAACGCTATTTCACGCGCGTCTATGCCTACTGCCTGCGCCGGGTGGACGATCCGCAAGAAGCCGAAGACCTGACCAGCCTGATCTTCACGCGCGCAATGACCAGCCTCGATCAATATCGTGGTGGGTTAGTCGCTGCATGGCTGTTCAGGATCGCGCACAACACGGTCATCAATCATCACAAAGCAACTCGTCGGACTTTGCCACTCGACACCGCTGAATTGATGGCGGGTAACGCCAATCTGCTGGAACGGATCATCCTCTCCGAAGAACAACAAACGCTGCAAGCAATGGTCGATCAACTGCCACGCGATCAGCGCAATTTGCTGCTGCTCAAGGTGATTGGCGGCTTACCTTCGCACGAGATTGGCAAGATCGTCGGCAAAAGTGCGGGATCGGTTCGAGTCGCTCTGCACCGCATTCTGCATCAGCTACAGATTATCTATCGGCAGCACGAGGAAAATTCTGATGACAACACAATCTGAACGGCTCGATCAGTTCCTCGATGCCTTGAGCCGCGATCCCAACGCGGTTGCACCTGCTGATCTGGATAGCGATCTGGCACAGTTCGCCCGCACGTTGATCAAATCGCAAACGACGATTTCTGCGCCGAACGTCAAGATGCGCGTATGGCAGAAAGCATTGGCCGCAGCGTCACAACAGCCAAATGAACAGAAGGAACCATATTCTATGAATGCGTTGCCTGCCCTTCAACCACCGATGCGTAAGGCGGCAAGAATGTTCAGCTATCTCACAGCACTGGCCGCAACAGTTATATTGGTCTTTATTTGGGGCACGTCGTTCAATTCGCTCAATGGACAGCATCTCTCAGGCGTTAGCCTTGCCATCAGTACCGAAACGCCGTCACTCGTGCCATTTTCAACTTCAACGCCATCACTTGTAATACCGATCACGACAGTAATGCCTGCTCCCGGTTCAATGTGGGTTTTCCCTACGCTCAGGCCAACAAGTTTGTTATATGTGTTCCCTGAACAGTCTCAACCACCGATTATTACCATTATGCCCCCACCCACTTTTATACCGACACCTCTATCAACACCGATCCTGATTGGTCATCAAATTACAGGCAAACTAACGTCGGAGAGTCCACAACTTCGTTACCGTATAAAAGCGGATGAAGCCGGGTTGTTGAAAGTGACTGCATACTCCGAGGCATTCAAAGTGCGGCTCACCTATAGCATTGAATCTTCACCCCAGGTGTATCCAGGTACATTATCAAACGAGACGGACGTGGCTGCACGCAAAGAAATCATCATGTTGGCGCATGTGCTAGCGGATGAAGAAATCACCCTGACCGTTGGCAGTGAATTAGGCAATGGCACGGGCGACTTCTCACTGGTCACGAGTTTTGGGAAGGTGACACCGCTTGAAATGGGCAAACCTGTAGATCGCTGGATCGTACCGGGCGCAGACAACACTCCCGAACTTCAATATTTTGCCTTCGATGCACAGGCCGGTTTCCTGATTGACGTGCGCGTTGAAAGCGACGAAAACCAGGATTTGACGTTATTTATGCAGTCCAATTTCCCTTCACCTCAAAATCCTTACGGAGCGATACGTTTCATCGCAGATATGACGCCCGGTTGCACCGATATCTACATTCTCCAATGTTATGATGACGATAGCGGCCCCGGCTCTGACCCCGAACTGCGTCACGTCTTGATTCGGCAGGATGGGCATTATGAACTGATCGTCTCGTCTATCGTCGTGGCTAACTTAGCAAGTCACTACAAAATCAGCCTCTCAAGCAGTATCACGAACGCACTGACTCCGGGCAGCAGAGTTTTTACAACGCTAAGCTGGAAAGACCCGGCAGTTCCATTTCTGTTTCAGGGTTACGCGGGCAAATCGATTCAGTTCAAGTTTGAGCGGCTGGCTGGCGATCAGAGTTTTATCCGCCTGACAGCCGTTCAAAATAACCAGACGCTAAGCAGCTATACGCTTACCGCAAGCGACTCCACGACGACTCAAACGGTAACGCCGACTATGGATGGGGCAGTCGCCTTATTTGTAGAGTACGCGCAGCCTGTCAATCAGGACGCAGTGACGGTATTTTCGCTTGGGCAAATCGCCAGCCCGTAGGTTGTGCTAGCCCCAGCTTGGGGATCATCCCTTATAATGGTTGGCTTGGATTCAAGTCGCAGCCATAAAGGGAAGAGTCATTGTGACCGATAAAACACGTTGGGGGATTCTGGGAACAGGGTCTATCGCGCATCTATTTGCAAATGGTCTCAAATCAGCCGCCGATGCTGAACTGATCGCCGTCGGATCGCGTTCGCAAGGCGCTGCTGATAAATTCGCTGACGAGTTCAACGTTCCAAACCGCCATAGCAGCTATGCAGACCTGGCAAATGATCCGCAAGTCGATGCGATTTACGTTTCCACGCCGCATCCTTTTCACAAAGAGAACGCTTTGCTGTGCTTGCAGGCTGGAAAAGCGGTGTTGGGTGAAAAGCCCTTTGCGATGAACGCCCGCGAAGGCGAAATGATGATCGAGCTAGCACACACCCGGCAGATTTTTTTGATGGAAGCGATGTGGACGCGCTTCTTGCCTGCCATTGTCAAAGTGCGCGAACTGTTGGCCGAAGGTGTGATCGGCGAAGTACGGATGCTGAACGCTGACTTCGGCTTTCGCACCGAGTTCAACCCGAAAGGCCGTTTGTTTGATCCGACTCTGGGCGGCGGCGCGCTGCTGGATGTGGGCGTCTATCCCGTCTCGTTGGCGTCGATGATTTTTGGTGAGCCAACACGTATCGTGAGCATGGCCGATCTGGGACAAACCGGGATCGATGAACAATCGGCGATCATCTTTGGTTATGGACAGGGACAATTGGCACTGCTTTCCTCCGCTGTCCGAACCAACACGCCACAGGAAGCCGTTCTGAACGGCACACGCGGCCAGATCAGGATTCATACCCCCTGGTGGCGCGCGTCCCGGCTGACGCTGTCGATCAATGGTCAAGCTGATCAACAAATTGATGTGCCCTATGAAGGCAACGGTTACAATTATGAGGCTGAGGAAGTTGGGCGCTGCTTGCGCGCCGGACAGACCGAAAGTGCCGTTATGCCGCACGCCGAGACGCTTTCCATTTTGCGAACGATGGATCGCATTCGAGCGCAGTGGCTTCTAAAATATCCGATGGAATAGACCTTCACCTTCAAAAAGGAAATATCAAAACTTATGCAATATGGAACGGTACCCGGCATCGACAAACCGATCTCGCGGGTTGTGCAAGGCACAATCATGATCGAGTCTAAAAAGTTGGAGAAAAGTTTCGCCCTGTTAGATGGCGTTTTTGCGGCAGGCTGCACGACGTTCGATACCGCTCACGTTTACGGCGGTGGTGACAATGAGCGAACGGTTGGCAAGTGGATTCGGGAGCGCGGTCTACGTGAAAAGATCGTCCTGATCGGCAAGGGCGCGCACCCAAATGGAGATCGTAAGCGCGTTACGCCATCGGACATCAACGCCGATGTACACGAATCATTGGCGCGTTTTGAGATGGATTATATTGATCTGTATCTGCTGCACCGCGACGATCCAGAAGTCCCGGTGGGGCCAATCGTTGAAGTGCTGAATGAACACCTGAAAGCGCGGCGCATTCGTGCCTTTGGCGGCTCGAACTGGTCTTATGAACGAGTTCAGGAAGCTAACGCCTATGCCGCCGAACATGGCTTGACGCCGTTCGTCGCCAGCAGCCCGAACTTCAGTTTGGCTGTGCAGATTCGCCCGCCCTGGGCAGGCTGCATCAGCATCAGCGGCGCACAAGGCAGTGCCGCCCGTACCTGGTACGCCGAAACGCAGATGCCCTTGTTCACCTGGTCGAGTCTGGCGGGCGGGTTTTTCTCCGGGCGCTTCCGGCGCGATAACTTAAGCTCATTCGATGACTATTTCGATAAGCTGTGTGTCGAGTCGTATTGCAACGAGGACAACTTTCAGCGATTGGATCGGGTCGAAGCACTGGCCGCACAAAAATCGCTGAGTGTGCCTCAAATCGCGTTGGCCTATGTGCTGAGCCAACCGTTGAACATCTTCGCGCTGGTTGGCTGTGCAACTGTCGATGAATTTGCGGCGAATGTGGCGGCCAGTGAAGTGAAGCTCTCGGTTGAAGAAATTGCCGAGTTAGAAGGGCTGATTTCACCGGTAGTTTGAAAGCAAAACAGCGCATCAACCGTTGGGTGTCGGCTCCACCGAATGATCATCACTCAAGGTTGGCGCGATCAGCAGGTTGAGCGGATCGGGTGAGCGCATATACCGCGCCCGAATCTCAGCCGTGCGGAGATAATCCGCGCGGCTGAGCAGCCCCCACAACGCGGCGGGCGTGGCAATCTGATCGGCTTCTTTGGTTGCATAATCGCGCAGCCAGTGGAAAAAGGCCACATCGCCAATGGCTGCGCGTATTTCCGCCAGCATCAACGCGCCGCGCAAATAGACCGCATTGATGTAAGGTCGCCCCGCCTTAAACTCATAAACTGTCGAATCCACGTAGCCCTGTGGCTGATACAAATTGACGCGCCAACTCCACCACCACTTGACCAGATCGGGATACTTCTTTTCGAGAAATAACACTTCACTGTAAATAGCAAAGGTTTCGTCAAGATAGGGGTGCTGCCCCTGATCATCCCCGACGCTTGAATACCACCACTGATGAGCTACTTCATGGGCAGTGATGAGCGTCAGATACGAGTCGGGCTTGCCTTCGTAACCCGCAAACCAACCGTTGCCCACAAACACAATTCCGCTGAACTCCATGCCGTCCGGGAAATCGCCCTGTACCACAACCAGCCGCTTGTACGGGCACGCGCCGAACAATTCCGTGAAGCGCGCCACTGCATCACGCGCCGTCGCCAATGCCTGAGTGCGGGCTTCGCTGCCAGTCGTATGGGCAAAGCCGTAAAACTCGATGCTGACGCCTTCGGGTGTGAGGGCGATTTGTTCGGTGAAGGCTTCGCTGATGCTAAGCGCGAAGTTGCGGCCATGTTCCAGCGTGAATTGCCAGCTCG
Source organism: Aggregatilineales bacterium (assembly GCA_038239365.1). Classification (GTDB taxonomy): domain Bacteria; phylum Chloroflexota; class Anaerolineae; order Aggregatilineales; family UBA2796; genus JBBRMW01. The sequence continues at coordinate 8,301 of JBBSEU010000183.1, forward strand.
TCGCGTCGACACGGTTCACAACGCCCGGCCCCGCTACAAGTAATTTATCCGGGTTGCCGCCATGTACCGTGACATTTACTTCGTAGCTGGCCGAGTCGGTTACATCCGTCTCGCCGATGTTCCAATCGCGCGGGACAAGCCAAGCCCCATCGGTGAACGGCGCGATAACGGGCAGCCAATCCCCCAGGTTCAGTTGGCGATCCGAGTAGCCGAAATAACCGAAGCCGCCCGCCGCGCCTTCGGGAATGAGCGGTACTTTTAGCGAAAAGCCCATCGTCAGCGTTGTACTGCACCCTGGCAAGAGGGGTTGGCCGAGTTTCACATCGAGCCGTCCGCCTGACCACGTATAACTATCGCTGACGGCATTCGTGCTAAACGACGACAGGGTAAAGACGCCCGGCTTGCGTGCCTGAACTATCACAAAAACGACAGTGTCCAGCCGCGATCCGGTATTGTTGCGAAAAGTTGTTTTGAGCGTCCCGGTGACGGTGTGCTGCGCCAATTCAATGCTGACGATTGCGGCATAGTGGCGAGCGGCGGTGCTTGCGTCGGGAGTACAGGCGGGCGCTGTAGAAGGCGTCGGCGCGGGTGCGGTGATCCCGATCTGAGGCACGGCGGTTTGGGCGATTCGAGTCGGCGCAAGCGATGGGAGCGGACTCACGGTGGTTTCGGGCGGCTTGAGATAAAAATTGCAGGCGGAGAGGAGCAGAGTCATTAGAGCGATCTGATAATGCTTGAATATCCAAACACGCCAGGGCAAATTTGGCATTATAATCAAGTTATGAATACTCCCCTGGATAATCGCACATTCGATCTGTCGGGTTCACATTACGAGATTGGCCTCACCATCGGGCGCGGCAGTGAACCCTTTACGCTGCCTGCATGGTGGCCGGAACCTCCGGCGCTCGACTTTGCTCAGGCCTGCGCCCGTGAGATCGCCGCGATTCACGCCCCGTTGATCGATGAATTATACGGCCATGCCGACGGTCAGGCACTACCCTATGATGACCTGCTGCGGATTCTGTGCCGTCAGCGATTGGGCGGGCGGCCTGCACCGCTGGTACCCGAACGGGGCGGCTGCACCAGCCTGGCCTGGCGTGATAGCGATGGGCATGTGCTGGTTGGGCGCAACTATGATTTTTACACCGTTCAGCGCGTCCGGCAACGAATTCGCTTACAACCAGATGGCGCTCACCCGACGGTTGGAATGCGCGGCAGTGTGCCCTGTGGCCGCTACGATGGTGTCAATGCGGCGGGTTTGTTCGTGTGTTTGCATGTCGTCCTTTCGGATCGCGTGGCGAATCCGCGCCCTGGCATCCCCTTTCATCTGATCCCGCGCATTCTGCTCGAAACGTGCAGCACCGTCAACGAAGCGATTGACTGCATTACGCAAATGCCACACCTGCACAGCTTCAACTATCTGCTTGCGGATCGGGAGTCGTTCGCGGCTGTCGAGTGCCATGCCGAACGCTTGCGGATCATCCACCCGCCGGGCGATGTGTTGGCCGTCGGCAACTTCTATCAGCATCGGGATATGCTGTCGCTTCAACAGCGCCGCACCCAAACGGTTTCGCGGGCACGCACTGCTTACCTCGAAGCGGGGGACTGGCAAAATGGCGAGTCGTGGGACTCAATTCAGGCGGCCATGACCGATCACAGCGCGGCAGTTTGCGGACACAGTGGCGGCCATACCACACTCTGGTCATGCGTGGCCGATCTGACAGCGCAGCGCATCGCCTATACGATTGGCGCACCATGCAGCGAACCGTATACGCCCGTCGCTTGGCCTTCTCATAACGCTCAAACAATGGAACACTAAAATGTCTCAAAGTGGAACGGTCAGCCGTTCGACGGCGCGAACCGATGCGCGCGTCACGTTTTCCGATGGACTGGTCTACAGCGCGCCAGTTGGCACGCCCATCAGCGAGTACACGTGTGCAGCCTATCCAGACGGCACGCCCGATGGCCCGATAGTTGGCGCGATCATCGACGGTGATTTGCGTGAACTAACCATGCCGATTTCGCGCGATGCACAGGTCAAACCGATCACATTGGCGGATAGCGATGGCAGCCGTATTTATCGCCGTTCGCTCGTTTTTGTGCTGACCACCGCCGCCGCCGAATTATTCCCTGGCATCAAACTGGCGGTGGAGCATTCACTGGTTGAAGGCGGCTTTTACTGTCAGGTGATTGAGCGGCCACAGTTCGAGGCGGCAGATTTGGCGGCACTGCACGAACGGATGGCCGCGATCATCGCCGCCGATCAGCCGATCACGCGCAAAACGATGCCGCTCAGTGACGCAAAGGCGATTTTCAATGCGCGCGGCGATGATGATAAAGTGCGGCTGTTGGAGTATCGCAGCAAGGATTATCTGACACTGTACACCTTGCGTGATAATGTGGATTATTTTTTTGGCTACATGCTGCCTTCAACCGGGATACTCAGGTTGTTCGATCTGTGCGCGGCGGATGATGGCTTTATCCTGCGCTACCCACGCCCCGAATCGCCGGACAGGTTAGCGCCCCTCAGCGGATCGTCACAGCTTGAGCGTATCTTTCGGCAAACGCACGAATGGCTGCGCGTCATGCGGATCGATGATGTGGGGCGGCTCAATGTGGCGGTTGGCGAAGGCCGCATCCGCGAAACGATTCTGGTCGCCGAGGCGCTCCATTCAAGGCGCATTGCCGAGATCGCGCAGGGGATCGTGGATCGGCACAAAAACGGCGTGCGTCTGGTGCTGATCGCCGGGCCGTCATCATCGGGCAAAACGACGTTCAGCAAGCGGTTGGCCGTCCAGTTGATGGCGCACGGCATTCAACCCTTCACGCTGGCGATGGATAACTACTTCGTGGATCGGGAACTGACGCCGCATGATTCGTCGGGCGCTTACGACTTCGAGGCGCTGGAAGCACTCAACCGCGAACGTTTGAATCATGATCTGCTGCTGCTAATGAGCCGTGAACAGGTGCAGCTTCCGCGATTCGACTTTTTGCAGGGGCGCGGCGTACCCGGTGATAGCGCCCAATTGAGCGATGACAGTGTGATCATTGCTGAGGGCATTCACGGCTTGAACCCCGATCTGGTGCCGCACATCCCGCCCGAACGCATTTTCCGTATCTACGTCTCGGCGCTCACCGCTCTGAACATTGATCGGCATAACCGCATCCCGACTACCGATGTTCGGTTGCTGCGCCGTATCGTGCGCGACGCGACTCATCGCGGCTACAGCGCACAGGATACGCTCAATCGCTGGGAAAGCGTGCGACGTGGCGAAAAAACGAACATCTTCCCCTATCAGGAAAATGCCGATTCGATGTTCAACTCCGGCCTGCCCTATGAACTGGCCGTCATTCGCCCATTGGCCGAACCGCTGCTACTGCAAGTGGAGCGATCTTCGGCGCGCTACATCGAAGCCAAACGGCTGCTCGTCTTTTTGCGCTGGGTGCGCCCAGCCAGCCCCGATCTGGTGCCAGATGATTCGCTGCTGCGCGAATTCGTGGGCGGCTCGATTCTGGAAACATACACGCCCGGCGCGAACCAATAGGCGGGTTCATCATGCAAGCTGGCTACTCAAAAAGATCGCTTGTCGCCAAACTGGGCATCAAACCGGGTACACAT
>JBBSEU010000184.1:0-11837 GCA_038239365.1 Aggregatilineales bacterium
ATCTTTCGGCAAACGCACGAATGGCTGCGCGTCATGCGGATCGATGATGTGGGACGGCTGAATACGGCGGTTGGCGAAGGCCGCATCCGCGAAACGATTCTGGTGGCCGAGGCACTCCATTCGCGGCGCATTGCCGAGATCGCACAGGGGATCGTGGATCGGCATAAAAACGGCGTGCGTCTGGTGCTGATCGCCGGGCCGTCCTCATCGGGCAAAACGACGTTCAGCAAGCGATTGGCCGTGCAGTTGATGGCGCACGGCATTCAGCCCTTCACGCTGGCGATGGATAACTACTTCGTGGATCGGGAACTGACGCCGCGTGATGCCGCAGGCGCTTACGACTTCGAGGCGTTGGAAGCACTCAACCGCGAACGCCTGAATCACGATCTGCTGATGCTGATGAGTCGTGAACAGGTGCAGCTTCCACGTTTCGACTTTTTGCAGGGGCGCGGTTTGCCGGGCGATATTGCTCAATTAAATGATGACAGCGTGATCATCGTGGAAGGCATTCACGGCCTGAACCCCGATCTGGTGCCGCACATCCCGCCCGAACGCATTTTTCGTATTTATGTGTCGGCACTCACCGCCCTGAATATTGATCGGCATAACCGTATTCCGACAACCGATGTTCGCTTGCTGCGCCGCATCGTGCGAGATGCGACTCATCGCGGCTACAGCGCACAGGATACGCTCAATCGCTGGGAGAGCGTGCGGCGCGGCGAAAAAGCGAACATCTTTCCCTATCAGGAAAACGCCGATTCGATGTTCAACTCCGGCCTACCGTATGAACTGGCCGTCATACGCCCACTGGCCGAACCGCTGCTGCTGCAAGTGGAGCGATCTTCGGCGCGCTACATCGAAGCCAAACGGCTGCTCGTCTTTTTGCGATGGGTACGCCCGGCCAGCCCCGATCTGGTGCCGGATGATTCGCTGCTGCGCGAATTTGTTGGCGGCTCGATTCTGGAAACGTACACGCCCGGCGCAAAACAATAAGTGGAGTCGGCCTGAAAGATCGTTCAGTTTAACAACGTCTGATTAATAATCAGTTTGACGAAAGCGAACGATCATCATGCAACGTACAGAAAACGCAGTCCATGCGATCAATCCCGCTCATCTGCACCCGGCCACGGAAATGGGTTCGGTCACGCTCAAAGTCGCCGATTTGGCCCGTTCTCTGGAGTTTTATACGGGTCTGGTTGGGCTTGCCGTCATTGAGCAGGATCAACAAATAGCGGTACTGGGCACAGGCCAATCACCGCTGGTCATTTTGAATGAAGTGCCCGGCGCGATCAAACAACCCGAATTCAGCACAGGCTTGTATCATGCCGCGATCTTGCTCCCCACCCGGCGCGATCTGGCCGTCAAGGTTCGGCAGATTGCGCGCGCCCGCTACCCAATGGGCTATGCCGATCATCTGGTGAGCGAAGCGTTTTACATCTCCGATCCTGATGGCAACGGCCTTGAAATCTACCGGGATCGGCCACGCTCGGAGTGGAGTTTTGACGGTAAAAGCGTGCGAATGGCAAGTGACCCAATCGACTTTGACAGCCTTTTTGCCGAAATTCCGGCGGATGAGCCTGATAGTTCACAAATGCCTGTCGGGACAAAGCTGGGACATATGCACCTGCGGATCGGCAACGTCAAAGAGGCAGAGGCGTTCTATCACGGCTTGCTGGGTTTCGATGTGATGGTACGCTGGCCTGGTGCGCTGTTCGTATCGGCGGGCGGCTATCACCATCATCTCGGCCTGAACACATGGCACAGTTTGGGCGCGGGGTCAGCCCCGGAAAAATCCGTTGGGCTGCGCCGTTTCAGCATTCTTTTACCCGATGAGGCTGAACAGGAGCGAGTCGCCGCACACCTGAGCGAAAACGGCATAACGGTACATCGGCGCGACGGTGTAGTGCTGCTGAGTGATCCCTGGCAAAACGAGATTCAGCTTGGCGTCCGGTCTGACCGCGTTTGACTTTCACCGTTTGGAAAGCCCTCACCCCAACCCCTCTCTCGAAGGAGAGGGGCTAAAAATCCGCTTGCTTGATTCCCCTTCCCCCTCGGGGGAAGGGGTTAGGGGATGAGGGCTGCACACTTTCCACATAGTCTCTTGAGCAGCCCCCGAAAGATTATTCTAGTCGAAATGCCCGTCGCTGTCTGGTTGCAGTGTTGGCTTCGGCACGGCAGTGCTGGGAACTGTCGTTGCCCCGCTCACCAGAATCGAAGCAGGCGGCGCAGCGTTGGCACTTTGGGGCAAGCTGCCGATAGGTTTCCAGTGTCCGGCCAACGGAATATCACCAGGTCCGCCATAGGCAATTGTCAGATCGGGAGTGCTGGTCGTGCCGCTGCTTTGCGGGAAGCTGTATTTAAGCGACATGACGCCCGTTGTTGAATTCATCACCCCGATCCCGTTGCGCCCGAATCCCAGAAAGTCGCCCTTGAAGGGTTTGTCGCCGGGTGCGCCGAAAAAGGTATCCGCGTCTGAGAACTGCAAGCAGAAGGTGTTGGGTCCCGGTGTCAACCCGGCGCAGGATTGGGCGGTCATGTAAAAGCGCGCCTGAGTCGGATCGAACACGGAAGCGGTATCCAGCACGCCGCTTTTCCACTGCCCCGCCAAACCCATCCAGCCCGGATTGCCCAGAACAATCGTGTAATCGGCAAAAACGTTTAGCTTGGGCGGAGTCGGCCAGGCGCTCAGCAGATAGATCAGGCCGTTGGATGGGCGGAAGACGCCAACACCATCGTGATATTTGCCCGCCTGCCCCACCGGATCATTTTGCAGCTTGGCAACCCAGCGCCCGGAAAGTGGAATATCGCCCGGATTGCCGTAGACGAATGCCTGCGAAATGGCCGCTCCCGGCGTGTTGCTATCGTACAGGACAAAAATATCCAGCGCCTGATCATAGTAGCCAACCGTGTCGTAACCGTCACCATCCCAATCGCCCGTGACTGGAAAGCTGTTCTTGTTACCGACGCTGACGGTAATATCCGGCAAGCCCGGCGCGTTGCTGGTTTTCAGATAGAAGGTGTGATCGCTCGGCCTGTAAACGCCAATCGTATCTTTCGGGCCAATCGGCACGGCCACCGTACTGAGCATTTTGTTCAGCAGGTTCGTGGTCATGCGCTGGATACGCGCGTCAATTGGCACGCTTTCCCACTCGTTATCATCCAGGAAAAGCGCCCAGATGTTAGTCGATGCGTCAAAAATCATCGCCCCGCTGGGTGCTGTATAGATGGCCGGGTTAGCAACACCGCCCGTTACAATAATCGGCGTGTTGGAGAGGATGGTTACGTTTGCCGGGGTAAAGCCATTGTTCCACGCATTATCATATTCGCTGCTGATCACGCCCGGAATTTGATCCCCGTCGTGCAAACCTGTTCCCTCAAAAAACCAGTGTGAGGAGTTCTGGACAATGAACGGGTAGGCTATCGAATCATCAAAGTTATCCTCGTACATGACGCCCAACAGTTCGTTTTCGGGGCGATTGACGGGCGCATCACGGAAGTTGACGGTTGTCAGCCAGGGTGTGGCACTGGCGGCCATCGGGTCTTTGGTCTTGTCTTTATAGCAGGTCATCACGCGGTTGGGTTCGCCGCTGTCCGATGGCCCGAAACGAACCTGCCAGAAGACGTTATTCGACGAAAAGATGGCAATGTGTTTACCCTGATCGCGCATATCTTCCAACTGCGTCCGCATATTCCATGACCAGTATTCATCATGGAAGTTGGAAAGGAACATCTTATGATGCGCCATCAGATTCGGGTCTCGTTCCAGATCAACGCTGGTTACATACGAAACGTTGTAGCCTTTGCTTTCCAGAAAGCGGATCATCTGATAGTCGCCGTCGAAAAAGTTGCCAGCGCCTTCAACCAATTCGTAAGGCCGATCATAGGAGACTTTGCTGGCGCGGCCATTGTTCGAGTTGAAATCATATAGGCTCTTGCCGCCCCAGTCGTTGTAAGCCTGATAGGTGGCAATCGGCAGTTGGTAGAGAATATCGGCGGTGCTGCTATCGTCACGAACGACGAAGGGGACATAGCCTACATCATCATTGTCAGTGGTCATCACAGCCAGATATGCGCCGCTTACCCAACTGGTCAACGATTGCACGGTATAAGCGACAGGCCAGTTACAAACAATGATGCCACTAACCGGATCGGCAACCGGAACGCCGTAGTTGGTGCCGGGCAGACTTGGCACGGTGATCAGGAGCGTGGAGCCGGTGCCGTTGTACCAGCCCATACGGAAGATTTCCAGCTTGTACGAGGGCTGCGTGGTGCTGATATGCAGTTCAATCGCTTCGCCCTTGTTGATGCTGGTCTTATTCGTATAGCCTTTGATGACGCGCGTATCTGACCAGTGAACGGGGGTAGTGGGGCCTTCGCGGCCTTGATCGGCATACGATACAGGGGCATCATCATCGCTGCCGCCCTTATGAGCAAGATGATCTTTGAGAGCGGCAACCAGTGCCGGAGTTTTCCAGGCAATGCTGCCCGACTGCTGATTTTCCAGAATAATCGGGTTCAGAGGCGTGTTGCGATGGGCGAACAGCGCGAACCCACATACGATGATTCCGATCAGAATAAAAGCACCGCAGACAAATTTACTTCGACTCGTGAGTATCACGCGCATAAACTATTGGCTCCCCTTCAAGGCAGAGTGGCGTAAAGTGAAAACAGGGTTTGAGTTCTTGACTCAACAATACAGTTTATGCGAAGTTGTGTAAGTCCGCCTCATACAGAAATAGAAGATTTACATTCTAATGACAAAAATTGATGAATTTTTCAGAAATGAGGTGAAACCCCTCTCCTTTGTGAAGAGGGGATGGGGTGCGGGTTATTTGGCGGCAGTTGCAGCCTGAGTCGCGCCAGTGGTTACCGATGTTGTCGCGGCAGTGGTTGAAGCCGTTGTGGCGGCTATGGTTGCGGCTTTCGTAGCTGCTGTAGTTGCCGCTTGCGTGGCCGTTGTATCTACCGGGATCGCGCCGAGTGTCGCGGTCACAGTCTTCTGATCATTGCCGCGCTCATAGGTCAGGCTGATCGTGTCGCCTGCTTTGCGGGTGCGAACGGCCACCTGTAGATCGACTAATCCGCCGATCTTCTTGCCATCAACCGCAACGATCACATCGCCGGGCTGCAGACCGGCTTTTTCAGCGGCGCTGCTCGGTTTGACTTCCATGACCCGCGCGCCGCACGTCTGTACCTGCTCCGCCGCGATGCCCAGATAGCCGCCATTCGGGTTTGTAGTAGCGGTTGGCAAGGCGGTTGTTGTTGGGGCGGCAACTTGTGTCGCGGCCTGCGTACCATTGGCGGTAGCGGCTTGCGTTGCCGCCGTTGTCGCGGCCTGGGTCACAACCGTTTTATCAGGGCACGGCGCAAATGTGCCAACGGCGGCAGTCGCGGCCTGTGTCGCTGCTTTCGTTGGGGCGGCGGTAGTTTACTGCGTTGTTGCCGCTGTTGTTGCGACAGTCGTTGCGATGGTTGTGGCGGCCTGGGTCGCAACCATCGTGGGCGCACTGGTCAACGCGGTAGTAGCGACACTGGTCACGGCGGGTGTACCGCTAGTGGTGGCGGCAACGGTGGCAGTGGTGGCATTAGTGGCTTGCGCGGCCAGTGATGCGCTCCCCGCGCCCAGGCTGCCCAGGATCAATACCGCAATAAGGGCGATGGCGGCGTTTACCTTCAAAAAGTTGGACTGCATATATAGCTCCTCCAGCGAAACATAGACTTGACTGTGAACAATTTAACATAGTTATCCTAGCAAAGGATAGACCTTATGTGAATTGCCTAATGATTTTCTCAAATTGATCGGCATAGCGGCTGACGCTCAGGTGTGTTTCGACGTGCTGACGGGCGTTTATGCCGATTCGTTGACGCAATACCGGATCGTTCAGCAAGGTGATCACACATTCGGCAAATTCGGCGGCGTTTTCAGGCATTACCAGAAAGCCGGTTTGCCCGTTGATGACTGTTTCCGAAGGGCCGCCCGCACGGGTGCTGACAATTGGTTTGCCCATCGCCATTGTTTCGATCACCACCATCCCCAACGACTCAGAGCGCGAACTACACACGATCACATCTGAGGCGGCGATCACCTCGCGCGAGTCCGGCCAGAAGCCCAGAAAAGTGACGCGCTTTTGCAGTAATGGATCATTTTTGACGGTTTCGACGATGCGCTGCTTGTACTGTTCATCGGCAGCCACGCCAAAGACATTATCGCCTGACAATGCGAAATGAACCGATGGCATTTGATCCAGAATCCGTCGCGCCATTTCCAAAAATGTGTGCTGGCCTTTGATCATTTGAAAACGCCCGATCAGGCTGACCAGCGGTGTATTCGCCTCTATGCCAATTTTCTGGCGAACCGCTGCACCGTTGACCGCATCGGGTGAAAACTGGTCAGGGTTCACGCCGGGAATCAGAATCGGCATTTGATCGAGCGGCATGAATGGGTGATCACCGAGCAGTTCGCGGCGGACTGTCGTGGTGATCGCTAGCTTTTGCGCGACTCGATCCCTGAAAAAGGCGTGCTGCCAGGGCTTGATCGCAAACCAGCCGCCCATCGCGTTCCACAAAACCGGGATGTCCATTCGCTCACCGGCCCCAACGGCAAAAGGCAGGGCATGATAATCGCTATGAATCAGAAACGGCTTCACCTCGTTCAGGAGTGTCGCCAGACGAGCCACAATGGGCAAGTGCGTATAGATGGCTGGAATGAACCAGGTGCTGACACCACGAAATGGGATTACGTGACACGCGACTCCCAATGCGGCGGCGACTTCGCTGAACTGTCCTGAACGTGGCGTCACCAGATGCAGCCTGTAACCGTGCTGGGCAAGCTGTTCCATCAGGTTAAGCTGCACACTTTCGCCGCCGCCGCGCCCGGTGTAGTGAGAGATGAACAGAACAGTTTTCAAATCGCTGCCTGTTGGTTTCGGTTTCTGAACAAACTTTTTAACGAGTTTTTAATAAGGGTTTGGCTTTTCAAATGGCACGCCACTCCGAACGGTTGTACAGTACAAGAGGTTGATTGGAGAATTCACCGTGACTGACCGCGTTTTGCTTGGCGCAAGTGTACATACCTTCGACGCCTGTTTGCAACTTGCCCATGAGTATGGCGTTGGTTTGGAGCTTCAAGCATTCGCCTATCCCGAAGTTTTGGACAATGGTTGGGAAATTCTGGTCGAACGTTATAAGCGCGCCCTGATCGATTTGCCGGGCGAACGTTCGATGCACGGCCCATTCCTGGATATGTCCAGCGGCAGCCCCGATCCACAAATTCGTGAGGTGGTGGCGCGGCGAATTAACCATTCCATCGAGATCGCAGATCGGCTCAACGTACCGCTGATTGTTTACCACGCGAATTTTATTGCCAGCATTCGGAACGGCTCATACCGCCGCGATTGGTCGGCGCAGCAGGTCGAGTTCTGGCAGCCGCTGGCCGAACGCGCCGGACGGCTGGGTATTACGCTGGCGCTCGAAAATATGTGGGAGTTCGATCCGCATATCATCGCCGATGTATTGCAACAGGTGGATTCGCCGTCGCTGATGGCTTGCCTGGACGTTGGGCACGCCTTATTGTTCTCGGAAGTGGCGTTGGCAACGTGGCTTGAGGTCATGTCACCCTACGTGACGCATCTTCACCTGAACAACAATCTGGGCGAAATTGATGAACATCGCGCGCTGAATAATGGCGTAATCAATTACCCGGCCATTTTGCCAAGTTTGCGCGCACTGCCCAGACACCCTAGCTTTTGCCTGGAAATCTCCGATCCAGAAGCCATCCGGCGCAGCATGATCTATCTGGATACGCCCCGCAAAGTGCAATCACTCAAGCGCAAAACACAGGTGTAGCAGTCAGCTTTCAGCAATCAGCGTTCAGCTAGACCAAGAAGCTGATGGCTGACCGCTGAAAGCTAATCGCTTCTTTTCGTGGCCTGATGATAGGCAGAGAGCATTTCGGCCAGTGCGCGCTGCTGCGCTGCCTGATCGCCTGCCGCACGGCGGGCCTGATACTGCCGTACCCGCTGCAAAATTTCTTCGGCAACGGCGTTTGGATGATAAACGCCGCGAAAAACCATTTGCGCGTTTTCGGCGGCGGTCTGAATTGTTACATCGCCATAATTGAAGACGCTGCCAAATACATTCCGAATCGAACTGGTGACGTTTTGAACCTGCTGCAAACTGGCCTGCATCCGTGACTCGCGCAGGCCAAAGGGCGTGCGAACAATATCCGTCACGGTCTCATCGTCGATGATATAAATGTCCTCGTACCAACTCAGGTATGCCCAGACCAGCCAGAAAGTGTTGATCGCTAACCAGAGCGTCGCAATGAGAAGCGTGCCGAGGGGCGTTACGGACGTGGTGAGCGGGTTGCGGATAGTGATTCGCACGGCAAGCAGCAGAAACAGCAGTACATAGCCGAACAGCGGTTTCCAGATGTGACCGATCAGCACAAACCAGTATTTGCGATAGATGATTCGATTGCCTTCCACACGTCGCATGGCGGGTAAAAGGCCGCCCTTCGTGGATGACTGATAGGGCGTGGGAATCGTCCCGACGGTGGTAGCAGGCGATAATGGGATTGTTTGATCGGATTGGTTCATACCGATGACGCTGTTCACCTGGGCGCGCAGGGCGGCTTGATTGGCGGCGGAGTCGGTGGCCGGACGGTGCTGCAATTGCTCGAAAATTAGCCGCTGCACACTTGCCGGGTTGGGAATGCGATCTAATAACATGGGGGTCGGGTGGCCTGCGCTGGTTAGCAGCAGATCGCCAAAGCCGATTAGTTCGGCGATATAGCCGCTGCGCCGAATGTTGACATTCTGGACGCTGCCCAGCAAAACCTGTTCGCGTTCCTCTTGTCCGGTCAGCAAATGGCGTTCTTCGTGGATCACGCGCTGACTGGTGATCGTGAAATAATCGTTGCGCCAATCGAAAAACCAGATCAGCGCCAGAAGTGTTGGCAGAAGCAGTGCCAGACCGAAAAATACGAACGATAAAAAGCGCAGATCAGGCGGCAAACGTAAGCTAAAAATGGCGATTGCCGCCAAAAATGTGAACAGGATCACGCTGCCCAATGTTTTCCCGGCGAATGTCCAGGGATGGCGGCGCGTGGTGAGCAGCACGGTTTCATCGGAGCGAACGCCGCGCGCCTGCTGCACCTGAACGTTTTGCATCACGTTTTTAGGGATATGAAGCAGCGCGCGAATATCTGGCCGCTCAGTGAGCAGCACGTCGAACTTGTTTTTGGGTAGACACAGGACGATGCTCTCGACGTTAGCAATCACCGACATATCGCGCGGATCGCCTGTGAAGAGTGACGACTCGCCCACGTATTCGCCGGGCGCGACAGCGGCTTGCGGCACGGCTGCACCGTCCGCGCCGATCCGTAATATTTGAGCGCCACCCGACACGAATAAAAACAGCGCGTGCGAGTCTTCGCCCTGGTGATATAAAGGTTCGCCCGTTCGATAGCGCACCTGCTGAAACAACCCGGCCACGGTATCAAGCTGATCCGGGTTCAACTGTGCCAGCAGCGGCAAGCGCCGAACGTGTGCGAGAACAAACGGGTCGGCCATCGTTAAACCATCGGATGCCGGAATGAGGCCGAATAGTGCCCGGTGACGAAATGCTCCAACTGACGCTCAATATCGGAGAGCAGGCCGCTTGCGCCGATGCGGAACAAGTGCGGTTGCAGCCAGTCGTCGCCCAGTTCTTCTTTCATCAGGATCAACCAATCGAGCGCGTTTTTGGCTGTGCGAATGCCGCCCGCAGGCTTGAAGCCGATCTTGTAGCCTGTTTGCTCCTGATAATCGCGGATGGCGCGTACCATCACCAGACTGACCGGAAGCGTCGCGTTGACCGACTCCTTGCCCGTTGAGGTTTTGATGAAATCCGCGCCGGCCATCATGCACACCTGACTCGCCATTGCGACGTGGCGCAGCGTGCCGAGTTCGCCAGTCGCCAAAATCGTCTTCATGTGAGCGTCGCCGCACGCCTCACGAAAATCGCGCACTTCGTTGTAGAGCGCCTGCCAGTTGCCAGTCAGCACATTCGCGCGGGAGATGACGATATCGATCTCCTGTGCGCCATCACGCACCGAGGCCTTGATCTCGGCCAGTTTGGTTTCGTGCGGACTTTGCCCGGCAGGAAAGCCAGTCGAGACAGCGGCAACCGGGATATGCGAGCCTTCGAGCGCGTCAACGGCGGTAGCAACCAAGTTGTGATAGACACAGACCGCGCCAACCTTAATGTTTTTCACGCCCAACGCATCCAGCAAATCGGTGCGAACGGGTTGGCGGGCTTTGGCGCACAGGCGGCGAACGTTGCCGGGTGTGTCATCGCCCGCCAGCGTGGTCAGGTCGATGCACTGAATGGCGCGCAAGAGCCAGGCGGCCTGCCATTCCTTTTTGACGGTTCGGCGTGCTGGCAGCGTGGCCGCACGGCGCTCTACGGCACTGCGATTGATATGGGTTGACAGCACGCGATCCAGATCGAGCGGGACGCCGGGGTTGCGTTCGTCGGTTTTTATGGCTGCTGATTTCAATAGTTGCGAATTTGCCATATTCTTCACCATTAATCCGTATAGAATCGCAAGCGTAATTTTTCTTCGGGTATGTAGAGACAGGCTTGCCGAAAAATACTCTTGAGTGTTCCAGTTGCAAGTGCCTTATTGCCGTGAATTGGAACAGTGAGCGATTGCGTTTGTTCTTTTACGATACGTCTCAACCGATAATGACTTCCCTTAGTAGCCTCTACAGCAAAGCCAAACTCCTGTAGGATAGAGATTACTTCCCACCCATTTAGCCTACGCAGTTTCGGCATAATTTCCTTGAAGCTCCATGATGAGCTTAACATGCGCGTCAGGGTTGACATTAAATTCGGCAATGGGATCAGTTTGTCGCAAATTCAAGTCGAGGCATTCACGTACATTGCTGAGCAAATCCTCGAACGTTTCCCCATCTGTTGTAAACATCAATTCGTCGCACGAAGCGACATAATAGCCGCTTTCTTCATCATCAAAGCGTTCAACGTTAACATATACCGTATCAAGTGGAGTCGCCATCGTTACACCTCCTCATTTGAGAAGCAATCGAGCAGTGCCGCCGTGAAGCGCATTGCGTCAAAGTAATCGCGTTCCAAAATGTTTTCGTTGGGCGAATGGGCTTTCGCGTCGGGATGCCAGGTTGCACCCGCGCAGATCGTCGGGATGCCAAGCATCGTGGAGAGCGGATACATCGGGCCGCTGCCTGCTGTGCGCGGCGCAATGAGCGGCGTTTTGTTCCAGACCAGTTGTGAGGCTTTGATCGCGGCGCGGGTGATGCGCGAGTCGATCTCAGAGTCGGCGGGTTCTTCGCCACCTAACAAGCGAATCTCGATGTCTGCGAAGCCGCGCTTATCAAGGTGTGCGCGCAAAAGTTCCTGAACGATGTGCGGCGTCAGGTTCGGCACGAGGCGGCAATCGACTTTGGCGAAGGCGTGCGCGGGCAGTACCGTTTTGGAACCCTTCAAGGTGTAGCCGCTCTGAATGCCGCAAATCGTGACAGTGGGTTCGGTCAGCAGGCGGCGGTAGGCGGTGCGATTGTCCATGCCGTTCAGCCATTGGGTGAGGCCGTAGCGCGCCTGATCGAGCGGCATATCGTCAATTGGAAGTGCATCAATCGCGGCCAGCATTTGCGCCGATGGTTTGGCAACGTGATCGGGATAGCCATCGATCAGGATGTTGTCGTTCGCGTCCTTGAGCGTACTCAAAGCCCAGACGAGTCGCCACGCAGGGTTGGGCACGATGGGCGCGTTGGCCGAGTGCAAGTCCATTTTGGGACCGTCGGCGTGCAGTTCAAAAT
>JBBSEU010000185.1:0-11775 GCA_038239365.1 Aggregatilineales bacterium
AAGCGAAATGATCGCCAACAATGCAAAAATGAAACGGTACGCACGAAAAGGCAGACTCCCCCTCTCTATAGACGGAGAGGGGGTTGGAGGGTGAGGTAAAAATGCGATTCCCGCCAATACCAGCGTCAGCAAACCGACATAACACGCTCCCTCGACATAGTTCTTGCCGACTTCCCAGTAGGTATCTGTGACTGAATCATTGCCGCGCTGCCAGCCGAACGTCTTTTGAGTACCGCTGAGCAGATCAAAGTATTCGTGCTGCGCCGGACTGCCATAAAGGTTCGGGATCAAAAATTCCAGTGTGTGACGCGGCTTATACGCATAATCCCGCACGGTCTCGAATGAGGCCGATCCTTCGCGGAAATTTTTACTTGCCAGTTCAAACAGCGGCACGAACTGTACCGCCCCGACTCCCAACCCGATCACAACCAGCGCGATCAGCGCAAAGGCCGTCCGCGCTAACTGATTTAGCGTTTTCTGCCGCAATAACCCGATCAATCGACATGCTGACCAGAAGCCCATGACCAACAGCGAGTAGTACACAAACTCGACATGTCCAGCCAGAATGCACAATCCCAGCCCGATTCCGCCAAGCATCACCCAGGGCATGACGGTTGGCCGCCCCAACAACGGGCGTTGCCGAATCGTGAACTCAACCATGAGCAGCAAAAAGGGCAGCCATGCCGCCGCCGCAATGACCATCTGAAAGACGACACTTGCCACGAAAAACGCGCTGAGTTGATAGGCAATGGCCGCAAAGATTGCACCAACACGTCGCACGCTCAGGCCACGCATGAACAGGTACATCAAAAAGCCAGCCAGCCACAATTGACTGACGGTGAACCAGCCATACGCCTTTTCGAGCGGCATCACATAGTAGATCACGCTGAACGGATACAGCGCCGAATGCTGCCCCGCCGCCAGAAATGGCACGCCCGAAAATAGATACGGATTCCAAAGGGGTATTTCACGGTTCGCAATCGACTGCCGGATGAACTGTTTCCAGGGGTAGTTTTCCAGCACCAGATCGCTCACCAGCATATTGTGCGGCACGTCCGGCACGCCCATTTCGGCGCGGTAGGCCGACCAGGGCGGATACTGATAGATGTTATCGGCGGGTAACAGGGTTCGGTTGCCAAGTGTCACTTGCCAGAAAAACGCCAGCGGCAGCAAAAACAATCCCAGGCAGATCAGCAGATCAGAACGCGGAACACGTCGTAGCAAGCTCAGGATCACACCTCTTGCGCGCGCATCGACGGCTTCAAACCGTGATAACGCCACCACAACTGAAAAACACCCACTGCCGCTTCAAGCTGTATAGCAAAACCCATTTTGGATGTGCCATAACGCCGATCCTCGAAGTAGATCGGCACTTCGCAGAATTTGTAGCCGAGTCGATGCGCGATATACGTGGTTTCTACCTGAAAAATGTAGCCATTGGAGCGGATTTGCGAAACGTTCATCCCGATCAAGGTGGCGCGTTTCCAGGCGCGGAAACCGCCCGTGCTATCTGTGATCGGCGTCTTGAGAATGAAGCGTACCCAGACACTGTTGGCGAACCAACTGAGCAGTTTGCGCCAGAAACTCCACCGTTCATCCAGTTTGCCGCCTTTGACATAGCGCGAACCAACCACCACATCACAACCGCTGAGCGCGTCCAGGATCGCCGGGATCGCTTCGGGCGAATGTGAAAAATCGGCGTCCATCTGGATCACAATATCCGCGCCGTTTTGAAGTGCCCAGTCAAATCCCTGCACGTAAGCCGTTCCCATGCCCAGTTTGCCCGCGCGGTGCATGGCATGAATATGCGGATCGGCAGCGGCCAGTTCATCCACAAGTCGCCCCGTACCATCGGGTGAATTGTCGTCAACCACCAGGATTTCAACCCCCGCTACGGGTAAAGCCAGCAGGCGAGTCGTCAATTTCGGGATATTTTCAGCTTCATTGTAGGTTGGCACGACGACGACGATTTTACTCATGGGTTTCACTCACGAACCTTAAAAACTCCGCGCGGGGTGTTGTACCGCTAAAAGATCGTCTACTATAACGCCGATTGATTGCCGGTCAAGCGCGGACGCTGTACGATTGCCTGATATAATGCCTGCTATGATCAACATTGACCGCTGTTATTGCGAAGAAAAGCCGTTTGCCAAGCTGATTGATATTGCCAAACGTGATCAGCTTGACTTGCGCGGGCTGGCACTTCAGGAAGGTTGCGGCACACATTGCGGCTGGTGTGTGGCCTATCTGCGTCGCGCGCTGCGAACAGGCGAAACGACTTTCCATGAACTACTCGATAAAGAGCCTATCAATCTGATCGAAACTTATCAAAAGGAATGACTCACTTTGAACGCTTATGAGTATGCAAGCACCCACCACGATGCCTATCTGGACGAGCTAAAATCACTGCTGCGCCTGCAATCAATCAGCGCCCTGAGCGAACACAACGCCGAAACCGCGAAAACGGCAGACTGGCTGGCCGATAATTTGCGGCAGATCGGTATGACGCGCGTTGAAGTTTATAAAACGGGTGGGCATCCGATTGTCTTTGCCGAGTGGTCAGGCGCAACGGGCGCACCAACCGTGCTGATCTACGGTCATTACGATGTACAGCCCGTCGATCCGCTGGAATTGTGGGACACATCGCCCTTTGAACCGACTATCAAGGACGGTAATTTGTTCGCGCGGGGCGCTGCCGATGATAAAGGACAGGTATTCGCGCATATCAAAGCTATCGAGTCGATACTCAAGGCAGACGGCAAACTGCCCGTCAATGTCAAATTCCTGATCGAAGGTGAGGAGGAAATCGCCTCGGAACATCTCGATCCGTTCATCGAAGCGAATACCGATTTGCTGCGCGCTGATGTATGCGTCATTTCCGACTCGCACATTTTGGCGACGGATCGCCCGGTGATCGTTTATGCGCTGCGCGGCCTGACCTACATGGAGATCGAAGTTCACGGCGCGAAAGGTGATCTGCATTCTGGCGCGTATGGCGGCACGGTCTACAATCCGTTGCAAGCTCTGTGTGAGATCGTAGCCGCGCTGCATAAGCCGGATGGCACTATCAATGTTCCGGGCTTTTATGATCGGGTGCGGCCTATCGATCAGAAAGAGCGCGAAGCCCTCAAACAAATCCCCTGGACGGATGAGGAATTTTTCGCGGAAACGGGACTGCATAGCAGTTGGGGCGAACAGGGTTATTCGCGCCGTGAACAAATCGGCGTGCGCCCAACATTGGAAGTGAACGGGATCGTCGGCGGCTTCATTGGCGAAGGACCAAAAACCGTTTTGCCCGCAAAAGCACTGGCGAAAATTAGCTGCCGTTTGGTGGCCGCACAAGACCCCCTCGAGATTTATGAACTGGTCAAAAAGCGCGTGGCCGCGCTGACGCCCGCCGCTGTAACGAGCGAAGTTCGCTTGCTGAATACCGGCTATCCAGCCAGCGTCGATCTGAATTCACGGGCGATTGAGGCAGCATCAGCGGCTTATGAGCGTGGTTTTGGCGCGCGCCCGGTCTATTTGCCTGAAGGCGGTTCGATTCCGGTAGTTGCGACGCTTCAGAATACCTTCAAAATCCCGGTACTTCTGATCGGACTGGGCTTGCCTGATGATAATTTGCACGCGCCGAATGAGAAGTTCAAGATCGATCATTTTTATCGGGGGATCGATACGGCCATTGCCTTGTTCGAACAGATCGGGCAGATGACACCGGAAGCAGCGCGCAGTTGAGTAATATACAGGAGAAATTTGCGATGAAAGCAACCTTTACGACCACCATTTTGAAAGATGATACGGTGAACGCCACCGGATTGAAAGTTCCGGCTGAGGCGCTGGCGGCACTTGGCACACGCAAGAATCCGCCAGTCAAGGTGACTTTGTCCGGGTATAGCTACCGAACCACTATCGGGACGGTGAACGGTGGCCCGATGCTGCCCTTGAGCGCAACACATCGGGAAGCGGCTGGCCTCAAAGCAGGCGAACAGGTAGAAGTCACGCTTGAACTTGACGAAGAACCGCGCACTGTCGAAGTTCCCGACGATCTGATTGCGGCACTTTCGGCAATGGCGGGTGCAAAGGATAAATTCGATGCGCTAGCGTTCTCGAAACGCAAGGAATTTGTCCGACAGGTTGAAGAAGCAAAAACACAAGAAACCCGAGAGCGTCGAATTGCCAAGATCGTGGCACAAACGGGCGAGTCTTGACGTTCGCAAGCGATCTTTAACCGGGCCGTGCAAAGGTGTACTGCTGAATCAGCGTGCGCTGTTCTTCAATCGTGACCAGACAGTAGCCGCCCGGTTCTTCTGGCGATGGGATCACTTCACGCAGGTTCGGCCATGCCTTCAATTGACCGAAAACGGACGGCGCGCTGCTGAACAATAGGCCGTCCTGCTGTACCTGAATCCCCCGGTGAATGTGCCCGAAAAATACGCCGCGTATCCGCTCTCTGGCAGGCCGGATTGCATCCATGAATTGAGCATAGTTGCTGACCAGCATCGGTGACGGCATAAACGTCATTTCGTCCAGCCAGGGCACATCCAGTAACACTGGCTCATGGTGTAGTGCGATCACCAGCGGCAGGCCGTCGGACGTGCAAATCTCAGCCAATCGCGCCAATTGATCCGCCCGCAATTCACCGCCGGGGTCAATCGAGCCGCGCGAGTCGAGCATAACGAACTGAACGCTGCCCATCTCGAATGTGTAATCATAACGGTCTAAAGGCGACTCGATGTTGAGCAAAACTCGCTGTAGGTCTGGCGCGTGGTCGTGATTCCCGGCAAGGTAGTATATTGGGGCACGTAAATCGCTAAACAGGTGCTTCGCCTGCTGATAGGCTTCGATGCTGCCATCGTTGACCACATCGCCCGTATGCAGCACAAAATCGAACGGAAAAGGCAGTGCGTTGATCGTGGCGATCAGCTGCTTCAGGTTATCGTAGGGGCGATGCCCGTAGTTGGCAAACGTCGGGTCGGCAGTGATATGCGTATCGGTGAGATGGATAAAGCTAACCGTCATAAATAGAATATCCCTCAGTATGAAATGGCGAAAGATCAGGTGATCTTATCACAGCCCGGGCGTTTGTGGCGTATGTGTTGCCAAACTCAAAAGGGTCATATTCTTAACCAGACGTTAGCCTGCTCTTTATCGTTAGCGTATACGTGACGCGCTATAGTGAAATTTTTGGAGTTCGTCCGTTTTGGAGGTCTACCGTGTCTGAAAAGCCAATTATCCTGTTCACAAACGACGACGGCATCGGATCGCCGGGTCTGTGGGCAGCCGCTGAAGCCTTTGCCGATATGGCTGAATTGTTAGTCGTTGCCCCGCGCGAACAACAAAGTGGGATGGGGCGCAGTTTGCCAGTCACGAGCGAAGGACGTATCTACGAAGAAAAGCACGTCTTTACGGGCGCGGAAGTGACCGTGTACTCGGTTGACGGCACACCTGCACAGGCCGTACAGCATGGCGTCCTGGAACTGGCACCGCGTCTGCCGTCTCTGGTCGTATCGGGCATCAACTATGGCGATAATACAGGCAACGGCACGACTATTTCCGGCACGATTGGCGCGGCGCTTGAAGCGGCCAGCCTGGGTATTCCGTCGCTGGCGCTGAGCCAGCAAACGCCCAAAGATTTGCACCTGACCTACGCCGATGTTGATTTCCGAGCGGCGGCACATTTCGCACGAGTTTTTGGCGAATGGCTGCTGGATCATCGCCGCCCCGACGATGTGGACGCGCTCAAGATCGATGTGCCGCAGGATGCAACGGTTGATACGCCCTGGCGCGTGACTCGTGTTTCACGCCGCCGTGTCTACTGGCCGACGCGCCCGGAACGAGTCGCGCTAAACGATGTGGGCAAACTGGGCTATGAGTTACACACCGATCCGGCCAATGCCGAACCGGATTCCGATGTCTATGCCCTGATGAAAGATCACGTCGTTTCGGTGACGCCGCTGAGCCTGGATATGACTTCACGGACTGACCTGTATCGGCTGCGCCAAATGCTGACGGGCGAACCTGCCGAAAAGAAAGTCACCAATGGCAGCAAAACACACCCCAACAAAAAGGCCGCGATCAAAGAGGCCGCCGAAACGGTTGTGGCGACACAACCTTCGAGCAGACCAAAAAATACTGGGAATGGCTGATCATTGATGGCACCGGGGAGTCGAGTCCCCGGTGCTAAATACCCCGCCGTTTTGTTCCGCCCGCCGTTAAAACGTCAGGCTCAGGTAGCGAAATCTACTTCAGTAGACATAAGACCCCAGCCGTTGTTGTGAAAAATTTCTCTTACTTTGCCTTATTGACTCCACTCTACGGACCATGTTATACTGATCGCGTCCAATTATTTATGTGCCCCTGCGCTGCGTTTACAGCCAGAGGCGTGGTGTACCTACACAGGAGGTAACACAGTGATCGACTCTACCCCAAATCCAGTTTCTTTCCCGCTGAATCAAGACGATACCCGCCCGCTCCCTGAAATTATTGCCGATGGTGGCACTGATTGGGAGGCATTTGCACTGTCCTATCAAGATGTGGATGGTCAACGACTTTATGCAGTTCAAGATTGGATCGCAGGCATTGCCCAGACCAAACGCGCTCGAAAGTTGTGGGATGATCTAAAGCGCCGCTTGAGTGAGTCGCAACTGTCCGACTCAAGCGGACAGTCGATTTATGATCAGTTGATGTCTCAATGCCATCAGCTATCCTACACGGCTAGCAATGGCCGCAAATACCAGATGGATTACGCTGCACCCGTCGCGCTGTACCTGATTACGCAACGTCTCAAAGCGGAAACAGGCATCCGTGACAAGGTGCTTAAATTTCTGGCAAAGGCGGGCGTCGTTGTTGATGAAGCGCGCGTTGATCCCGATAGCCTCATGGCGAAAATCGTTGGCACCAACCCCAAAAGGGCGATTGAACTGGCAGTCGAAGCCTACCGTCGGATGGGCAAACCCGACGACTGGATCGCTGTCCGCTACGAGAGCATCAAAACCCGCAAATCGTTCACAACGGCCTTTCAAAATTCGCTGCGTAAAATGCCTGCATCCGCGCAGTTCGGCAAGATCACGAATACCATGCGACCCGGTCTATGGAAGCGCGACACGGATACTCTTAAGGCGCAAATGGGCTTGAAGGAAAACGCCAGCTTGCGTGATAACATGTCTCGAATCGGGTTGATCTATGAACTGTTGGCCGAAGGTGTCTCGGCACATGTCCTTGAGCAGCATATCAATCTGGAATTTCATCAGGCCACCGAGATCGTGCTGAAAAACTCGGAACTGATCGGCAAGCAGGCCGAGGAAACTGGGCGCGCGCTGAAAATCGACATTGCCACCAATAAGCCGCTGATAGAGGATTGACTCCACCCCCTATCCCGCAAGGTCACGCCTGGGAATTTATTCCCAGGCGTAACTCAGCGAAACTTTCGCTTCGAGACTCCTCACTGCCCCGCACCCACCGCACACACAGGCGACGTTGCCCCAATATTCTGCTCGAACCAGCCACAGCCCACCGGCGGCGCAATCACCAGAACGAAATCATGCGCCGCGTTGAATGACGTGATCTTTTCGATGGTCGCGCCCGGCAGCCACGCCTGCAATCCGGCTAACACCTGAGCATCATTCTGGTTGACGAAGAACATCACCTGTCGATCAGGCCGGAAAGCGTAAGTCGTGCCCGCCGCTTCCTTGATCATCAGAATGAGGCGCTGGATGTAGTTATCGCGGTAGACGCCGTTCGGCCAATGCGGATCGCCCGATTCGATGGCAAGCGCGCGATGATCCCACCAGTAATCATAGGCGATCATAAAGGCATTGCCGGGCGCTCCGGTGCTGGCGACAAATCCCTTGAGGATGCCGCCCGCCTGATGATGCGGCAGTGTCGAAGCGCGATATTGCGTCATGGCTTCGACAAAATAGGTGTTGTAGTTGGCAGAGGCGGTCAGCAGCAGCACCAGCACCGCCGCGATTGCCAGTCCCGCGCGCGGCAGTGTGCCGTTGAGCGTGCGCCATGCCTGCCGCAGGATAAGTGCCGCCGCGAAGGCCGCCATCAGATACACAAAGGGCATGGTGCCGCTGGCGCGTGTGCCGCTTGGCACTTCAATCGTGTAGGCCAGCGAAAGCGCCGTCGGGAACAGCATCACGACCAGCCCGAACGGGATCAGCCAGTCGCCCGGATCGCGCCGTCGGATCATTCGCACGATCCACAAACCAAGTCCCAGGATGAACAGCGCCCCGGTGATCGTATCCAACTGTGGCATCGCGCTCGGCGAACCCGTGATCCAGGACGCATCGCCGCGCCAGTTGAACATAAACAGCGCCGTTTGCATATTGCCATTGAAAAAGGCCATATTTTGTTTGAGCGCCTCAATCCGATCCTGCGTGTTAGCGACACGCGAAACGACACCGCCCGTCTGTGGGTCTTTGATCTCAACCGTATCATCGCCGAAGATGCGCCCCGTCGTGCGTGACCAGAACGATCCGGGGTTTTCGATCATGTACCGACCCAGCGGCACGAACACGGCCACCGCGATCAAGACCAGCACGGCAAAGTTGAGGACATAACGCCGGAATGCGCCCCACTCTCGCCCACGCAAGATCAACGCGATCACGAAGCCAATCACCAGGAAAACAGGTGCCATGCGGATCGCCTGATAGCAATACACGCCGATCCCAAGTGCCAAACCCGCCTTCACATAATCGACGCGCCGATTGAAACGCAGCGCCCGCACGAAATAGATCAGCACCACACTGATCACGAGCGGCGTCAGGATGATTCGCAAGCCGAGCCGCGACAGCATGATATGCCAGTAGCTAACGGCTAACAGGGCGGCCATGATCAACCCGGTCAGGTTGCCCAGATCGCGGTTTTCGTCACCGATAAATTCACGGCCTAACCAGAAGGCCACCAACAGGCCGATAATCCCTTCGAGTCCGGTTGCCAGCTTGAGCAGGTTGAAGTCGATGGGCACGTTCAAAATATCGTGCATTAAGGCCAGGATATAAAAATGTGCCACTTCGCGCCCGCCATTGTTCGGCAAAAAGATCGGGCGCAAGCCTTCGGAAATCAACCCGGCGTCGAGCGCCTTCTCGACGTGATCGCTGGTCATATCGGGCGGATAGGCGTCAATATTCGTGAGCCGGAAATATGCGCCAATGATCAGGATCACGACTAGCGCGATCAACGTCCACGAGACGCGAAAGGAAATGATTCGATTGGGCACGGTAATTACGGATCGGGCGAACTGCTGCACTGCATCGGCGGCGATGATTTCCGGTGCCAGCGCCAATGACCAGCCGATCACGCTGAACAGCCAGCACAGCACGCCTAATACGGTGAAGTTATTCTGACTGTTGAAGACCCACGCGCCCCCACTCATCAGCAGCGATACGCCGATCAACATAATCCGCAGCGCATACCGATTCACGAATTCGTCAAGACTACGCAGCGGATCCGTAACGGGTTTTTCGAGCGCGGGCAATCGCGGAAACGAGATCGAGCGCGAAGCAGCGAAGGCAAAAGCCACCGCGCCGATGATCATCAAAAGAGTGCCCGCGATCAGATCACCCGTGCTGCGCGCCCGCAGGTTATGAATCATGTAGATACCACCCACCACCGCGATTAGCCAGCCGGAGAGCATAATGCCCAATATACCAGCAGTCTTCATATCGATCAGCGATGCGAAGTTGGGAGTCGCGGCTTTCGGGGAAGCTGACCGACGGTACACTTCCTCCGCAAGCCGATCAGCCGATGGCAGCGGCGTTGCGCGGACTCGTTTTTCGGCAGCCTGGCTCATCGCGGCATTGAAGTTGCGGACAGTTTGCGCCGGACGACTCAGCAAGCGCCCAAATACCTCTGCCAGGGATAAATCCTCAAAGGCGGGCGGTGTGTAGGCCGCATCGGGTTCGGATATTTCGGGCGGCAGGTTGACGGACTCAGGGATCGTGTTTTCGGTCATTGTGGTTTGCGGCCTTTGATGCACAGGTTAACGGTGGAGCGGCCTTGCGCCTCATTCATCACGTTCGGACGATCAAACCAGTTGAAAATGGCTAATCCCAGGTTGATCGGGTTGAACAAACTGCCGTCGTTGCGATCAAAGGTGGTACGGTCTGCGGCATTCGCCATATTGGGTGGCAGCGCGCCGCTTTCGAGCAGCGGTTTGCCCAGACCATAAACGATATTGTGAATGAACGGAAAGCTGTAGTGGGTGAAGGCGCGTTCTTCCTCGACGATGAACCCGGCGTCTTCTACGGCCTTTCGCAATTGTTCGCGCGTGTACAGGCGCACATGATTCGCCCAGATGCCCGCCAATGGCCCGCTGCCGATATGCGAACGGAACCACGTTTCGAGCGTCTTGTTGATCGGATCCCACCAAAAAGGGTAGTTCGCATTCGGCACGGTGATCGCCACGACGCCGCCCGGTTTCAGAACGCGATAGACCTCTTGCAGGCCGCGCACATCATCGCTGACATGTTCCAGAATTTCGGAGAGAATCGCGCCGTCGAAGGTATCATCCGGGTAGGGCTGCGCGTAGATGTTCGCCTGACCTAGCATGATTTCTGGCAAATGGCCGATATTGTGTTGTGCTTTGGCGATCACGTCGCTGTCCAGTTCCAGACCGATCAGTCGGCAGTTGCTCACCGAACGGATCATGTTCAGGTAGAAGCCGCGCCCGCACGCACAATCGAAGATCAGCTTGTCGTCCGTCGGTTCGATCCACTCGAAAATGGTTTGCACACGCCGCTTGAAAGCCATATCCGCTTCGTTGCGCGTCAAACGCTGGAGAGTCGTTTCGTCGATCATAAATTCACGGTGTCCCTTTTCGGCTAAGCCGCGCTGCATTCTGGAAATGCTTCTCGTAACGGTTGATCGTCTCCTCGAAGTTGAACGTCTTTTCGATCTCCGCGCGCGATTTTTTGTATTTTTCAGGATCGGCCAGCACATCAAGCACGGCTTGTCCCATCGCCTGCCAGTCGCCGCGCGGCACAATTTTGCCCATGCCCGTTTCGGTGACCGGGACGCGCCCGCCAGGAGTGTCGGTCATAATGACGGGGGTGCCGCTCAGCATCGCCTCGACCTGTACCAGTGCGAAACACTCCGTATCGCTGGGCAGCACAAACACATCGCAGGCCGCGTAAAAGTTCGAGAGCGCCTCCGAACTGGTAATCAAACCCAAAAAGATCAACTGATCGTGGTACTGCTCGATCAGCGGTTGCAGTGTTTGCCAGGTGTGTTCATAGGGAATATCGTACTGCCCGGCAAAGACGATGCGCGCGTTCGGATACTTCTGATTAATCACTTCCAGCGAACGGATCAATACGTCGGGGCGTTTTTCAGCCACAAAGCGCCCGCAGTAACCGATCACCGGGCCGCCGTCGCACTGCCATTGTGAATGCAGCTCACGGGCGCGCTGCGGATCGGGCAGGGGCATCTTGATCGGCGGATAGTTGACCGAGACTTTATCCAGAAATGGTTTCAGGTAATAGCTGTTTTCAGCGTAATCGTGACTATACGCGATCAGCCGAGCGGCGCGCTTCGCCATGAATTTGAACATGGTCAACATGATCGTCGTGATCAGCCGGTTGGAGAGGCCTGACGGCAAGACCAGATCGCCATGATGGGTAGCGACGACCTGCTTGCCCGTCAGGCGCGCTACCGTTGCCACAATCGCCGTCTCCAGCATTGGCGTGTTGATGAAAATCACATCGTAGCGGCGCATGAACTGCCACAGCGCAAACGGAAACAAGGGCATGAGCATCCCGCGACTCAGCCGAATGG
>JBBSEU010000186.1:0-11747 GCA_038239365.1 Aggregatilineales bacterium
CGCAGACCTTAGCCGGTCTCCATTTCTTGGCCTTTGCTATCTTATTGTTACATCGTTTTGTCGTCACCTTTCATTTCAGTCCATGAAGTGCATAACACGCTCTAGTTCGAAGTATGTGGATCGATTTTGGTTTGCATCCACCAAAGATAGATTGACCGCTTCTTAAGTTAAGGAGATTGAAATGTCCGATGCCCCACATCTCGCCGCAAATGTCGAGCGATTCATGGGCTTTGCCAAGACCTATGACGATTATCGCCCATCCATGCCAACCATTATCATCGACATTTTGACACAATATGCCCGGCTGCCGCGCCCGCGTTGTGTGGTCGATATTGGCAGCGGTACAGGCTTATCAACGCGCGTCTGGGCAGATCGCGCCGACGAAATCATTGGCGTTGAGCCAAGCGACGATATGCGTCATCAGGCCGAAGTTCGCTCCGCCGGGCTGAATGGTATTCGCTACGTAAAGGGGCTGTCAAAAGCAACCGGCTTGCCCGATGCGTGCGCCGATATTGTGACCATCTCCCAGGCGCTGCACTGGATGGAACCTGAACCCACCTTCGCCGAAATAGGACGGCTGCTGCGTCCGGGCGGCGTGTTTGCGGCGATTGATAACGACTGGCCGCAAACCTTCGATTGGGAAGGTGAAGCCGCCGATGAAGCCTTCATGATCAAAGCCGGAGAGTTATCTATGGCAGGTGGGCATGAAGGTCAGGCGAAAAAATGGCGCAAGGAAGATCACAACGCCCATATGCAAGCCAGCGGGCAGTTCCGGTATCTGAAAGAGATTGCCGTTCACAAAGTCGAACAAGGCGATGCGGATCGGATGGTGGGCGTATCGCTGAGTCAGGCAACAGTACAAAACTTGTTGAAGGCCGGACTCAGCGAAGACGAAATCAGTATCCCGGCCTTTCGCGCCGAAGCGAAACGTATTCTGGGCGACAGGACGATCCCCTGGTACTTCACCTATCGCGTGCGGATCGGCGTGAAATGACGGAGGTATCGCGCGCAACGCTGCCACCGCCGCCCGCGCACATTCACATCATTGGAATCGGCGGGGCGGGTATGTCGGCCATTGCGCGCGTATTGCTCGGACGCGGCTATGTCGTGAGCGGCTCGGATCGGCAGGCGAACGCGATCACGGCGGCGCTTGCCCGCGACGGCGCAATCATTCATGAAG
This sequence comes from Aggregatilineales bacterium, assembly GCA_038239365.1. Classification (GTDB taxonomy): domain Bacteria; phylum Chloroflexota; class Anaerolineae; order Aggregatilineales; family UBA2796; genus JBBRMW01. The sequence goes on from JBBSEU010000186.1 coordinate 1,181, forward strand.
GGCACGCCGCCCCGAACGTCGATGGCGCGCAACTGGTGATGATCTCCTCCGCCGTGCAACCTGATAACCCCGAAGTCGTGGCCGCGAATGCCGCCGGAGTCCCGGTACTCAAGCGCCGCGATATTTTGGGCGCGCTGACCGAAGGCTACGATGTGATCGCCGTTGCAGGCACGCACGGCAAGACCACTACAACCGCCTTGATCACGCACCTGCTGATCGAATCCGGGCACGATCCCACGTACATTGTCGGTGGGACGATACTCAATACAGGCACGAATGCAGGTGTCGGCAAGAGCAAATGGTTCGTCATTGAGGCCGACGAATACGACTATATGTTCCTGGGGCTGCATCCCAAGATCGCGGTGATTACTAATATTGAACATGATCACCCGGATATTTTCCCGACGCTTAAAGATGTAATGAACGCTTTTCGGCAGTTCGTCGGGAATATTCGGGAGGATGGGCTTTTAGTAGTCTGTGATAGTGACCAAAATGCGGAGATAGTGGGTGCGGAGAGACAACATCAAATTGGGCATGTTGCGTTTTATGGACGCCAAAAAACGATGTTGGAAAATCATGTTCGACACGATTTATTGTCATATTGTGAACAATCAGGAACGCCTGTCGATTGGTTGCAAGGTGAACATAATCAATTAAACACAATAGCTGCTTTATTGGTGCTATTGAGTGCTGGTGTAGAATCGTTATTCAAATTGAATCCTGCGATCTGTACGTTCAAGGGTACAGCGCGCCGCTTCGAGAAACTCGGCGAAACCGCAAACGGCATCACAATCTACAGTGACTACGGCCATCACCCCACCGCCTTACGTGCCACCTTGCAAGGCGCACGTTCGCGCTTTCCCGACAAGACGATCTGGGCAGTATGGCAGCCGCACACCTACAGTCGCACGCATTTACTGGCACATGAGTTCGCGGAATCGTTCAAGGATGCTGATCACGCCCTGATCACGAATATTTTTGCAGCACGTGAACAACCTATACTCGGTCCGACTGAGGACGACATCGCAACGTGGGCATGCGAGTCGGGTCACAAGGACGTGCGCCACAGCGGCCGTATCGATACAACGGCGGCGATCCTGCAACGTGAGACCAAATCGGGCGATGTCGTGATCATTTTCAGTGCGGGGGATGCACCCGAAATCGGTGAGATGTTGTTACGAGGTGAGGCATGAGCCAGACAAATGCAGTAAATGTTTCTATTGAGTCGTTGATTGAATTGATTCCAGACGAAGTCATTCTTATGTACGGCATTTTCACCGTACTCACACTGATCTCGAATGTCGCGGCCAGCCATCCTTACCCTGTTCTTGCTGCCAACTATGAATGACCCGTTCGTGTAGGTCTGCCGAATAGCCCCGCATAGCCCCACCCTCTACTATTTACTTGATAATAGCTCATCCTTTCGGGAAAATGCTGTATGACTTAAGAATAGACCGTCAGTCATCTATTGAAGAGTGTTAAGATGCAACATGTGCATTTTGCTAGTAAAGTTTGTCTGACACAGCATTCGGGTACTGAGGGCTCACGCTACCGCGAAACGTACTCATCACCCTTGACCCACCAGCGCCAGGGAATCGAATACCAGGGTTCGGGCGTTTTGCCCATGCCGATGCGCGGTCCTGTCTGCACCCGGTCATCCGGGATCAGATCGCCCGGCTCGATCCACAAGCCGTTCTCAGTCGTCGTGACATCAATGCGATTTTGTGCGCTCGTGATCGCCAATGCAAGTGTCAAGCGTGCCGGGCCGCTTGTCCATTCCTGTGGTTTGCGGAGCGGACGACGGGCGGCCATTAGGTCTAGCCCTTCTACCGGGTGAATCGCACGGATCAAAATTGCTCCGGGCGTATCAAATGGCTCTGTAACGACGTTCAGCATCCAGTGAATGCCGCGCGACTGATACACATACGCATGACCGGGCGTTCCCCACATCGGCAAATTGCGCGGCGTGCGCTTATGGCGGCCATGCGACGCCAGATCATCAATGCCCCTGTAGGCTTCTGTTTCAACGATGATCCCGGACAGGCGTGGCTGATCGGTTTCCTGTCGAACGAGCGTCGCGCCAAGCAGTTCACGCGCGACGATCAATGACGAACGTTCATAAAATGAGTGCGGCAGCGGTTGAGTCATCAGCACGAGCCTTTACACTTTGGGATAAATGGTGAAATGGATAACGCGCCTGATTTTACTCGTTTTGGTAGCGGCTGTAATATAAATTAGAAGACCGAGGACGCCGACCCCGGTCTTCTAAAAGGAGGAGAAGAAGAGTATTCGCCCTTCAAAAATACATGATAAATGATTCATGTATTTGCTTCTCTACGTTTGCCCTACGCTTAGCCTACGATGGCTGCGTTTGATAATTCGCTTGAACTTGCGATACAATGCCGCGCCATGCGTAAATTAACGGTACTCCTGATACTCGTTGGGCTAGCTGCTACTTTAATGGCGGCGGTACGCCCCGCCTACGCCGATGACGATGTCGGCTGGCTGCTAGGCCAGATCAATGGCCTGCGCGCGGCGAACGGCCTGGGGCCGCTGACGCTCAACCCGCAGTTGATGAATTCAGCCACTCAGCACAGTCAATATCTGGCGACTAACCCTTGGACTCATCCGCACATCGAAGCGAACGGCAGCACGCCCCAGTCACGAATCGCGGCGGCAGGTTTCACGGGTGCGCCCATCGGTGAAAATGTGTATGGCGGCGGCCTGGCGACGGCGGCCATTGCCTTTAACTGGTGGGTAGCCTCACCGATTCACTTGCAAGGCATGATTCACCCGGCTTTCGGTCAGATCGGGATTGGCGTGGCGACGGGTCCCTACGGCAAGTTTTTCACAACCGATTTTGGCGGTGGCGGCGCAGCAGCGGCTCCTCCAACCAGTGTCCCTGCAAATCCGCAAGCACCGCAAAATTCACAACCCGCCGCAACGCAGCCCAAACCGACACGCCGCCCGTTCAGCCCCGTACCAACCGTAACGCCCTCGATCACCTGGACGCCTTCGCCCACCTTCACCGCGCTGCCGTCGCGCACGCCCACCGCCACCGGCACGCTTGAGCCGCCAACGCCTACTGCGATTGTATTGGAAGTCTCTCCACAACCGGGCGCGCAGGTATTGATGATCGCCACCTTCACCGCGCTTCCAAGCGCAACGCCGCTCAGCCCATCCCTGACTTCTACAACGCAACCGATTGCTGCATCCGTAGCATCGCTTTCGCCAAAAGCGGAAACATCAAGCAGCACCGCCAGCGATCCGATCCGCGCCCTCATCCCGTTCGCCATTGGTTTGCAGGTTTTGATCCTCGGCGGTGTACTACTGCGCCGCAATCGACATAGCAACTGAGTCGCATCTAATCAAACAAAAGGAACTAGTTTTGACCCAAGAGGCATTGAACGTACTTGTCCTGAATAATTTCAGCGATGCGATTATGGAGCGGCTAAAAGCGATTTCGCCACGCTTGAAGTTCACCCGCAAAGTTGTGAAGTCGGCCAATGAGATTTCACCCGACACCTGGAAAACCGTCGATATTTTGTATACGTCCAGTGTTGCGCCAGAGCCGGATACCGCGCCCCGTTTGCGCTGGATTCAGAGCCACAGCGCGGGCGTCGATCATTTGTTGGCACATCCGCTGCTGGCCTCGGAAGACATTGCACTGACCACCACCAGCGGTATTCACGGCCCGAAGATGGCCGAATACACATTGGCGATGATGCTGGCCTTTGGGCATAAATTGCCAACCATGTTCCGCTTGCAACAGAAAGCCGAATGGCCTGAAAACCGCTCGGAACCGCTCGTCCCGCGTGAGCTGCGCGGCTCGACTCTGGGCATTGTCGGCTACGGCAGCATCGGGCGTGCGACGGCGCGAGTCGCCCAGGCGTTTGGGATGCAAGTCCTGGCGACCAAACGCGATGTAATGCACCCCGCCGCCGTTAATGAATATCACATTCCAGATGCAGGCGATCCCGAAGGCACGCAGGTCAACCGCCTTTACCCGCCCGAAGCCATCAAATCAATGGTGGCCGAGTCCGATTTTGTACAGATAACAGTCCCTTCAACGCCCGCCAATCACCACCTGATCAACGAGTCGGTCTTGGCCGCCATGAAAAAGACGGGCGTGATCATCAACATCGCGCGCGGCGACCTGATCGACGAGGCGGCACTGATTAAGGCGTTGCAAACGGGCATGATCGGCGGCGCGGCCTTAGATGTATTTGAGCAGGAACCGCTCCCGCCTAACAGTCCACTCTGGAGAATGGACAACGTGATCATCACCCCCCATATTGGCGGCAACACCGACCACTACAACGAGTCGGCCTCAGACGTTTTCGAGCAAAACTTGCGGCGCTATCTGAACGACGAGGAACTGCTCAATCGGGTAGATCGCAAGCGCGGCTATTGAGCGAATCAAGCTCAGCCTTTAACACACGTTTAATACTTCATTAACTCATCCAACACGCGGCTATGCAATAGTAAGGCACTCAATAAATCCCATAAACGAGTGCCTGCTGTTGGATACCCTGGTTTTTATCTTCATCGCCGTTATTGTAGGCTTCGCCGCTGGCCTGTTCGTCAGGAATCGCCGCCCCGCCTCGCCGCCCATACCACCAGAAAACGTTTTCAGTCGTCCGACCCCTGCGCCCGGTGATCTGATCGTTCATCTTTCCAAAGAGACCGACACCGAGAGTCTGATGAAGCGCGCCAGTGAATGGCTTCAGCGCGAATTCGGCTTGCCATTAATCGTGATCTACACCTATGACTTTGCCCGCCACGATCTGACCGCGCCTGTCGTTGTCGGGCGCGATATTCCAAACCTGCCGCCGCGCATCAAACTAGGCTTTACCACCTATGGCAGCGTCGCCAGCAATCGTATCCCACACTTCATCGAGAACATCGATCATGAACGACGTTTGGGGCCAACATCAGAAGGGATGCGCGTTGCCTATCTGATGCCACTCGTACACGACGGAATGATCTTCGGCGTGTTATGTGCCCAATCGGATCGCTTCGATGCGCTGCGCGAACCAGAACGCATGATGCTTGATCGCGCGGCCAAGTCGATTGCAACGTTAGCCGCCATGACCACCCGCCTCGACAACAGCCGATTGGTGATCACGCGCTTCGATCAATTCCAGCGCATCGCGCAGCGCCTCACGGATCGACCCGATAAAGGCGATCTGCTGCAAGAAATTGCGGATGCTGCGCGTGAAATGCTCGAAACGCAAATGAGTGTTCTGCTCAACATCGACACGGATCGAAACGAACTGCTGCCGATTGCCTGGGCAGGCATCAGCCGAGAGACAGCCAGTTTGTTACGCTCCAACTACAAAGGCGATCTGAAAGGGTTAGTGGCCTGGGCAAAGCGTCCGGCGCGCACCGCCAACTTGCGTACCGATCAACGCACCGCACTGGCGACTCAGGCTGTCGCCGCCGGGATGCTCTCCGAACTGGCTGTGCCCGTCATCTATTCCGACAAACTGTACGGCGTTTTGGCCGTCGAGACCGATGTTCACCGCCACTTCACCGATGAAGAAATGAACCTGTTGAGTGCCCTGGCCGCACATGCCGGGATCGCGCTCCGCAACGCCCAGCTTTTCGATACCTTGCAGCGTACCAATCGACAGCTTGAAAACACGATTGCCGATCTGGTCATATCCCGCCAGCAAGCCGAAAACGCGCGCCTGACCGCCGTCGAAGCCAATTCGCTCAAGACACAGTTCGTCAACAACATGAGTCACGAACTCCGCACGCCGCTGAATGCCGTCATCAACTTCACCCGGATCGTGATGGATGGGCACGTCGGCACGGTCAACGATCAACAGATCGAGTATTTGGGCTTTGTACACGACAGCGGCCAACACCTGCTTGGCTTGATCAACGACATCCTCGATCTGGCAAAAATCGAAGCGGGCAAAATGGACTTGCGCCGTGAACCCACCGACCTGGAGCCGATCTTGCGCGGGGTTATGTCTACTGCCGTCGGGCTAACGCGCGATAAAGGGCTGACGCTGCATCACAAAATTCCGCCAAACCTGCCGCAGCTAAATATCGACGGCACACGCATTCGACAGGTCTTGCTCAACCTGTTCTCGAACGCCGCTAAATTCACCGATAAAGGCAGCATCACCCTGACCGCCGAACACAAAGACGATCAGGTGATCATTTCGGTACGCGACACCGGGATCGGCATTGCGCCACAGGATATACCCAAAGTCTTTGAAGAATTCCGTCAAATCGACGGATCATTGCAGCGCGCCGAAACCGGCACTGGTTTAGGAATGCCGATCAGCCAGCGATTTATCCAGCTTCACGGCGGCAATATGTGGATCGAAAGCACGCCAAACGTTGGGACAACCGTCTTTTTCAGCCTGCCAGTCACGGTGAATGTTCCGGTATGATGAGTCTGGCCTCGACCTGCGTGCTGGTCATCGAAGACGATAAGCGCAATGCCGCCCTGATCGCGGTCATGCTTAAAATTGTTGGTGTTCCTAACACCTGGATATGCGAAACGGGCCGCACCATCAACGAAACGCTGGCAAAAATGCCGAAGGTGGATTTGATCCTGATCGATTTACAACTGCCCGAAGAAGATGGCTACCAGATTTTGCAACGCTTGCGCCGCCAGCCCGAACTTCAAAAAGTGCCAATGGTAGCGATGACCGCCCAGGTCATGCCCGACGATGTGGAACATGCCCGCGCCGTTGGCTTTAGTGGGTTTATCGGTAAGCCGCTGATTTTTGATCGTTTTCCCGGCCAGATTCACCGCCTGTTGATGGGTGAGCGCGTCTGGGAACCCCGTTAGCACTGAATGTTATGAACAAGGATTTAGGACGATGATGTTGACATACGAACCACGACCACTGACAACCCCGCCGCTGGAGCGCCGCGCCCTGCTTCTGGATGACAACGACGGCAACCGCACCCTGCTCAAATTCGTGATGCAACTGAGCGGGATTCAGCACGTTGAAGCCGAGACAGCGACAGCCGCCTTTCAGCTTTGGAAGCCGGGCGCGTTCACATTCGCTTTTCTGGATATTGAACTGCCCGATATTAACGGTTTGGAAGTGCTGCGCCGGATGCGTGCCGAAGACCCGAATCTGGCGATCATCATGTGCAGCACCAATGATGACCCCGTCACTATATTAAAGGCCATCAAGGGCGGTTGTGATATGTTCCTGGTCAAGCCCTTTCAACTGGACGGCTTGATGAAATTCGCTAAGGGCATTGACCGGGCGACGCTGCGAAACTCCGACAAAGTGGTGATCATCGACAATCGGGCGCGGCCACACTACGAACCACGCCCCGGTGTGGTGCAGTAATCCTTACCAGCCGTGCGTATCCCGCGTCGGATCACCTTTGAATGGCCCCACAATTTCCGAGGTGATCCAGCCGCCATAAAAGTCGCCGCCCTGTGCCTGCACCTGCTCATCATCGACGTAGCACGCATCGACGCGGCTTGGATAGATGGCGATGTGATCTTTCAGCGCTCCGTAGCCCTTCGTCGGTGCGCGGTAAAACCAGGCCGCGTTCGGTGCTGATTTGTCGCCAACCGTGATCGTGTAATACGACGCACGGCCTTTGAACTCACAGAACGTGCTGCGCTCCGTGAGCTTGAAATAATCGAGTTTCACATCTTCCGGCGGAATATAGTATGTCGGTGGGTGGCTTGTCTCCAAGATGCGAATCGGGTGGTGGCTGTCAGCAATCGTGACGCCGTTGAACACCACCCGAACATGCCTGTCGACCACTTCCAAACGCGGCGGACGTGGATAATCCCATACCGATTCCTGTTGGCGAATCTGCATTTTTGATGTCCTGTTTGATCAGACTCTAATCAGCCGCGCCCAAACTGCCAAACCACGCTAATTTCAAAGTTCAGCTGATCGAATATGTGAAATGCTATTGCTATTTTTGCATGGTTTATAATGATTGCACATTAGCGTGCTAAGTACAACCAGATAGATTAGTTGGGATGAGCACCAATGAAAGAAAGGACGCGAGAAGGCAGATGATATAGCGTGCGAAGAAATCGAGAGTGGCCTCAACTAAAGCAGTAAGCGACTCAAAAAGTTCACAGTGGGTCACTTCGCGGCGAAAATGCGGCCAAAGCATTTCAATGGGGTTGAGCCAGGGGCTGTAGGTCGGCAGGTAGAGCAACCCTAAGCGCCCTGCCGTGCCTCGGATAAGCGATTCAATGTCTGCATCTTGATGGGTGCTACAGTGGTTCCCAGTGATATAGATGGTTTGAGCCGGATGTTTGTCTAACAACGCTTGTAACAGCTCAGCCACCTCAACCCGCCGTTTGTGCTGGCGCACCAGAACAAGCGTCTGGCCAGTGTGGTAGTTCACGGCCCCAAGTCCATACCGTTTATAAGGTCGGTGAGGGGTACCCAGCATCACTTGTTGCCCGACGGGACCCCACATTGCACGTAGCGTCGGCAACCAACTGATATTGAATTCGTCTGCATAATAAAACACCTCATTGTCTTTTAGCCCCTGGCGGGTTGTTTCAATCGTCTTTTTTTGACCCTATATTCAGGGTCAGGACTGCTAACTTTGTGTTGTGGACGACTGAACACAATGCCAGCCAGACCCAGGTAACGGCGCACGGTTTCGTCGCTAACGCGAATGCCAGTTTGGTCGGTCATGTAATTCGCCAGACGTTGGAGTGTCCACATCGAGAATGGTTGCTCCAGACTGTGCGGACGCTGTCGCGCGGTGCTGACTAATTGTTGCCGATAGCTCTCCGTCACCGTTGCTGCAACATCTGGTCGAGGCTCATCCTTCAAGACCCTCAGCTACATAGCGCTGGAGCCATGTCCGAACGCTTTCTTCATTTAACCGCACGATTTCACTAATTGCCCCCGCGACCATCCCTTTCTCAGCCGTGAGCAGGACAATGACGTCCTCCATCCGCCACACAAACTCCGGCCTCACCGTTGGGATGCACCATTGCTCGTTTTGCCAAGGCTTAAGGTCGTTTTTTTCAGCGTTGCGCGCACCGTTTCATACGAGACCGGTTCGTCCACCACTTGTAATTCGACCAGTTTGTCCGCCAGCATCTGCAACGTCCAGTTGTCCCGTCCTTCGGGTGCTTCGCTACACGCTAGCGCCCCCAAAAACGCCTCTTGCTTGCCATCTAGCTTTTTATGCCGTCCTGGTTTCGCCGCGTCCGCAATCCGCTTCTCTGTCGCCCATCGTTCGCGGGTGGTCGCCACCGTCAGCGGCACTATCCCCAATAAGTTGGCAATTTCCAAATCCGTTTTGCCTTCCGCGCGCCATAACAACATCTGCGCTCGCTGGTTTTCGCGTCGGCTATGCTTGCCTCGCTTGACAACATTTTCCAACTGGCTCTTTTCTGCGGCACTCAACTCAACCGGGTATTTTTGTGGACGCATGGTATACTCCTTTTTGCACGAGTATACCTATTTATTCAACTACCTTCTTGATGAACTAATAGGTACTCTGGGAAATGCCAATCAACTTGGCATACATCTGTTTGGTTTCGGGCAGAGGCTCGACACCGAGTTCATCGTGCATCAACGTGTGCAGCACCGCATACTGCTTGTGCAGCCCCACCCGATCGCCGAGTTCGTACAAATAGCGCATCACATCACAGTGGATCGGCTCCGCAAAGGGATCGACCAGCAGGGCTTGACGTGCCAGGTTGAGTGCAGCCTCCATATTCCCACCCTTAACATGATATTTTTCCACCGTTCGCAGCGTCATAAGGTAGGTATCAGCCAGGCGCTGCTGCTCAGGAATTAACCAGTCAAAATAGAGGTTATTGAGGAAAGGACCTTGATACATTTCGATGGCGCGCTGATAGTACCGTACAGACTCATCCGATGGCGCTCGGTTTCCTTCCCGGATAGCTTGCTCAAAGGCGTCAACATCGATATCGAAATGGGCAGCATCCAAGTGATACTCACCATTGCTGGCGATGATGAATTTCGCCATATCATCGGCGGTTCGCAAGGCATGACGCAATCGATAGAGCGCCGTATGAAATGATGCTGTACCATGCCGCGCGTCGGAAACCCACAGCGCATCAACGATGCGATCCAACGGAATGAATTCATGCCGAAAGGTGATGAAATAGGCGAGCAAGTCGCGCGCCTTGGCTGATACCCACACTCTGGGATCGAGTTCCTCGGTGCCGCGAAAAACGCGCAAGCTGCCAAGCGCCTGGACTCGGATAACGGGGCGTGTCTCGTGAATTACCGGCACTATCGAATCGTTTTTTGCGCCCAGTGCTGCCCTTACCAGCCCCACAAAGGGATGGGCTGGCGTCGCCTGTGCCAGGAGATTACAGACAATCCGCGCTCGATCGGCCTGATCAAAGTACAGTTCCCAGGCTTGCGACGGCGCAATCAACGCCAGCGAACGTTGGGCCAGTAGCAGACTATCCTGCTGGTTGGCTTCCCGATTACGCACATAGGCCAAACCAAAATAGGCCATCGCCAGCGGAATACGATATTGGCGTTCTTCGCCACGCGCGATGAGTTCTTTAAAAATTGAAGTGGCCTCACCGATCTGTTCCAGCTCAAGATAA
>JBBSEU010000187.1:0-11718 GCA_038239365.1 Aggregatilineales bacterium
AGCCTCAGTGCCGTTACGATTCGATGTTTGTTTCGCACTTTAACAACTTCAAGTTCGGCGGCTGTGCAGGGTAGTCCTGCACGTAAGATTTGAAACGCTTTAAGGACACTCAAGTCGGCTTGGATCGAGCCGTCAGGCGCTAACGTAGACGAGCGAGTCATGCGTAGCCTGAGAAGCTCCCCAGATTTATCGGGGAGAGTGGTCACCTATAACAAGTGGCATCCGTTAACTCCGTTCATTGTCCTTTGCTAACACCATAGAGTAAGTGAAGAACGAATCGTACAGCGTCCTTGCTTGAGGGCAATGGTGCTGTTTGGGTCTGAAATCCCTTCAGCCACAAGCCAGTACCCTCGTGTTCTCACCAGAATTCGGGGGTATTTTGTTGTTCAGCCCTTCGCTTCTTCAGTTGATTGTGCTTTCGCCTGCTCCTTCAAAAAAGTCTTGAAATTGCTATTGACAAAAAACGATCAGATGAGTATCGTATTGCTATCTGCCAACTGTCAACAGTTGGCAGGATTATTTAGATGATTTAGGGTAATGTGTTCGTGGCTTCAAACCCTCGTTTCTCAGAGATAGCAACACCCAATACCCTGCGCGACTCGGTACGGCAAACGCTGCGCGAAGCTATCCTCAAAGGAAAGCTGATACCCGGCGAAGTGGTCAACCAGGTCACGCTCTCAAAAGAGTTTGGGATCAGCCGTGGCCCCCTTCGTGAAGCCCTCAGCCTGTTAGAGGAAGAAGGGCTGATCACCAACATTCCGTATCGTGGCACTTTTGTCGCCGATTTCAATGAACGCATCATCCAGGACACATACAGTTTACGCCGGGTGCTGGAGCAATTCGCGGTTGAACTCGCCATGACGCGCAACGTACCTGCTGAAATGGCTGAACTGCGGACGATTTATGAAGAAATGGCCGCTGCTGTGGAAGCTGATCAAATGGAGCAATTCCACGAGCTTGACCTGCTATTTCATCGGCAAATTTACACGATGGCCGATCACGAACTGCTGTTTGGGATGTGGACGACGATTGAAGCCAATGTGAAACGCAGCATCTTTTACGGCAATTTTCAACACGCGGCGAACACACCGCCCACTGCGGAACTGCTCGACTCTCACCGTCTGATTCTGGAAGTGATCGAGTCGGGGGATATTGCAGAGGCCAAGCGGCTGCTCGATTTTGGCCTGAAGGCCGCCTGTGACAGGTTAGTTGCCAAGTGGCACTATTACAATACTGCCCGTTGAATAGCCGCTTGTCTGCTAGTTGCGTTCAAATATAAGGAGATATGCTTATTTATCTAAAATCATGTACCGCTTAGAAAAATCGACTTTCCGCCAAGCAAATAATCTTAACAACAGGAGATATGATGTTTTTCAAAAAGGTTACCAGGTATTGGGTTCTGCTACTCGTTGGGGCGCTGCTGGTCACTGGCCGGGGCGTCGCCGCGCAAGACGGCACGTACAGTGCTGATGAGATCAAGAAAGCATCCGGTGTCGAGCAGTGCAGTCAGCTTGCACAGCTTCCCAAGAAATTTACGCAGCCCTGGAAGTTGGCGTTTATCAACCCGAACAAAGCACAGTCCTTTTGGGGGCAGGTATCGGTTGGTATGAACGCCGCCGCCAAATTCTATGGTGTCGATTTCAGCGAAATGGACTCCGCCGGTGGCAGCGACATTGAACTGTTTGAAACGCTGCTGCTCAAGCAGCCGAACGTTGTTGGCACGCACAACGCCGCCGATTTTCAGGCCGTTGCTGCCCGTGCGCTCGATAAAAACGTGCCGTATATTGGTTTCGATAACGGCCCCACCGAGTTTTCGCCCTATGTATACGGTGTTCCGAACGGTATCGCCGGGACCAAAGGCGCGGAGCTGCTCATCAAGGGTGTTGAAGATCGCCTGAAAACCGACTGGAAAGACCGCGAACTGTTTTTCCTCGAATATACGCACAATGGGGTTCCGGCGTGTGTCACGCGGACGGGTGCCGCGGCCAAAACTTTCAAGGATCATTTCAAGCTGGACGATAAGCACGTCATTCAGCTTGACGTTTCAACGGGCAAGACCGATATCGAGATGATGCAGGCCACACTGACCGCCCATCCCAAAGGGGTGTTCGCCATGATCCCATGCTGGGACGGCCTCGGTATTGCACCCTTTAATGCGGCCATCGAAGCGAAACGCGGCGGCGATGTGATGATGGTCACGTTGGGCGGCGACAAGCCCCCCGCCGATCTGCTGCTCACCAAACCACAAGGCTACTATGGCTACATCGAATTCCAGCCGTTCTGCGAAGGTTGGGGTTGGGTGGAGTCGGCACTGGCAATTGCGGAAGGGACACGCTTCCAGCCTTACCAGACCCGTCGCGCCGTGACTCAGGCAGACATTGACCAACGCTATAAAGAACTGTACGGGACACCGGCCCCCGCCACTCCTGCCAAATAACGGCAGCAAAATATAGTTAACCTCACCTTTTGCCACAAACCGCACGAGGTGAGGAACATAGATTAAATATTTTTAGGAGATGAGTTTAATGAATGCGCCCGTTTTGAGCGCGTCATCCGATGCGATGCAGGGACAGCGGCGTGTCTATAACCGCCGCGAGTCTACGATCCGCTTTTTACTTGATAATGGCTTACTGGTCGCGCTTGTAGTTGAAGTTATCTTTTTTTCGGTGGCGTCACCCACCATCTTTTTTTCACGCGATAATTTTTTCACGATTCTGCGCTCAAGCGCGGCCACCGGGATTACCGTCGCCTTTTTCACGATGGCGCTGATCGCCCGGCAGCTTGACCTGTCCACCGCGCAAGTGGGATCACTGACCGCCGTCATTTTTGCGTGGCTGTTCGGGATTAACGGTCAACCATTGGGGGTTGCCTTTGTCGTGGCACTGCTCTGTAGTGTGTTGATCGGTTTGTTGAATAGCTGGCTCGTTAATCGGCTCAGACTCCCGGCACTCATCGGTACGGTAGCGGTAGGTACATTATGTTACGGTGTGACCCTTGCCATTGTACAAGCCAGTACGAAAACGGGGTTAATCAATCTGACACGCCCCCCATTGCGGAGCATCGTCAGTACCGAGATTTTGGGCGTCCCGGTCACTGTGATATTGATGTTCATCGTCTATTTCGTCGCCTACATCCTCTTGAACCATACCAAACTGGGCGCTCATCTGTATGCACTCGGCGGCAACCCACAGGCCGCCCGCCTGAACGGGATCAAGAGTACGCGCCTGATCCGTTTCGTTCTGATCGGGACTGCTGTCAGTGCGGGAGTGGCAGCCATCATGGTTTCCGGGCGCAATCTTTCGGCAGGTTCGGTGTCTCAGGTGGGCGCAAGCGGGACATTGCTCGGCGGGCCGTTGATCGCAGCAGTCTTTGCGGGTGTTGGGCTGAATGGCGGATCGGGCAAGGTGGAACGCACCTTATTTGGCGTTTTGTTCCTGACCGTTCTCAGTGTGGGCATGAGCATCCTTCAGGCGACGCCCTTTGTGCGGATCACCGCTGAGGGGGTTTCATTCGTGTTGGCAATCCTGCTGGATAGTATTCGGCAGCATCTGGAAAGCCGTTGAGGATTAACCATGAATGATGCCTTAACCCAATCGCTGATTCGGCTTTCACCGGGCGCGCAGCGGTCACTGCGAATTGCCCTCGACAACTGGCTATACACGGCGACGATCTTGTTGTGCCTGTTCTTTGCCGTTGCCGCGCCCTACTTCCTGACGGTTGACAATGTGATCAATACGCTCGTGTCGGCGTCGATCACCGGAATCGTCACTGCTGGCTTTACGTTGGTGCTGCTGACGGGCACAATCGACGCTTCGATCAGCGGCGTGACGGCGTTGGCCTCTGTCCTGACGGCGGTCATGTTCCAACGCTGGAATATCCCACTGCCTGTGACACTGCTCTTGTTGTTACTGGCAAGCGTCGGCATGGGTTTGTTGAGCAGCCTCATCGTGATCGAAGGCCGCATCTACAGCCTGATCGGGACGTTGGCTGCTTCCGGGGTGTTTTTAGGGTTATCGGTTGGCATCGCGTCCGGTGAACAGGTGGCGATCACCAAACCCGAACTACAAAGCACCCTGTTTCAAGCGCCGTTGGGCGTTCCACTCTCGATCTGGCTGTTGTTCCTGAGTTATTTGCTAGGGTACATTGTCCTCAATCATACTAAACTCGGCGCACATATTTATGCGACGGGCGCGAATTACAGTGCCGCCCGTCTGAGTGGTGTCCCGGTCAAGCGCGTCATTCGGATTGGCTTGATCATCGCGGCGGTTGCCACTTCATTGGCTGCCGTCCTGGCAACAGGGCGTGCCAACCTGTCCCTGTTGTATGGCGTTACGATTGGCGGCGTCAACGTGACCGATGCGTTTACAGCGGCACTGTTGGGCGGGATCAGTTTGCAGGGCGGTGTAGGTAAGATCGAGCGTAATTTGGTGGCGGTATTGTTCCTGAGCATCCTCTCGAACGGCTTGCAACTGATGGGAGCTGCCCCGGCGGTCTGGCTTGTCACAAAAGGGATAGCCTTTATTGGCGCGGTGATCATCGACGCCGTGCGTCAACGGCTCTGAACAATTGATAGGATAAGAGATTTTTATATGGATCAAAAAGAACCCATCCTCGAATTACGCGGCCTTAGCAAGTCGTTTGGGTTTGTCGACGCAGTTAAAAGTGTTGACTGGCAGGTCTATCCGGGCGAAGTGACGGCGCTGGTCGGTGACAACGGCGCGGGCAAATCGACTCTGATCAAGATGATTTGCGGGGCGCTCAGGCCGGATGCCGGGGAAATGTGGATCAAAGGCATCAAAGCAGAAATGGCCGATCCCGCCGATGCTTTCCGGCTAGGGATCGCGCCCGTCTATCAGGACCTTGCGCTGGTCGATAACCGCGATGTTGTGATGAACATGTTTTTGGGTGATGAACTGACCTATGGGCTGTTCAACCTATTCCTTGATCATCAACGCATGGCGCGCGAAACACAGCGCGTGCTGGATGAAATTCACTCACGTATCCCGAACGTGCGCGAAGTCGTC
This sequence comes from Aggregatilineales bacterium, assembly GCA_038239365.1. Classification (GTDB taxonomy): domain Bacteria; phylum Chloroflexota; class Anaerolineae; order Aggregatilineales; family UBA2796; genus JBBRMW01. Next base: position 5,025 of record JBBSEU010000187.1, read on the forward strand.
CGCAAATTGTCGGGTGGTCAGCGGCAGGCAGTGGCTGTCGGGCGGGCGCTGATTCGAGGGGGTGAGGTGATCATCATGGACGAACCCACCGCCGCGTTGGGTGTCGAGCAGACCGCCGAAGTCCTCAATTTGATTGAAACCCTGCGCTCACGTGGTAAAACTGTGATCTTCATCAGCCACAATATCGGGCAGGTGATCCAGGTATCCGATCAAATTTCGGTCATGTTTCATGGTCGGATGGTCGGCACACGACGCACCGCTGAAACCACCAACGAGGAAGTCGTGTCGATGATTGTGGGTGCCAAAAAAGACCTGGAACATCAGCCAAATTCCTGAACAGCTTAGATGAGGTGATATGAAAGCACTGGTCTGGGAAGCACCGCGTGTCATGGTGATGCGCGAACAAGAAGAACCAACGCCGCAGCCCGACGAAGTGGTCATCAGAGTGACCTACGCGGGCATTTGCGGCTCAGAACTGAGCGGCTATCTCGGTCATAATGCGCTGCGTGTGCCGCCCTTGATTATGGGACACGAGTTCGCCGGAGAAATCACGGCGGTAGGCTCAGATGTGCAGCGCGACAATTCAGCGTTGGTCGTCGGGCAAGCCGTGACCGCCAATCCGCTGACCTACTGCGGCACCTGCGAATTTTGTCAGACCGGATTAAATCAACTTTGCACGCGGCGTAAGCTGGTCGGCGCGGGGCGACCCGGTGCATTTGCCGAGTACGTGAGTGTTCCGGCGCGCGTCGTGACGGTGCTGCCCGATGGGATGTCGGTACGTACTGGCGCACTGACCGAACCAGTAGCCTGTGGGGTTCGCATTGGTGAGTTGGCTGGCGATGTGCAGGGAGCAACCTGTCTGGTGATCGGCGCGGGACCGATTGGTTTGCTGGCGCTGCAAATGCTCTTGATCCAGGGCGCAGAGCGCGTGTTCATCGCCGAACGTGACCCGGCTCGGCTGGAAATGGGCGCGGCGTTGGGCGGCGAACCGCTGGATGCGCTGACTGTTGATACGGTTAAAACCGTCCGCGAGATCACAAACGGGATCGGCGCACGAGTTGCTGTCGATGCGGTTGGCACGGCGGGAACGCGCCAACAGTGCATCTCTGCCACGCGCTCAACTGGCACTGTGATCCTGAGCGGCTTGCACGAAGAAACAAGCGCCATGCCTGCTGCCGACATTATCCGGCGCGAAATGGTCGTGCGCGGTTCGTTCGCCTATACACCCGCCAACTTTGCCGATGCACTACGGCTGCTCTCCGAAGGCCGCATTCGGCTCGATCCCTGGATCGTTGAAGCGCCCTTAGCCGAGGGCGGTCAGTGGTTTGACCGACTGGTAAACGCGCCCGGCGCAGTCGCAAAGGTACTGCTTGTACCATGACCGACTCAGCACGGATTGCGATTATCGGCGCGGGATGGTGGTCTACCTATACCCATATTCCCGGCTTGCAAGACTATCCCGGCGCTGAACTGGTTGCCCTGTGTGACAGTGACCCCGCTCGGCTGAGTGCGGCGGCTCAGGAATACGGGATCGAACGAACCTACACCGATCACGCAGCAATGCTTCAACAGGAAAACTTAGACGGTGTGATCATCGCCACCAATCACGCCAGCCATTACGCAGTCGCCCGTACCTGCCTTGAACACGGCCTGCACATCATGATCGAAAAACCGATGACGCTTTATGCCAGAGAGGCAAAGGCACTGGTCGATCTGGCACATGAGCAGAAGCGCGAACTAATAATCGGCTATCCGTATCATTACACGCCGCACGCCATACGCATCCGGGAAGTCATTCAATCCGGGGCGCTTGGAGCTGTGCAGTACGTGAATTGCGTCTTCACATCGCACATCCTCGGCTTGTTGGGCGGTCATGACGGTTCAGAAAACGCTTCGTCACAGTTTCCGGTACATGGGCCGGGTGCGGTCTACAGTCAACCGCATTTATCCGGGGGTGGTGAAGGCCACTTGCAGGTGACACATTCTGCCGGGCTGATGTTCTTCACGACCGGCTTGCGTGCCCGACGGGTTCATGCCCTGATGCGGAAGCACGGTCTGGCGCTCGATCTGGTGGACGCCATGACCGTCGAGTTTGAAGGATCGGGGCTGGCAACGGTGGGCGGCTGTGGAAACACAGCGGGTACAGGCGGCAAATTCAACCTGTCGATCTATTGCGAACAGGGCTGTGTCGAAATGGACTTGCTGGCAGGCAGCACAACCATCTCTGGCACTGGTCAGTCCCGCCAGGAATTTCCGGCACATACCGATAACTATCCGCGTTTTGCAACGGCGCGTAATCTGGTCGATGTGATCCTGGGATGTGCCCCGAATGGATCGCCGGGCGAAGTCGGTTGGCGTACCGTTGAACTGCTCGACGCGGCCTATCGCTCCGCTGAACGTGATGGTCAGGCGGTTCTGATCGAGGATTTATATGAATAAACAGACGCATAAACCGATCCGAGGTATTCTGCCCGTTGTGCAAACGCCTCTGGACGCGGCGGGCGAACTGGACTTTATCAGCCTGAAACGCGAAGTTGATTTTTGCGTTCAGGTGGGCGCGCACGGGCTGGTTTTCCCAGTGCTTGGCAGCGAATTTCAATACCTGTCTGACCGCGAACGGCATCAGATGGTCGAAGTTGTGATCAAAGAAGCCGCCGGGCGAATACCCGTAATCGTTGGGGTAGCCGGGAGCAGCGCCGCGGTTGCCGCCGAACATGCCGCACACGCCAAAGCCGTTGGCGCAGACGCCGTAATCGCGCTGCCACCCTATATCGGGGGCGGGACGGCGGATGAAATTTTGGCCTACTATCAGGCGATTTCCAAAGCGGCGGCTCTGCCGATCTTTGTACAAAACTCCCTGCCCGGCCTGTCGCCTGCGTTTCTCACCCGCCTTATCCGTGAAGTAGAGCATGTGACGTACATCAAGGAAGAAGCCAATCCCAGCGCACACAACATCAGTGCGGTATTGGCGGCGCTGGGCGCTGAGTGTCAGGGGATTTTCGGCGGCGCGTGGGGGCGCTGGATGCCCTCCGAAATGCGGCGCGGCGCAAGCGGCTTCATGCCCTCGGTTGAGGTGGTTGATATTCACGTTCAAATCTGGGACGCCTTTCAGGCCGGGGATGAAGCCGGCGCACGACAGATTTATAACCGCCTGCTGCCGCTCATCAACCTGACCTTTTTGTTGGGGCTGCGCCTGTGCAAAGAAGTGCTGGTGCGGCGCGGCATTCTGCAAACGGCACGGCTGCGAATGCCCGGCGATTTTGGCCTGGATGACGAAGATTACTACGAATTGGATACGATTCTGGCCGATTTGCGGCCTTTGTTTAAGGCTTAGGCGCTTTCATTTCTATTCTTTTTACTCCCGAAGGATCAAGTTTCAGCATGAAAATCACCGAAGTAAACACGATTGCGCTCAAATCATTTGGCGAGGCACCCCCCAAAGGCGTCGGCAGTGTCCTGGTCAGACCGTCGAGTATCTTTTATGAACCACAGCACAATCGACAGCCGGGCGGCCCTGCTATTGTCAATCTGCTGGTACAGGTTGTGACCGATGAAGGTATCACGGGCGTTGGCAGTGTCGGCGCGGCGCTCGGCAATGCCCTGTACACGATTGAAAATCACCTCAAGTACATCATTCTCAACCAAAATCCGTTCGACGTGGAGGTGCTGTGGGAGCGTATGTTCCGCGAAAGCATCAACTATGGGCGAAAGGGAATGGCGATTGAGGCGATCAGCGCGATTGATATTGCCTTGTGGGATATTATGGGCAAGGCGCTTGGGCAGCCTGTCTATAACCTGCTTGGCGGGCGCACTCGTCAGTGGATTCGCGCCTATGCCAGCAGTTTATATGCGACTGAAGACCTGGAGGCTCTGGCGGCGGAAGCGCAATCGTATGTCGATCAAGGCTTCACAGCCATGAAGCAGCGATTCGGCTATGGGCCGCGCGATGGACTCAAAGGCATGAAGTGCAACCTGGAACTGGTCAAAACGGTGCGTCAGGTGATCGGGCCGGATATTGAGTTGGCTGCCGACGCCTACATGGGCTGGGACGTGCGCTACGCCATTCGTATGATCAGGATGCTTGAAGACGCGGGCATGAATCTGTCATGGGTAGAAGAACCCGTTATGCCCGATGATATTTCGGGCTACGCGCAGATCGCCGCCGAAGTGTCAACGCTCATCTCCGGCGGCGAACACGAATACACGCGCTATGGCTTCCGCGAATTGATCGAACAGCGCGCCGTCGATATTGTGCAATTGGATGTTAACCGGGCAGGTGGCATCACCGAGTGCCGCAAGATTTGGGCGATGGCTGCCGCCCACGATCTGCCAGTGCTGCCTCACGCCGGGCAGATGCACAATTATCACCTGATTATGTCGCACATGAATTCGCCCATTGCCGAGTATTTCCCACCCCCTAAAGGCATTCCCGATCCCAACGAAATGTTCTGGACGATGTTCACCGGTGAGCCGCTGGCGCAGGACGGCCATATCGTGCTGCCCGAAGTGCCCGGCCTGGGTTTGGAAATCAATTGGGACGTTGTGAATCCGTATCGACTTTGAGAGGACGAACTAAAGATGCGTTTTGGAATGAGCGGCTGCTTTTTGCCAGATGATATGGCAGATATGACGGTGGAAATGTGCCAGCGCGTTCGGGCATTGGGCTTTTCTGGCATTTTCACGCGCTTTCGGAAAAACGATCCGCATGAAACACCAAAGGCCAAAGCGGAGCAATTCCGCCACTTGTTAGCTGATAATGGCCTGCGCTTATTTCAGGCGACAGGCTATTGGCAGAACATGGTGACGCCGGACGAACCCGCCCGGCAGCAGGCGGTCAGGACCGTGCAGGCGGCACTACGTTTGGCAGGTTGGATGGGCGCGCGGGCGATTGATACAGGCCCCGGCTCGATGAATCCGCGCGGCCCCTGGTTTCCACATCCTGACAACTGGACAGCAGCGGCACGCCACCAACTGGTTAAGAGCCTCAAAGAATGCGCCACTGCCGCTCAGGATGCTAACGTCTATTTGTGTCTTGAGGGGCATCAACTGGTAACGCTCGAATCCGCTGAGGTGACGAAAGCCATTCTCGATGAAGTCGGTTCGTCGTGGGTTCGTTCGGACTATGACTCAGCCAACTGGATTACCCGGCAAACCGTTTTCGATACGGGTACGGCGCTCAATCGAGATTTTGATACACTCGGCCAGCATATTTATAGCTGCCATGCAAAGGACATCTGGATTGAAGATCGGCTGGCGTTGCACTTGCAAGACGGTTGTCCCGGCAAAGGCACGATGGACTTTCGGACACTGTTTCGGCGGATGGAATCGCTTTCGGCGGAGTATCCGGTCATTGCCGAGGGAAATAGTACGGAAGAACTGCCCGAAGTGGGTCAGCTTTTCCATCACACCGCGCAGACATTGGGCATCACAATCCTGGAAAACTGAACGGATGGCAGGACAACCCTACCGCTTTTCTGCACTCAAGGCTGATCTTGAAAAAGTGCCTGTTGACTCGCGCCATAAAGATATGCTATGCTAGCGTCATCGTCAGTCACTTTGAAAGCGAGGACAAGTCAATGCAAGCCGAAAACACACCCTTCATTGGCGGAATGCCTGCGCTTTGCTGCGTCTGACGCCTCACTGAACTTCATCGAGTCGTCTTCCAACTAAACCTGCCAGCGCATCAGCATGTCCGCGCGTACTATCCGGTTCGGGATGGTAACGCCGTGTTTGCTTTGCTGCTGTGCGACTCGTCTTGAGTCGGTTTGCCAGCCACACGTCGATCCCTCCTGAATTTGCCGCCTGTTTATCACAATATAACCTGAACGCAAATCGCAAGATGAGGAATCGGCACCTTGAATCAGACTGGTTTTGATAACTTTAACAATGACGAGTTCGACGCCTACGAATCACAATTCGACCCGATGCAAACGGATCGCAAAGCACGCCGCAGCCGCAAGCCGCAGGCGAAGCACAAACCCAAAAAAGCGATTGACCAAATCGTAACCGATATTGGCAACGCAGAAGGAATCGAAGGCACTCTCAAAACGACTTATCAACCATCGAAGCACGAAGCGGTTTGGCTGTTCGATTCGCTGCGTTCGTTCTTCGATCAGACGCTGATCACAGATGTGCTGGCGCTGGTCAAAGGTGGCAAGGAAGCGAGTGTTTACCGTTGTGAAGCGCACTCGGCAACGGGTTACGATCTGCTGGCCGCGAAAGTCTACCGCCCGCGCATGTTTCGCAGCCTTAGCAATGATGCCATGTACCGCGAAGGTCGGGGTGTCCTGACCGATACGGGTGTGCTTGCCAAAGAAACTGACCACCGCCTGATGCGCGCCATCGGTAAAAAGACGGCGTTCGGTGTACAGGCCGCCCATACCTCGTGGTTGATGTACGAATACACGACAATGGAGCGGTTGTACAACGCGGGTGCCTCAGTGCCAAAGCCGTTAGCGCCCGCCGAAAACGCGATCCTGATGAGTTACTGCGGAGATGCACAGTTAGCCGCCCCCGCACTCAGCGAAGTATCACTCGATCTGGATGAAGCACGCCTGTTATTCCGCGAAGCGATGCGAAATATCGAACTGATGCTGCAGCACAATATGATTCACGGCGATCTATCAGCCTACAATATCCTGTACTGGGAAGGCAAAATCACGCTGATCGACTTTCCGCAGGTGACAAACAGCAC
>JBBSEU010000188.1:0-11703 GCA_038239365.1 Aggregatilineales bacterium
AACCGTTTCTAACTTGAACTGTGCACCGAATTCTCGTCTTTTGCCCATCGTTTTCTCCAGTTTCTAGAGTACCTCACTGTTCCTCTGTCCAGTAACTGGGGCGCACTTCAGATCTTTGGTTCAAACTCTGTTTTCCTTTCCTTCCCATCCAACTGGCTTGCCACACAGGATATACAAGTTAATCTGACCTATACGGCATCGCCGATACTCAATCGAGAACTATCAACGCTCACAGTTCGGGTCAATGAACGGGATGTATTCACGCTGCACCCCATCGGTGATGGGAGTTTACACTCGGCCACATTTATCATTCCAAAGCAGATAGTGACTCCATTGTCTAACGGAATACGGCTTGAGTTTAACGGCTTCCTGCGCGTAACCAGCACAGTCTGTGAACAACCCAACGATCCGGGTCAATGGCTCACGATCAGTAATCAAACGGAATTGGTGTTATCAGCACAAGAATCTGTCGCAACCCCGCAGCTTGACCAGCTAACGAACGCCCTTGTAGTGCAGCGCGCCTTCTATACACCGCCACACATTGTTTTTGTACTGCCTGCCAAGTGGAACACCACCACGCTCAGCTCGGCGGCACAGATTGCGGCTCGGCTTGGTAAGGGTATCTCAGGGAAAAAGCCTACATTTGAAATGGTTTCAGCTAGCGGTTTAACGACTGAGATGAAAAATAATGCGAACTTTATCTTCATCGGCAAACCGAATGAATGGCCTTCTGTCCTCAATTTACCAGTGAGCCAGCCAAAAGCCACGCCTTCCGCAACGCCTGCTAAAGGACTTGTCCTGACACCAACGCCGACGCTACCGGTTCCCACGCTTCCACCAAATATCAGTTACCTCAGAATTATCAATTCACCCTGGAATCCGTCACGCAAAATACTTCTGATCAGTGCCAGCACCGATGCTGATCTTGCCCAGATCGACACGATTTTTGCGGATGATGCCCATTTTGCCCTGCTGCACGGGTCTGCACTAAGCCTTGATACCCTGGCGTCCGGCGCTGTCAATCCAGCACGACCAAGCCCCTGGCTCTCCACCAACTTTACCTTCGCGCAGTTAGGCGAATCGGATCGATTGATCAGTGGCACCGATCCCCAGAACACCTATTACGAGCTGCGGCTGCCTGATGGCTGGCTGCTTGAACCGGGCGCTCAATTGAACTTGAATCTGGTGGGCAGTCCGGCGCTTACGTCAGAGGTTTCGCATGTGGACGTTTATGCCAATAACATCCTGATCGGCGCAATCGCCGATCTGCGCGATGGTAAAGAACAACAAGTCACCCTCACACTTCCCACTGATCGGCTTCAGGGTGAGCCAGGCAGCAGGCACACTCAGAATATTGAATTGCGTTTATCCGTCTTTAACTCACTGATCTTAGCGCAATGTCAGGCTCCTACCTCCACCGGTGTGGCCTGGACAAGGATCAATGCGACTTCATCGATCAATGTGCCTCATCGGTACATGGCTTTACCCAATCTTCAGGCATTCCCGTATCCCTTCCTGAACGATAAAGAGAACATCCCGGTTGCGATTGTGCTGCCAACGACACCCGGTAACGCAATTATCGGTGACGCGCTGACTCTGGCATCCATGTTGGGCAATCGCGCCATTACAGAATTCGATGTAAGCATCGTCACCGCCGATCAGGTGACGCAGGATAAATACGCCAACACCAATCTCATTCTTCTCGGTGCGAAAAACGATCAACCGTTATTCGATAAATTCACGCAGTCGTTGGCCGCTAGCAAGAGTGCCTCTGTTGTCGCTGCATTCAAAAACCCGGATAACGGTATTCTCTATGAAACCGCCTCTCCCTGGAATCCAGAGCGTATGATCCTGATGGTTGCTTCAGGAACGGCTGTTGGATACGCGCATGTATTTGATTGGCTGGTCAATAATGTGCCACTGGTTAATAGTTCCGGCTCAATTGCTGTGTTGGAATTAGCTCAGCCACCGCATGTGATTTATCCAGTGGTTACGCCAACCGCCACTTCTCCGGGCGTCAACACGACACAGCAGGTCGGGTCAACTGCCACGCCTACATCCACTGGCGTAGCAAAGCCAACTGAGGTCGCCACAATGGCAAGCACCCCACAGCAGTAATTTGATTATCATTTTTGTTGAGTCCACTTCGGTGGACTTCGTTCGATCAGCCTGGGACTCAAGTCCCAGGCGCAGAGACTATTCTTCAACCACTTCCGCCATCACTTCCTTACCATTTTCACTGCCGGGTTCAATCACATGCACGACAGGCGGTGGCAGCCGCAGCACTTCCGGTGAATGTTGGGCAACGGGATCATTATCCAGCAAGCCCGGCGTCGTTAACACATAAACGGCACGACCTGTCACCGCTATGGCTTGTTTACGGACGGGTTCAGGGACTAATCGGACTAACCTCGATAGCTGTACTCGTTCATCGAGTCGCAGCAGAAAGCCCATACAAAACAGCGCCGTTAGCACTGTGATCAACCCGCCAAAATACAGGATGAGCGGGCGATACCCGAAAATGACCTGCGTCGTGCCACCGTCGGCGTTTTTATCGGGCAAGGCCACCGCCAGCCGCCCACCCACTGACTCAACGATGGCTGGTTGTCCATCCACCGTGACCCACCAGCCCGGATAGGCCGTTTCATCAATGATTAACAGGGCATTCGGCGTGTAGTCGCCAATATTCACGATAACACTGTCAATTTGATGATAGTAATCGACGGCGGTAGTTTCGCTGCGGCTGATCGGCTGCCAGTCTCGGATCGCAACGGCGGAACGCGGCATCCAGAACGCATAACTGGGCGCAGTCGGGTTGTACCAGGCCGTCGCATCGCCTTCTTTGACGGGTGCATCAGGAATCGGTAAATAGCCGTTGTAGCGCATCCAATTGACGTAGTCTTTGTTCGCGCCAACGCTGAATTCGGGGTTGAAGCGCATCGTCGAATCGGGGCCAATCGTGGACGGACGGCCAAAGGTGAAAATCGTCGCGTCGCCGTGTGTCGTGCGCGCCTGATTATTGACAAAGCCGAACTGGGTAATCCAGCCCTGAGTCAGCGTCGATAACATGCTGTGCGGATATTTTGCGCGCAAGAAAGTGATGCCGATTTCCTCGTCCTGATGATACTCCGTGACGTGGATCGTGTTCACCAACCGAGGCCAGTTACCGAGCGTATCCAGTGCGGCGACGACTCCAGACGCAAGTGTAATCAGTAGCATCACGCGCGCCAGCGTATCTGGCAAACGCAATCGACTTTTGAGTTCACTGATCGGCTTGAACCATTCGTGCGGCGTGATTTTTAGGGAACTGCCGCGCATCATGTGCCGTAGGACGAACACCACATCATCAAACCACAGCGCCGTCAAAACGATAATCCAGGGCGTGACGCCCGCGCCAATGCGCCCCGAATTTTTCCAATCGCCCAAAAATGGAATCGTCGTATATAACCAGTCGATGAAAGGCGTTTTGCCCTGTGCCCAGAACGTCAGGCCGATGATCACGATCAGCGCCGGGACAATAACCCGCCACACCCCGCGACGGCTTTCATCCTGCGGGCGATAAACAATAAAGCGCGCAATGACCAGCAGGACAGCGAACACGCCGGGTAAGACATAATGGTAGTTGATCCACAAATCGCCTGCTTGCGGCTGCGGCGTGTACGGGACAAAATACGTCAGCAGCATGTCTATAAATTCAGAGGGCGGCGATCCCCAGTTTTGCGGGTGATACACCAAATCCTTGTTGAAGGTCAGCAGCCGAATTGCCACCAATCCAAGTGCAAAGGCCGTCGCCAGTGCTAATCGCCGGATCATGCGCCAGTCAATATCCAGCCGATTATTTTCCGGGTTGCGATACACGACGGCAAAGAGCGTGATAAAAGACGCCGCGATCCCCGTTGGCAGGATGTACCACACACCGCCTGAAAATGGCATCAATGCACTTGCCACCGCGATCATGACCAGCGGCCAGCGTCGCCGCAGATACAGCGTCCCGATCAGTCCGGTCAGGGCAAACGCAATGTACGCCTGTGGAAAGGCCAGATGCGTGAAGCCGATCCCGAACTGTGTAACGATACTACCATTGCCCGCGAACAACAGCCCTGCCAGAATACGCCCCGGCCAATCCAGCCGCAAAACACGTCCGAGCAGCCAGCCGCCGAGTCCCATCAGGAACAGGTGGAAAAACAAGGCAACTTTCGCGCCCTGCACCGGCCCAAACCAGATCACCGGAAACATGACGAGCGGGTTTAGCGCCGATGACGCCAGATTTTCGAGCATCGGTTGTCCAAAGCCAATGAATGGATTCCAGAGCGGAATCCGCCCCGACTCGCTGAACACTTTCCAGATGAAGGAATTTTCGTGCATAGCCGAAGGGAAGTCGGGTCCACCAAACATAATTTTGGGTGACCAGTTCTGTAAATGGCGCGTCATGAAAAACGCACACAACATCACAAACCCGACTTCCAAAAGCACGGTGAGGATGCTAACAGGCTTGAGTTGATAGGCAGGGCGGCTGTTCGGCATTATCCCTCGATAAGCAGTTTACACATTTTGGTTACAAAAAAGTGTAACTGCAAATCGAAGATTGGCGCAAGAAGTGAACGAAGTTGTTATTGGCCCGTCGAAATACTCCATGTGAAAAATTATCCTAACTTTGCCTTATTGACACCGCTGAAAAAGTCATGTTATACTGATCGCGTTCTATATTCATTCTATGTGCCCCTGCGCTGCGGAAACAGCCAGAGGTAACACAATGGTCGACTCTACCCTAAATCCCCTGTCCTTCCCAGATGCTGACGGTCATTCATCCGATCAGCGCCCGCTCCCTGAAATTGTTGCCGCTGGCAAACCTGATGAACCCGAAAATCCCGGTTGGGAGGCATTTCCGCTTGCCTATCAAGACGTTGAGGGCAAACGCTACTACGCCGTCCAAGACTGGATTCTTGGTGTTGCTCAACCCGACAGTCACCCCGGAACTTTTTGGACGCAAATGAAAAAACGCTTGAAGAAAGCCAAAGTTGAGTTTGAAACACTATGTTTGAAACTGCAATATACGGCTAGCGACAACAAGAAGTACAAAATGGATTTTGCCACCGCCGAAGGGCTATACATCATCACGCAGCGCATGGACGCCGAAACCGGACTACGTGATCGCATCCTGCGCTTTCTGGCAAAGGCGGGCGTGATCGTCGATGAGGCGCGCACCGATCCCGATGGTCTGCTGGAACAGGTTGTCGGCAAGAACCCGGAGCGCGTGATCGAAGCCGTCATCGAGTTCTACCGCAAACGCGGCGACAAGGACGAGTGGATCGTCTCTCGGATACTGGGCATTCAGGCGCGCAAACGCTTCACCACCACCTTTCAAGAGTCGTTAGCCAATGTCCCCGCCTCACAGCTTTTCGGACGGATCACGAACACGATGCGGTTAGGCGTCTGGAAACGTAAAACAGGCATGCTCAAAGCACAGATGAAACTCAAGCACAACGACAGTTTGCGCGATAATATGACGCCGCTGGCCTTGAGCTACGAAATGCTGGCCGAAAATGTGGCGTCGCATGTGTTGGCACAGAAGCGCGGCTTGAAGTTCGACGAAGCTGATCAGATTGTGCGCGAAAACTCGGAGTTGGTGGGCAAGCAGGCCGACGAAATGTCGCGTATCCTGAACATCGACATTGCCACGAATCAACCGCTGTTGAACAATGAGGACGTTCCAGCGACACCCGACACGGAGGTTGATACGTCGGAGTCACCTGAAAACGAGGGCTAATAGTAGGTTGCGCCTGGGACTTGAGTCCCAGGCGCAAAGTTAACCGTTTATTTCGCGGCCAGTGCTGCTTCGAGCAGTGGGCGAACTTCTTTGGCAAGGTCGGCGGGCGTTTTGTCCGTTTCCTTGTTCAACAGCGGATTCATAAATTTGTTCCAGAACACATCACCCCATGCGCCCATTTGCGGTACAAGGTGAAGGGCACGCATACTCGGCACGGCGGCAGTTATTGCAGCCGCCGTATCCTTTTTGCGCGGTTCGGAAGCAGTCAGATGTTCAATTGTGCCTTGTGAGATACGCGGCGATACGATCTTCCAGTTCTGGATGCCTTCGGTCACAGCCAGCAACGCCTTGCACGCAATATCAGGATGCGCGGTCTTGGCGTTCACGACAGTGGCACCGATCCAGGCAAAGGTGGTGTTGTTCTTGGTCTTCGGGTTGGCAGGCACGCTCACGACGCCCACATTCAAGCCCTTCGTGCGATCCAGGTCATCAGCCGCGCCGCCCATGAACATGCCGACTTTTCCGGCTTTGAACATTGCATCGAAGCCCTGTTCCTTGATCACATCCGCACTTGGGGATAGATCGGGGTTGTAGGCAATGCTCAAGTAGAAGTTAATACCTTCCAGAGCTTGTGGACTGTCGATAGGTGAAGTCTTGCCGTCTGCACTGATCACTTCGCCGCCCGCCTGCCAGATGAACATCTGTGGTGGCGGCCAACCATTGGCTGAGAAGCCCCACTGAGTCGCTTTACCACTGGCGTCTTTCTTGGTGAGCGCCTTCGCGTCCTTCAGGAAATCATCCCATGTCCAGCCGTTCTTTGGCTCGTCGAGTCCGGCGGCCTTAAACAGGTCTTTGTTGTAGTAGAGTACTACGGGTTGTGCGATCCAGGGCAGGCCGTAGACGACATCACCCTGCTTGGCGATAGACAGCACGTCCGGGTAGTAGTCATTCACGTCACCTGCCGATTTGGGGGCTGCACCCTTGAGACAATCGGTCAGCGGCAGAAATACGCCCTGTGAAGCAAGCGCCAGGTCTTCGTTACCGAGCCAGAACAGATCAGCACCGGTGCCGCCTGCCAGCGTCGTTTTCACCTGGGTAGTGTAGTCACTTGGGACTGGTTCATGGACGATCATATACTCGGATTGACTGGCATTGATCTTGTCAAGGATTTTTTGGAGTTCGGCGGCTTCATCGACGCCCGCCCAGGTGGACATACGGATCGTGATTTTATCGGCGGCACGCGCCGGGGCAAAGACACTGACAAACAGCACCGCGACTACGGCAACCATAAGAAGTTGACGGATTCTCAGAATTCTCATCGTAACAATCTCCACTACTCTATAGCACTGTTAAAGGACGTTTCGGCCTGGCTTATTGTATTTTTCGCAGTTATCACCCCCAAAATGAGCCAAATCGTACATGGTTCTGTTCTAGCAGATACCATGCCGCAAGATAGCCTGAGCAGTCAGCATAGCAAGCAAAGGGCATCAGTAGGCATTGCGTAGCCTATTGTTTTCGAGATTTTACTTTACATACTTCACAATTTACACAAAAAAAGCCTAGAATGAATCATCGTCCGATAAGCAGGTAATTGCTACTCACATCGCCCCACCCGCCCTGACAATAATCAGTTGAGGGAGTTCAATCATGAGCGATCAGAGTTCCGTAATGCAGTCGATGGGTACTTGCTGCCCGCCATTAGACCCGGACAAAGCATGTGACATTCTGGACTTTCACTACCGTCTGGTTCATCACACCGTTGTGAGCGTCAATGATCGGCGCGTTACTGTGCCTGTCGAAGTTTTGCTGCACGTCCGCCTGACGCGCTGCCCCGGCCCGACAGTCTTAGGCGATCTGGTTTACTCAACCACTTTGCTGCCGGGTGAAAAGGTGCGCCTCTTTACACAGGATCGGCGCACGCGCTTTTCGTTCGATAGCAGCACAAAGGTGAGCTACCGCAACGAGCAAAGCTCCGAAGAACGCTTCTACATGGCGAGCATGAACGACTTCATGAGCGATGTGACGGTCAAGGACTCCAATAAATCGACCAATACGTCGCAAGGCTCAGCAAAGGGTCATGGCGAAACGAGCGGCCTGCTTTCCAGCGTTTTCGGAAGCCCGTCCGTCGATGTGAGCGGATCGTATAATGCGTCGTCAACCAGCAGCTTTTTGCACGAGTTGACACAGCACGCCTCTGCTTCGGATCATCGCGCCGAAGTCGCAACGCGCGCGGCCAACAGTGTGTCCGTCGGTGAAGTGCAGACGCGAACCCATAGCGAAGGCGAGACAGACGATCACTTCGAGTCATCGTCGCGTGAGTTCTCGAATGCCAATCGCTGCCATGCCGTGACGTATCTGTTTTATCAAATCAACAAGACACAAACGATCAAGTTCACCCTTGAAGCCGTTGAACGGCGCGTCATTGACCCCGCCGCCGACACGCGCATCACGAATCGCGCCTTTGTTTCGGATGGCGATGTATCGACAATTCCGAACAGCGTCCTTGCCACTTCCAAAGATCGGCTTGAAGTCGAGCAGGTTGGCCGAACCAGCGTTTTGGCAAAGGCGCAGGGAAGCGTCGCGCCGTTTGCCGGAGTGCGTGGTACGGCGGCTTTTGGGCTTAGCGATACACTGCTGCGCGCACCTATCGTTCAGGTGGCCGAGCCGTTATCGGCACACGTCCATCAGGAAGCCCTGGCACAAGTCGATAAGGAACTGGTTGCCGCCGGGCTGCTGGACGCGGTACAGGGGAAGGTATCGCCCGACGTTCAAAAGCAGTTTTCGTATGAGCGCCAATCCTCGCTGCCAACAGCGGGCTTGCTGGTCAAGGGCTGTCTGGATGATTGCGATACCTGCGAACCGAACCTTCAACGTGAGATCGAACTCGATTTGCAGCGTAAAGAACTGCAAAACGAACTGCTCAAAAAGCAAATCGAACTGCTGGAAAAGTCGCAGGAATATCGCTGCTGCGCGGATGAAGACGAAGACGCCAAGTCATAAACCAATCCTCAACCTGATCTTGTCTTGTATGAGATCAGGTTGATGTAGGCAGGCTGGAGTCGGGGCATTACTCCCGATTCCAGCTAATCACCGGTGGTAGTCACCAGCCGCGCGCTAACCGAGGTCAGGCGGGCGAACTCGTGGAAAATGAAGGTAGAAACCGCCAGAATCAAGAACGTGAGGGTCATTGTTTCCAGACCGAAGTTTTTGCCTATCGTTCCGATCAATCCGGGCAAAAGTGCCGTACCGATGCCGACGGCGGCCATCTGCAAGCTGATGCCGTTTTCGGTGTTTTCCATCCCGACTCGCTGCGCTGTGTCGGTCATTAACAATGGAAAAACGGGCGCTTCGGCAATGCCCAGGATAATCAACCCCAATAGCCCAATCTCATTGACCGGATTCCACCAGAAAAGCGCCGCGCCAATGATGATGCTCAACATACACAGACGCAAAATCTGCGTGATCGGGAATCGATCCGCAATCAGTCCGAAAAAGATACGTCCCCCGGTGAAAACACCCCAATAGATGCTCACCCAGAGGCCGACAATGCCGGGATCCATGCCGCGTGATTGAGTCATCAGCGTGTATGCCCACTGCCCGACGCCGATTTCAAGCCCGACATACGCTAAAAAGATCGCCATGCTGAACCAGATGACAGGCCGCCGCAGCGATTGGCTGAAGCCGACGCGCTGCACGGGTTTATTTTCAGCAGTTTGCAAACCTTCAATACGCCATGCCCGGCGAACCAACGCGAACGCGCCAACGATTGCTAAGAGCAGTATGCCAACAATCGCGTAACCAACGTGCCAGCCCAATTTCTGCTCAAGCACAAAGGTCATGATCAACGGGCCTATCGTGACCCCAACGCCGAAAGAGGCGTGCAGCCAGTTCATGGTACGGGCTGAATGATAAGTGGCGACATACAGATTCAATCCGGCATCAAGAACGCCGCTGCCAAACCCGGCGATCAGTGCCAGACCAATGATGAGCAGCCATGCCGGAGCCGCGGCCATGCCAAGCATACACAGCCCCAGGATCACTGCCCCGGCCAATAAACTTGTCCCGCTGCCGAACCGAGCGAATAAGCGCCCACAGAAAAAACTGGCAAGGGTATAAGAAGTAGTCTGCATCAGGTACAGGGCGTTAACACTATCCAATTGCAGCCCAAATTCCTGCTGCATCGACGGCCAGGCTAGCCCAAGCAGTCCCGCTGTCAGACCCAAACCAATGAAGCCCAGAAAGGCGGTGATAATCGTTGCCGTTTTCCGATTTTTGAGGAGTTCTCGGCTCTGCTTATCGCTCGCCCGTTGATCCAGCATTTTACGTTTTCCTTTTCATCGCTGCTGTCAAGCCATATGCTTGCATCGTGTCGGGATTGAACATAGTATCTTTATGGGATTTCCGCAAAACTTCAAAGGAGAGAGCGATCAATGGAATACAGACAGCTTGGCGGTTCGGGACTCAAAGTGCCTGTTCTCTGTTTCGGAACAGCCACTTTTGGCGGCGGTACTGATTTTTTCCGCGCCTGGGGCAGTAGTGATATAGCAGAGGCCAGCCACCTGATCGATATTTGTTTAGAGGCAGGTGTCAATATGTTTGATACTGCCGACGTTTATTCAAAAGGTTTATCCGAAGAAATTTTTGGCAAGGCCATCGCGGGGCGTCGAGACAGGGTGCTGATCTCGACAAAGGCCACTTTTCGGATGGCCGACGATCCGAATGATGTTGGCAGTTCGCGCTTTCACCTGATTCGCGCCTGTGAAGACAGTCTGCATCGCTTGAACACAGACTACATCGACATTTACACGATGCACGGTTTCGATGCAACGACGCCCGTTGAAGAAACCGTGCGAACGTTGGATACCCTCGTTCAGAGTGGCAAAGTTCGTTACGTTGCCTGTTCCAATTTTTCGGGCTGGCACTTGATGAAATCACTTGCCATCTCGGAAAAATATGGCTGGTCACGCTATGTCGCGCATCAGGCGTATTATTCGCTGCTTGGCCGCGAATATGAGTGGGAACTGATGCCGCTTGCTATCGATCAGAAAGTCGGCACGCTGGTTTGGAGTCCATTGGCGGGTGGGCAGCTTAGCGGGAAAATCCGGCGTGGTCAACCGGCTCCGGCTGGCACAAGAATTCAGCAGATCGGGAGTGAGCCGCCTGGAATTCCGCCGGAACTACTTTACCGAGTGGTGGATGTGCTGGATGAAATCGCCCAGGAGATGGGTAAAACCATCACGCAAGTTGCATTGAATTGGCTATTGCAGCGTCCGACAGTGGCAAGCGTGGTGATTGGCGCACGTAATGAAGATCAATTACGCCAAAATCTGGGCGCGGTGGGTTGGACGCTCAGCGCCGAACAGATCACGAAATTGGATACGGTCAGTCAACGAACGCTCATCTACCCGTACTGGCATCAACACGGCTTTGACGAACGAAACCCGTTCCCGATAACTCAGTATCGCACCTGATACATGTATAGTACGACAGTTTGAGCCTTTCTGAACCCTTGATAATTCTAGATAATCGACTATAATGATGACGAAAAATTCCGGTATCTCAACAGAGCGCCGGAATTTTTCAGCATATGGGCAAGGAGTGAGCATGGAAGCCCTGAATAGTGTCGAGGTCGAAAATTTACGCAAGGTGTTCACAATCAGCAAGCGGCGCGGCTTGTTTCAGCGTGAGCAAAGCGAAGTCGTTGCGGTAGAAGGACTTTCGCTGCATGTGCCAGCGGGTCAATCAATCGCCTTTATTGGACCCAACGGCGCGGGCAAATCGACTACGATTAAGATGCTGACGGGTATCCTTACGCCCACTTCGGGCAGCGCCCATGTCCTCGGCTTCGTGCCCTGGCAGGAGCGCAGCAAATTGACCTTTCAGATCGGCGCAGTGTTCGGTCAGCGTTCGCAGTTGTGGTATCACCTGCCACCGCG
>JBBSEU010000189.1:0-11678 GCA_038239365.1 Aggregatilineales bacterium
GCCCTCACCGTGCAGTTGATGCGGATCATGTTGGCTACCGTCGTCATCTTCAGCATCAGTGGCCTGAGCATGGCGATCCTCAATACACATCAGCGGTTTTTGGCGGCATCGCTTGCACCGAGCGTGTATAACATCGGCCTGATCATAGGCGCATTGATCTTTGCGCCATTTTTGGGCATCTATGGATTGGCAATTGGTGCGGTATTAGGCGCGCTGCTGCATTTTGTCGTTCAAATTCCGTCGCTGCGCCAATTGAACGGCCAGTTTCGCCCCACAATGGACTTGAACAGCCCCGGCGTGATCGAAGTCCTGCGTCTGATGGGGCCGCGCGTGCTTGGCCTGGGTGTCGTGCAGATCAATTTCTGGGTGAACACGGCGCTTTCAACGGGCATGGAAAAGGGCGATCTCTCCGCACTGACTTACGCCTTCTCATTATTGTTCACGATATTGGGCGTGTTGGGGCAAAGCGTTGGCACGGCAGTTTTTCCGACACTTTCCGCCCTGATGAGTCGGGATGATATTCCAGGTTTTCGGCGCGTGCTGGCAAGTGCGATGCGCGGCGTATTGTTTATGGCGCTGCCTGCCACTGTTGGTGTGATTGTGTTGGCTGTCCCGCTGGTGACGGTCATTTTCGGGCGCGGTCAATGGACGAGTCGCAACACGGAATTAACCGCCTGGGCATTGCAACTTTACGCGGCGGGGTTGGCCGGGTTCGCGCTGCAAGAAGTATTGGCACGCGCTTTTTATGCCTTACGCGATACCTGGACACCCGTCGTAATCGGCGTAATCGGCGTCATCCTGAACATCATTCTGAGTCTGATTCTGATAAACGTGATGCGAGCTGGCATTGGCGCGGGACCAGTCGGGGGATTGGCACTGGCAAACGCGGCGGCCACTTTGATCGAAAGCGCGGCATTGTGGCTGCTCATGCGGCGGCGCATTAATACCATCATGGATCGAGAGGTGTTGGGTGCCGCTGGCCGCGCTGCTCTTGCCGCCGTGCTGATGGGAGTCGCCGTTTATTGGCTATCCCAACGGCTGAGCGGTCTGCCAGCGATTGTGGTATTGGGCGCAGGCGCACTCGTTGGCGCTGCGATTTTTGAGGGTTTGGCACTGCTGTTCGGATTGGCCGAAGCGCGTACAGTCCCGCGCGCTCTGCTCAGTCGTTTCCGGCGCTGATCTATTCCAAATCCACGATTTCGCCGTCTTCGGATAGCTGGCTGACGCGCAGTTCCGCCGCGTTCAGTTGATCATCGCACCACGCGGCCAACGCTTGCCCACGCTCATAAAGTTGCAACGAGTCGTCAAGCGATAAATTGCCCGCTTCCAGGCGCGTCACGATGCTTTCCAATTCTTGATAAGCCTGCTCGAAGGTGAGGTCAGGCGGGAGTGGAGTCGTCAAGAGTCCGTTCCTTTACGATTGCTTTCAGTTGTCCGGTGTGCAATTGTACCGTGATGTTCGTGCCGGGCGCGGCATCTACCGCATTCGAGAGCCGTTTGCCATCGCCTACACGAGTCACAATCGCATAACCCCGCGCCAGGATGTTCGCCGGGTTTGCGGCTTCGAGCGCCCGTCGCTGCGATCCAAGCCGTTCGCGGGATCGGCTGCTTTGGCGCTGCATGGCCGCCACCAATCGCGTATTCAGTTCGTCAAGCCGCTGCCGTGAGTTTTGCACTCGCAGACGCGGCGAAAGGTGACGCATCGCCCGCCGCAAGCCAGTGACGGCGATTCGCTCATTTTCGATGCGGGTCAGGATCGCATCAGCAAGCGCCATTTTCAGATCGTCAATCCCAGCGTGCAAATCCTCAATATCCGGCGTGATCAGCTCTGCACCTGCCGAAGGAGTCGGGGCGCGCAAATCGGACACAAAATCGACAATCGTAAAATCTGTCTCGTGGCCGACTCCGGTTACTACCGGGATCGCACTTTCGTAGACGGCGCGCGCGACCCGCTCATCATTGAATGCCCACAAATCCTCAATGCTGCCCCCGCCGCGTGCCACCAAAATCACATCCGCCTGACCATGATCGCTCAGTGCCCGAATAGCGGCAGCGATTTGTGGCGGTGCCGAGTCGCCCTGAACCAGTGTCGCGCTCAGCAGCACCCGCGCTAATGGATAACGACGCCGCAATACATTTTGAATATCCTGAAAGGCCGCCGCGCCCGGCGACGTAACCACCCCGATCAGGCGCGGATGGGCAGGCAGCGGGCGCTTATGCTCGGCATCAAACAATCCTTCGGCCTGCAACTGCGCCTTGAGCCGCTCGAACTGCTGGTACAAATTGCCAATCCCGGTGGGCTGCATCGTATCGGCGTACAGTTGGTAGACACCGTTATCGGCGTAAACATCGACGTTGCCATGCGCGCGCACCCGATCCCCATCACGCGGCGTGTAGGTTTGACGGGTGACATTGGCCTTCCACATGACGCATTTGAGTTGACTGCGATCATCCTTGAGCGTGAAATAAGCGTGTCCCGAAGGGTAGCGTTTGTAGTTGCTCACTTCGCCTTCGACCCACAGATCGCGCAGGCGATAATCGAGGCTGAACATCTGCTGAATGTATAGTGTCAGTTCGTAGATGCTGAGTGTCGTGTTGGGGATATTCATTATTGCTTAACTTGGCCGACGAAGCACCAGCCCAACAAAGTGGGATCAATAGCAAAAGATTGGGGACGAAGCCCGATAGCTGCACTCTTGGTGGTAGTGTTTCCGTTATTGAGGAAATAAAAGATCGATCCTGTAATCGCGCCCACACCAACCAGCATTTTATCTTTAGTCATTGCTAGCTCAACCAACGGTTCGCCAACGTCGTCCAAAATCCTGTACCCAACGGAACGATAAGCATCCGGTGTTGTATCTTCGATACTTTTAGCTACGCCCAAATGGATTAGTGTATCCGGTTTGTTTGGCGCACTTTTCAGCAGCAGTACTTCATTCGTTCCAGCAATCATTGAATGATATGTAGCCGCGCATTTATCCGGGCCGCCCTGTGCGATCTGTTTCATCTTGCCGGTTTCCGAGTCAGATAGCAGCACAATCAGGTGTTGTTGTTCGCCCGACTCGGCTGTGCAAACAAAGCCATTGATCGCCACTAGAATGCGATCATCGTTCATCACCAGCAAATCGTCTGCACCGACAACGGTAAACGTGTCGATCAGTTTGTACTGTGAGTCGAACTTGAACACCGCAGGTACTCCATGAACACAGTCAACACCAATCACATAGGTATTGCGGTTACTATCGATGGCAATACGTTTAGGCGCGATCATTGTTTGATCAGCAATAGTGCCGATTACCATGCCTGGACCCGTCGCAAGTACCCAGTACGCTTCATTCGGGTCACAGGCCGGTGTAGTTACCTTATCAAAGCCACGCGTGTGAGCAACGTATAGACGCCCGCCGTCGTCGAAACGCAACCCGCGAAACGAATAGCCAGCAGCAGGTTTAATTACCAAAGGTATTAGATTTTTGCCGCCCGAAAGTGAAAATAAAACGCGATCCGCCCCATTCGCTGCCGGGGTAAACGTCGGGAAAAACGTTGAGGTTGGACTCCGCGTGGGGGTGCGTGTTGCTGTTGCTGTAGGCGATGGCGTATCAGTTAGTGTAGGCGACGCTGTATCGGTTGGTTTTACGGTAACCAATCTACCAAGAGATTGTGACGTCAATAAAGCCAATCCGCCGCACAATAACATGACGAGCGCCACCAGGAATCCGAACGCAAACGGCGCAACCATCGCCCGCCGCCCGGAAAAATCGCGTTTGCGCTTGGCTTTGCGCCCGTACCAATCGGCGCTGTTTTCGTAATCATTCGGTTCGTTGTCGATCATGCTGCCCACCCAACAGTCACTAGTCGGTCATTCTATTGTACATCGGCTTACAGGCTAATGGCGCACAAGGTCAGACAAGCGAACGAAATACGGACTCACTACGGCTCTGTCTCACGGCAATTTCGACAGTTGCCACCGCGATCCGTAGGCGTTAACATCAGCGTTCAGGCAACAGGGGCTACCATGCAGCACTACCGGATCGTCCGCACACCACATGCCGCGCTCGATGTTCGCGGCCACGAAGTCTGCCAATCGGCGCGCACGCTCGGCGTCGACGGCCTGAGCGAGGCGCGTGTCAGTGAACTTCTATTTGTGCGCGGCAACCTTTCGGAGAGCGACGTTACCCGACTGTGCGACACGCTTCTGGCAGACCCCGCTGCCCACTCCGTGACTTTTTCCGAGGCCGGAAATTCTCCGGTCGCGAACAGCCATAGTGTCGAAGTGGCCTATTTGCCGGGCGTCATGGATCCATTGGCGCTGCAACTGTCACGCGCCGCCCAACAGATCGGCTTGCCAACAATCGAGGCCGCCACGGGCACGCGCTACGAACTGTACGGCGATCTGACAACCGCTCAGATCGTCGGTTTGGCCGAACGGCTGCTCTGTAACGCTACGGTACAACGCTATGCACTGGGCACGATTGAACCGAAATTCATTACCTCGATCAATCATCGCACCGACTCGTTAAAAAGTTCAGGTGGTGAGGTTAATCTGATCTCCCTAACTGGCCTTGACAACAAAGGCCTACAGGCTCTCTCAAAAACGCGCCTGCTGTCGCTCAGTCTCGATGAAATGCGCGCCATCCGAGCGCACTTCGAGAGTATAGACCGCGCACCAACCGATGTTGAACTCGAAACACTGGCGCAAACCTGGTCGGAACACTGCGTACACAAGACTTTCAAAGCGATCATCGAATACACCAATGAACACGGCCAGGTTGAGATCATTGACGGCTTGCTCAAATCGACCATTCGTGCCGCCACCGAAAAAATCAACGCGCCCTGGGTGCGTTCGGCATTTGTCGATAACGCCGGGATCATCGCCTTCGATGACAATTGGGATTTGAGTTTCAAAGTCGAGACGCAT
Source organism: Aggregatilineales bacterium (assembly GCA_038239365.1). Classification (GTDB taxonomy): domain Bacteria; phylum Chloroflexota; class Anaerolineae; order Aggregatilineales; family UBA2796; genus JBBRMW01. Next base: position 4,916 of record JBBSEU010000189.1, read on the forward strand.
AACCACCCCTCCGCGCTTGAACCATTTGGTGGCGCAAATACCGGAGTCGGCGGCGTGATCCGCGATATTATGGGCGTTTCGGCGCGGCCTATCGCCATCACCGATGTATTGTGTTTTGGCCCGCAAGGCTTGCCGCACGATCAATTGCCCGCCGGGACTCTGCATCCGCGCCGTGTCAAGGAAGGCGTTGTGGCAGGCGTGGCCGACTACGGCAATAAGCTGGGTATTCCAACAGTAGCGGGCGCGGTCTACTACGATCCGGGTTATACCGCGAACCCGCTGGTCTTTGCGGGCTGCGTGGGCATCGCACCGAGGGGCAGTCATCCGACTGGCGCAAACCCCGGCGACTACGTGATCGTGTTGGGGGGTCGTACCGGGCGCGATGGATTGCACGGCGCAACCTTCAGCAGCGATGCGCTTGCCCACGACACCGGACAAATCGCAGGTACAGCGGTGCAGATCGGGAATCCGATTGTGCAAAAAGACGTGATGGAAGTGATCGTTCGGGCGCGTGACGCCAAACTTTACACAGCGATCACGGACTGCGGCGCGGGCGGATTATCAAGTGCCGTTGGTGAGATGGCCGAACACCCCAATGGCGTCGATGTGGAATTGGCCGATGTGCCGCTCAAGTACCCCGGACTCGTGCCCTGGGAAATCTGGTTGAGCGAAGCCCAGGAGCGCATGGTGCTGGCCGTCAACCCTGTGAACTGGATTGCCTTGCGCGAACTCTGCGCCGATTGGGACGTGGAAGCCACGCGGATCGGCACATTCACCGATAGTGGGCGTCTGATCGTGCGTTCACACGGCAAACCTGTTGCCGATTTGACGTTGGCGTTTATGAAAGACGGTTTGCCGAGACTGCGATTGAAAGCAATCAGGCCGAAAGCCGAAATAATATCGCCTTATCAAAAATTTTTATCGGACAAGTGGAATGACACCGAGAATCACAACGAGACACTCCTAAGTCTGCTCTCACACCCGAACATCGCATCGAAAGAAGACATCATCCGCCGTTATGATCATGAAGTACGCGGCGGCACTGTCATTAAGCCATTCGTGGGACGTTTCAATGATGGCCCAAGCGATGCCGCCGTACTCAAACCACTGGAGACGCCCGAACACAACATGGGCTTCGCATTAGGTATCGGCATTGCCACTTATAGCAATCACACTGGATTTGATGCAGTATGCGAAGCCATCAACAATGTGATCGCGGTGGGCGCTGATCCACATCGTATCGCTATTTTGGATAATTTTTGTTGGGGCGATCCGAAAAACCCGGAGCAGCTTGGTGCTTTAGTGGATATAGCGAAGCGTGCCGCCGAGTCCGCCGAATGGCATCAGACGCCGTTCATCAGTGGGAAAGATAGCTTGAACAATACTTACGTCGACAAGGATAGGTCACGCTTGAATATTCCGGGCGCGTTGGTGATTTCGGCTATTGGCATTGTGCCTGACGTGACCAAAGCAATCACGATGGATTTGAAAACACCCGGTAATCGGATTTACGCGCTTAATTGTACTGGGCAAGAAGATCGTTATGATATGTTGTTTGGATTAATGCAGCATGGCTTGATTGCAGCTTGCCATGATGTTTGCGATGGCAGCTTCGCGGTGGCGTTGGCCGAAATGTGTATCGCCGGGCAGCTTGGCATACGCATCACGCATCATCCGATGGAAAATCCAATGAAAACCTACGACCCACAAAAAGAGCGCCTCACTGAGTGGTGGTTCGGGGTTATGTCGGATTACTTTGTCGTTGAAGCAAAAGCGGTTATGTCTCCACAATATGATTTGCAATATCTTGGTGAAGTGACCGAAAACCCGCGCCTTATCATCGACCCGGCCAGAGAAGGAAAACCCTTGATTGATCTGCCCATCTCCGAACTGACCGCCGCTTACAAGCGCGAAGGAAAATACGCCCAATGACCACCAAACCGCTGGCGATGATCCTGCACGCTTCTGGTACAAACCGCGATGGTGACGCGGCGCGGGCGCTCGAATTGGCGGGCGCGCAGCCGGAGATCGTCCACCTGAACGCTTTACGGCGCGGCTCACGCACGTTGGATGAAGCACAAATACTCGTGTTGCCCGGTGGTTTCAGCTATGGTGATGCACTTGGTGCAGGCCGATTAATGGCACTCGATTTGCAGACCTACCTATCTGATGCGCTCAAAGAGTTCGTGAGCAGTGACAAACCATTGATCGGTATTTGTAACGGCTTTCAGGCATTGGTTAAGGCGGATATTTTGCCGGGTTGGGATGATGAACCGCACGCCGCCTCACTGGTCAGCAATGAGTGCGGGCATTTTGTCTGCGACTGGGTACGGCTTATGCCAACAGCCGACTCGGTTTGTCTATGGACTCACGGCCTCACCGAGATCATCGAGTGTCCAGTCGCGCATGGCGAAGGACGCTTTGTACTGAGGAATGACTCCCCTCTCCCTCAGGGAGAGGGGTTGGGGGTGAGGGCTTTATCCCGCTTACGTGCCAACAGCCAAATTGCGCTCACCTATGCCGACGGTACGAACCCCAACGACTCAACAGCGGACATCGCCGGAATCTGCAATCCGGCGGGCAATGTACTTGGCCTGATGCCTCATCCCGAAGATCACATCTATTCGTGGCAGCATCCACAGCACACGCGCGGCGCGACAGCCGGACTTGGTTTAAGTTTATTTAGGGCAGGCGTAGCCTACGCAGAAGGAAAGTTAGATTTTTATGTTAAACCCTGACCAAATTTTGCACGCGATCCCTCATGCTTTTCGGACAATGGAAGCGCCCGGCGGAATGCCCGGCGGAAAAGTACGCGATTTTTACTTGCTGCCCGATGGCAAACGCCGTGTCCTGATCACGACGGATCGGCTCAGCGCCTTTGACCGGGTGATCGGTTTGATTCCCTATAAGGGGCAAATCCTCAATCAACTTTCGGCGTGGTGGTTCGCGCAAACCGCCGACATTGTGCCGAACCACTTCATCAGCGCACCCGACCCGAACGTGACAATTGCCCGCGAATCGAAGCCGATCCTGCTGGAAGTCGTAGTACGCGGCTATATAACGGGTGTCACCCGAACCAGCTTATGGACTCGCTACGAAGCGGGTGAACGGAACATTTACGGGATCGATTTCCCAGACGGTTTGCGGAAAAATCAACCGCTTCATACGCCGCTCATCACGCCGACGACCAAAGCCAATGAAGGCCATGATCAACGCCTGACGACTCGTGAAGTTGTCGAAAAAGGCTATCTGGATGCGGCCACCTGGGAGCGTGTTCAAGCGGCGGCGCTGGCACTGTTCAAGCGCGGTCAGGAAGTCGCGGCGCGCGGTGGCCTGATCCTGGTTGATACCAAGTACGAATTTGGGATCGATGCCCAAACGGGTGAACTGCTCCTGATCGATGAAATTCACACGCCGGATAGCAGCCGCTATTGGAATGCCGATACTTACACGGATCGGATAGCAATGGGTTTGGAGCCGGAGAACTTCGATAAGGAACTCGTGCGCCTATGGTATGGCGCGCAAGGCTACAAAGGCGACGGCGAACCCCCGGCTATGAGCGATGAGATCATCATCGCCACCAGTGAACGCTATCAACTCGTCTACGAACATCTAACGGGTCAGGAATTTATACCTGCCAGCTATCCCGCCGATGATCGGATCGAGGCGGCGCTCAAGGATTTGTGACGCGATAGATAGAGCAGTAATGCTATCTTTGCCCGGTAATCCAATTATAATGAACCGCATCCAGCAACTATGCAGCGGGAGTCATTATGCAGAATGGATCGCTCCGCCGGGCAGTCCTTTTGATCACGGCATTGATCGTGATTATCGGCGTCTTGAACACGTTTTCCAGTTCGCCCGGCACCGATGCGGATGAACAAAACCAGCAGGTCAAAGACCCCGATCTGCAAAACCGTGATCCCGACTTGCAGAATCACGATCCCGACGAAGACAAAGCTGGCACCGAGGCAAAGGCGCTGCACGAAGCCGAGGAATATTGGGCGCTCCGTCGCGGCGATCTGAATCCGTCGGTACTGGACGCAGCACGCGCGCGAGCGGCCACACTGCCGCTCGAAAAGCAGCTACCCGCCGCCCCGCAGCGTGGCTCAACGACGGTGAACACGGCCACCATTCGCTATCCACCCAATGGTGCATGGCAAGCGTTGGGGCCAGCACCAATCAATGTTGGCGGCATTGCTGGTAATTATGCGGGGCGTGTTTCGGCGCTGGCCGTTGACCCCACCACCTCCGGCAACAGCACAACCATCTATTTAGGTGCGGCAAACGGCGGCGTCTGGAAATCGGTCAACAATGGTGTGTCATGGACTCCGCTCACGGATAGTCAAAACTCACTGGCGACGGGCGCGATCACGATTGACCCGAACAACCACAACGTCATTTACGTGGGTACAGGCGAACCCAACCAGAGTCTAGACAGCTATTTTGGCGTGGGCGTCCTAAAATCAATTGATGGGGGGGCTAGCTGGACACAGTATGGTTTTATCACCTTCGGCAATCGATCCAGCAGCATTCAGCAGATCGTCGTAAACCCGCTAAATAGTTCGCAGGTTTTCGTCGCCAGCACGATTGGCCTGTTCGTCTCGAACGATGCTGGTCAGACGTATACCCAGGTGGGCGGCGGCCTGCCAGCGGGCAAACAAATTGTTGATGGTCTTCAAATCGACGGCACGGTAAATCCACCGCGCCTGTATGTGACGATTCGCGGCCAGGGCTTATATCGATCCGTCAATGGCGGCGCAAATTGGATTCAGGCAGGAAGCATCTTGCCATTGGCGGGCACTTGGTTTCGTTCGGCGTTGGCCGTTGCGCCGTCCAGTCCGAATGTAATCTACACCGTGATCACAAGCGACGATTCGTATGGGGATGTTTCGACCTTTGACTATAATGGCGGCTACTTCTCGATTGATTACGGCGTCAACTGGTCTCAGTTGTCCGGCCTGAACATCAATTTTACGAACGGCGGATTCGGCGCGCAGGGCTGGTATAACCTGGGGCTGACTGTCGATCCACGCAATTACAATGTGGTCTATGGTCTGGGCGTCGATGTGGCGGTCACGACGGGTGGGACAACCGGCGCAGGCTGGAATAATATCAGCAGCGTGTACGGCATTGCCGGGACGAATAACAGTGGCATTCACCCCGATCAGCACGCCATCGCCTTCGGCAATTGCAGCCCAACGTTATGCAGCGTCTACATCGGCAACGACGGCGGTGTGTACTTTAGTAGCAACACCACCGCTCCACGTGACAGCGTCAGCTATGCCAATCTGAACACGCCGGGCTTAGCCATTGCCGAGTTTACAGGCGGCGATGTGGCCGCCAATTTCGGGCGGCAGCCGTTTGCATTGGGCGGCACACAGGATAACGGTTCGCTGCTCTATGCCAACAACCCGCGTTGGGGGAGCATCTACGGCGGCGATGGCGGTTTCGCTCAGGTGGATTGGTCAGAGTCGAATACGCTGTACATCACCAACTTTTACATTTCGCTAGCCAAAAGCACCGATGGCGGTTTTTCACTGAATGGCGCTTCCAACGGGCTGAGCGGCAAATCGTTGTTTTACATGCCCTATCAACTGGATCGCTCAAGTTCGCGGCATCTGGTGGCCGGGACAAACGCCGTTTTTGAGACGATCAATGGTGCAGGCAGTTGGTATCAAAGCAGCCAGGTATTCTGCAAACGCACGGCCTCAAGTTGCAACCTGACCAGCAGCACCGCCGTGAGCGTTTCGGCAGTGACCGTAGCGCCCACCAATGGCGCGATCATCTATGCGGGCACCAGCGACGGCCAGCTTTTCAAAGCGACGAATGGCGCGATAGGTGCGGCGGCTAGCTTTGCCCATGTCAACGATGGGGTTTTCGCCAACAAATACATCACTCAGATCACGGTTGATCCGGTGAATCCAAACATTGTGTATGTTTCTGCCGGACATTACTACTACAACAGCGGCTCTGGCTACATCTTTCGCAGCACAGATGGCGGCGTATCCTGGGTAGATATTTCCGGCGCGCTGCCCGTGATCCCGATAAATTCCGTCGTGGTCTATTACAGCAACGTTGGGCGCGTGATCGTGATCGGGACGGACATCGGCGTATTTTTCAGCACGAATGAGGGCGCGAACTGGTCACGACTGGGTACAGGCTTGCCGAACACCGCTGTTGTGCAGCTTGCCTTAGATGCTCAGCGCACCGCGATTATCGCCTTCACGCATGGCCGGGGCGCGTGGACACTCCCGATCCCGGCAGCCTATGTCAGTGCCAGCCCCGGTATCGGTGTTTACCGGCCATCGGCACGGACATTTTATCTGCGTTACGCGATGAGCGGCGGCCCCGTCGATGTGACGATCCCGCTCACTTACAATCAGCCTACCGATCTGCCCTTAGCGGGCGATTGGAACGGCGATGGGTACGATACGGTTGGCTTGTTCCGCGATGGGATTTTCTTGCTATGGGATGATAACAGCGGCAAGTTCATGCCCGATTATGCTTTTGTGCTGGGCAATCCCGGTGATAGACCATTAGCAGGCGATTGGACAGGGCGCGGGCGCAGTGGAGTCGGCGTATTTCGCCCTAGCAACGGCGTCGTTTTCCTGAAAAACAACCTGAGTTCGGGCGATCCCGACTTTTTGATGGTCTATGGCGATCCGGGCGATGTACCAATGGCAGGCGATTGGGATGGCGATGGCCGAGCTACCGTTGGCGTTTACCAGCCAAACAACGGCCTGGTTCACATGACCAATCA
>JBBSEU010000190.1:0-11642 GCA_038239365.1 Aggregatilineales bacterium
AAATATCTTCGAGCGAAGATTAAAGAACTGACGGGCAGGCTTCCAGAGTCGAGCGATGGCATCTTTCAAAAGTACACGTACCTTGAGTACGCGCAGCAATTTGAAACCCCGAAAGATGACGCTAGTTCGGGAAATCAAGCCCCCGATTGCGTATTGCACTCCGCACACGCTCTCGGCTCTCTTGCACTGCCGCATCGGGCAAACCGACAATCGTAAACCCGGTCATAGCACGCGGGTTATAGTCAATTTCAACTTGAATACCGATAGCCTCTAGCCCAACCAGCGCGCCAGATTGAACCGTTGCCAGCATAAAGAATCCCTTTTACCTGTATGGTGAGCTACTACTCAGGGATTATATCTTGCGTTAGTCTCGGCTGGATCGCCTTCATCTTTGGCCTGATATAGCTCTGAAAACTGATTAGTGAATCACTGATTCGCGTTTCCTTTCTCTTGCCGGGCGTGCTATCATCAACGCTATGCGTTCAAGACTAACCATTTTTGGCCTGTTTACTATCCTGCTGCTGACCTCTGCACTGAGCAGCGCCCAGTCTGCCGAGCTACATTACGGTGAGACGGTCAAGGGCACGCTGGCGGCGGGTGCAGCACAAGACTGGTATTTTACGGCGGCACGTGGCGATGTGGTGAGCATCAACATCACACGCACGTCCGGCAATTTGCTGCCGATCCTGACCCTGCTCGATGGTGACAGGCAGGTGATCCTGGGCACGCAAGCCGCCGCCGATGGCAGTAAATTGTCTGTGTTCGGTGTGCGAATCGCGCAGCCGGGCGTCTATACAATCCATCTACAAACCGCTCAGGATAGCTCCGGCGATTACTCACTGGCCTTGAATAACACTGTCGAATCCGCTGCGCCAACGGCCACCCCTGTCGCTCAACAGATTGCCGGGACGCTGGAGTATGGGCAAACGGTTCGCGGCACGATCAGTAACGCAGTTTACGAACAGTACTGGCGCTTTAAGGGCAACGTCGGCGACGTGATCGATATTGTGATGACGCCGTTATCAGGCACACTTGATCCGTTCATTTCGCTGCTATCCCCTGCCAATGAAGTGATCACCACCAACGACTCGGCCAGCGGCGGCAAAGATGCGGGCATCTTTTCGCGTCAGTTGAACAGCACCGGGACGTATACAATTATCGCGCGTCGTTCGGGCGCATCCCAGGGGCAAAGCGGTCTGACCACAGGCGATTACGAACTGACGATCACCGTTCACACCCCCAACGGTGGCGAAGCAAATACGCTCATCAATGTAGGCGTGCCGCTCAGTGGGCGACTGACGACGGCTTCACCACTGGCTGAATACCGATTGGCTGATGGCGGATCGTTAGCCGTGACGCTCGATCTGATCAGCTTGCATCGGTTGGCGCGCGTGCGAATTCTGGATAAAACAGGGACAGTTATTGCCGCCCGCGAAGGCGTCAGCCCGCTCTCGTTCAGCGCCGCGCTGCCCGCCAAAGGTCCATTTTTTGTTCAGGTCTCGTCCGATACCTTTGATGATCAAACCTTCGCCGATTTTTCACTGAGTATCTACAAACTGAGTGCACCCGCAAAGCCACTCGAACTGGCCTTTCCCGCCGACGCGGAGCATGGCAGTCTGGGCAGTGCTGAGGAACGCTGGTTTTTCACAGCACACAGCGGCGATCTGGTCAATATTCGAGTCCAGCCGATCAGTGGCGCGCTCAATGCGACGGCTTTCATCAGCGGGCCCCAGGATATTTCACTGTTCCGGGGCACTATCGGGCCGCAGCTTGACGAACCACTCACACTGCCCGCCGATGGCCTGTATCAAATCGTGATCATCGCGGCAAGCCCACCACAAACACCTATTGACTACACCGTTTCGGCACAGCGTTCTGGAGCGAACAATGTTTCGTTCGCGCAATTTGGCGTGACGAAAACGGGCGGTCTGCTAAATTTCGATATGCCTGTGACCGGGACTCTAGCACCCAGCACAAACGATACCTGGACATTGGACGCTACCGCCGATCAATCCATAAGTCTGACGCTGACCGGGAGTTCCAGCACACAGCCTGTCGGTGTGGCGCTGCGTGCCTCGGACGATTCACTGATCGCCGTCGATTACGGTCAGGGAACGGTGCATCTTGAGCGCGTTCGGCTGCCCGGCGATGGGCGCTACCATGTGATCGTGTTCGATCCGACGGGCACGGCCAAAGACCCGTATACCCTGCACCTTGAGGATGCAGGCGGCGGATCGTTAATCGCCAATCAATCAGTGAAAGGCGTTTTGCTGCCCAGTAATTCCTACAATGAGTGGACAGTAGACGTGATGGCCGGATCGCTCATTAATGCCCGGCTCAGCACCCGCACGCGGATCAGTTGGACGCCCAGTTTGTATGCGATTGATCCAACGGGGGCGATCATCGCGCGTGCCAATGTGGGGACAGATCAAACCACCCTGAATTTGTTGGGGATCAGTGCGCCGATCACCGGACGTTATCGGTTGATCGTAGCGGGCACACTTACCGCCTCGTTCGCATCCTATGAATTGATCGCCGAAGTACAAACCGCCTTTAGTGGCTCAAGTATTCGCGTCGACTCACAGCCGCCGCAGCCAATCACCCGTTTCGCGCCCGCGACTCGTTCAGAACCGCAGTCTGTCTCAGTGGCCGCTCTGATCGAGCCAGCACTCGTCCCTGAAAAGCTCAGTGGGGCGGATGTTCTCCCACTGCTCCCAAACACATTGGCGCGCGGTCAGATCGTGACGGGTGCGCTGCGGCAGTTGTGGCGCTTTCCGGCGGCCATCAATTCGACAATCTCTATTCAGGCCACATCGCTTACCGACAGCGGCCTTGATTTAACGCTCCTTGATCGTGAAGGCCGAATCGTCGCACAAGCCTTGCGTGGCGACACCCCCGATACCACACTAACCTATCGTGTGGTACGTGGTGGTGATTATGCGCTCTCCGTACGGATGGGACTGGGCACTGGCCGTTATACGCTCTATTTGAGTACGCCCGCCATTCGCTACGGGGCACTGACGGTAGCACGCGGCACACCGATCCTGTATGGTCAGTCCGTCGCAGGCGAACTGCTTACCACCGATCAAGCCGACTCCTACTATTTTCCGGGCGGCTTCAACGACGTGGTAAGTGTTCGGCTGATACGCGGTCTCGGTGACTTTGTGCCATCGCTGCAACTCATCACGCCATCCGGTAAGCTGTTGGCCGTCGATGCGAATAGCAGCGGTGACGCCAGCAGTACGCTCTCAAATGTGCGTTTGCCTGAAATGGGCGTGTATGCGATCCGCGTCAAGCACACGGATGCGACGACACAGACCAAAGGCCGCTATGAACTGCTGCTCCAGATTATCAGCCGATCCCGGACAGGCAGCCATTTTAGCGGCATCCTGACAGCGGGCCAGACGGTCACCGGCGCATTGAGCGTCAATGATAATGAACACCTGTGGCTCATCCAGGGACGCGCCGGAGAGCGGGTCACGTTAGTGCTATCCCCGCTCGATACTTTCAACACGCCGATACCGCTTGGTTTGCGCCTGCAAGATACCGCCGGGAATACTTTTGCCGCACAGGACAGCCTTTTGGCACAGGACGCCGCACGACTGACCGATATTACGCTCCCCACCGACGGCATTTACCGTGTACAAATCGTTGGCGGCGCGCAAACATCTGGCGTCTATCGGCTGACTTGGCAACCTGAACGCGAACGACTGTTGCCCGGCCCGCTCCGCTATGCACAAACCGTCAATGGCCTGTTCAATGTGGCACGGACTGCCGACTCGTGGACGTTCACGGGCACCGCCAATGATGTGATCGCCGTCTCGATGCAGCAGCTTCGCGGCGATCCGTTTCGTGGCGGCTTTCAACTCGTCTCCGAAAATGGTGTTCGTCTGGCAACGGCGGCTGATCTGGGGGATGGCAGCGGCGCGCACATCGAAGGGATATTGCTGCCATTCAGCGGCAGTTACACGATCATCGCGCTCAACTCGGATACCGCCTATCAAGGATCGGGCGTGTATGCACTGAACGTGACCTTACAAGATAGCAAGGCGCGTTCAATGGGTGGTACGCTGCATGACGGCGAACAGGGCATTGGTGATCTGTACCCGGATGATGTGACAGATACTTGGCTGTTCAGCGGGCGCACCGGTGATGTAGTCACGGCACAGATTCAGGCACGCGATCAATTCCTGAAACCCATCCTGAAACTTGGCAACGCATCCGGGCAAACCCTGATTGACGGGTCGTCCGATGCTGGTGGCAGCGCAACAGTACGCGAATTTCGTCTGCCCGCCGATGGCGTGTACAGCATCAATATTAGTGGTACCGAGAACAGCAGCGGCAGTTATCGAGTCGGGCTGAATTTTGTGCAGCCGCCCGTTCCTGATGTGGCCGTGATTCGCTACAGTCAGACCGCCGTCGGTTTGGTAGCGGATGATCGCGTTGAAGACTTACATGTGTTCAGCGGCGCTCAGGGAGATCGCATCACGGCACGGCTGATACGCGAGCCGGGTTCAACCTTTTCCGCTGTCCTTCAACTGCGTGATGAAGCCGATCATATCCTGGCGCTCACTGATGCCCTGAATCAGGATGAGGCCGTGATAGATCGCTTCGTGCTGCCGCGCAATGGCACGTACAAACTTATCGCCACTCGTTACCTGGGCGCACAAGGCCGTACTGCCGGACGCTTCAACCTGTCGCTGATTGCGGAACAGGCCAATTTTCCGGTACGTGGCAAGCTGCCTTCTGGTCAGCGCGGGATTGGTCGAGTCGATGATCAAACCCCCGCCGAACGTTGGGCGCTTGAAGGTAAAGCCGGGGATGTATTCGCCATCACCAGCCGCGCTACCAGCGGCGATCTGGATACCTTCCTGACGTTGATCGATCCGTCCGGGCGAGTGATCGCTACCAATGACGATTTTGACGGCACCAATGCCGTTATGCCGGGCGTGGCGCTGCCTGCCGATGGTGTGTATACGGTTATCCTTTCGCGCATCGGCACGCGCAGCCGGGGCAGCGCCGGGAATTATGAGATTCGCGCGGATCGGCTGTACAGCCTGGGCAAGCTGACCACGCCTCAAGCGGTCATCGCCTACGGACAGCGCGTCGTCGGCATTGTCGATCCGGCTCATGCTGAAATGCGTTGGACATTTTCGGGCAATCAGGGGGATGAAATCGAGGTACAACTCGTGCATCCGACAGATGATGCGCCGCCATTTTTGAGCATCGGCGATCCAGCAGGATCAACCCTGATCGCGGGCAAACTGAACATCGGGCAAACCATGATTGAACATTACCGATTGCCCGCCAGAGGCTTTTTCGATCTGGTTGTGCGTCGCCCGGTCAATGCCCAACTGAGCTACACTCCCTACGCGCTGACACTGACTCTGCTGAGCAGCCCTACCAACACACCGTCAGAAGGCGGAATCCTACAGTCAGATGATATTCTCACCGGACAGTTGAACGGCGGTACCAATTACTGGCTGCTCAAAGGAACTGCCGGGCAAGTGCTGTCGCTCGAAGTGCTGCCGCTGACCGGCAATCTTGCGCCATCAGTTTTGTTGCTCAATCCGGGTGGACAGGCAGTTGTCAACCAGTCCATCGCGCCGGGTGTATCTTCATTGATGCTCGATCAGTTAACATTGCCACTTGACGGCATTTACACGCTGATTATCAACTCAGGGGGCACAGATCGATCCGGCACGTATCGGTTGACGACACGATCTACCTTTGGCGTAAAAGATGAGTCGCGCTCGATTATCCCTGGGCAACCTGTTCAAAGCACCCTGAGCGATCTTCGCCCGTTTGAACGCTGGCAATTATTTGGTAGAAAAGGCAGTTCGATCAACGCCCGTTTGCTGGCAACCAGCGGCACGCTTCAACCCATTCTGCAACTGATCAGCGCCGATGGTCAGATTTTGGCCGCAAGCCACCTGGAGCGAACCGCGCTTGGCAATGCCGCCATACTCGATCCGATAACACTTACGGCTGATGGCCCGTATCGACTGCTGGCCGCGCGTGCCAACAACACAAGTGGCGATTACGTTCTCAGTTTTGATACGGCGGCGCTCTCAACCCAAATTCTGGCCGCCAAAGCCATTCAGTACGAGCAAACCCTTCAGGATGTGGTACAAGGGGGGCAGGGCGCACTCTGGACGTTTGAGGGCAGCGCGGGCGATGCGATCAACGCCGTGACATTGCCGGGTATAACGGGTGAAGCACCTGCGCTCCAACTCCAGGACTCGGCGGGGCATATCCTGTTCCGCGCCGAAGACGCTAAAACTGCAAGCGATATACAGGGTTTCGTGCTGCCCGTCGCCGGGCGCTATATGGTATCGGTAGAATCATCTAAAACAGCGGCCTATTCTCTGACATTGCAACGTCGCCAGAATGCGCTGCCGCCGAACCCGTCCGGACGGATTCTGGTGCCCGGGACGACGCTCGAAAATGGTATTTCGCCGTCCAGTGTATATGACATTTGGCAGTTTAACGGCAAGCAAGGCGATCCGATCTCGATAACTGCCAAACGGACGAACTGCTGTCTGCGGCTTGATATGAATCTGTTTGGGCCAAACGGCTACATCGGGAGTGCCACCGCCGCCGCGAACGGCGATTTGATCAGCCTGGGGCCGCTCAAATTGCCGGACACTGGAATCTATTACGTGGTGGTTGGGCGCTGGCTCGGCTCCGCAGGCAAGACTACCGGGCGCTACAGCATTTTGCTGTCGAATGTTGATGCCAGCAAACTTCCTCAGCCCAATGTGATGCAGGCACTGCTCCCCACTGCTACCCCCATTCCCCAGCACACGGCGCAGCCCGGCGCGACGTTACAGGGCGAAATCGCGGTAGGCAGCGGTAGCGAAGGCTATCTGACCGACTCGCAGTTCGCCCAGGAGTGGACATTCAGCGCGAAAGACAGCCGAACGATTGCCGTGACGCTGCAATCTTTTTCGGCGGGGCTGCGTACCGGGGCGATGATCGTGCGCGCTGATGGCACGTTTGTCGGGCGGGCAGAGCCAGATATAAATGGCGCACTTTCGCTGGAGACGGCGCTGCCGGGCGATGGCCGTTATTCACTGCTGGTAATGCCCGCCTCACCCGGTCAACAGGGACGCTATCGGTTTGCCTTGAGTTATGCACTGGCACCCACCGGGGGCGGTTTACTGGTGAAGGATGAAATAGTCAGCGGCACGATCAACAACATAGATTTCACCGATTGCTGGCGTTTTTTGGTGAAAGCGGGCAGTTCAGCAGCCATCGATCTGAGTCGCCTATCTGGTGATTTGGAGATCGAGATCACGTTGATCGCACCGGATGGGAGCGTTGCCTTTAGCTCAGTCGCAAACGGCGGCACGCTCACCGCGCCGGATGTGCAATTCACTCAGAATGGTGTTTATGCACTGCTTGTTTCGCGGCGCGGTGGCGCATCGGCACAAACGACAGGCACTTATCAACTACTACAGCGATAAACGGTGGCGTAACCCTATCACCGATAACGCGGCGGCTTGAAGTCCATCGCCGTACTGTTGTAGTACGAAACAATCGCCTGTTCAGGCTCCGCAACCGCGTCTAACCGCTTATTATCGGCGTCGCTGAGTGCGACATTGAGCGCCGCCAGATTATCCTGTAGATGCTCCATCGTGCGCGGCCCAATGATTGGGCTGGTCACGCCCTTCTGATTGACGAGCCAGTTGAGCGATACTTGCGATACCGTGCAGTTCTTTTCCTTCGCAATCGCTTCAAGTTCATCCAGGAGCGCAAAGGCCAGATCGGAGAAGTGTTTTTTCGTGCGGGCAGGCATTGCAACGTTGTCACGCGCCATACGCGAGTCACCGGGGATCGGTTCGCCGCGCTTGTATTTGCCTGCCAGGAAACCGCGCGCCAAGGGTGACCAGGGCAAGATCGCAAGTCCATATGTCTCGGCCAACGGGATCAGTTCGCGCTCGATGCTCCGATCCAGCAGGTGATAGGGCGGCTGCTCGGAGATGAACCGATTTAACCCCAGTTCACGCGATGCCCACAGCGATTCCAGAACCTGCCAGGCCGCAAAGCTGCTTGTGCCGACGTAGCGAACTTTACCCGCGCGGATCAGATCATCAAGAGCGCGCAAGGTTTCGTCAATCGGTACGCCTGACTCCGGGCGGTGGATTTGGTACAGATCGATATAGTCTGTCTGGAGTCGGCGCAGTGAGGCATTGCACTGTTCGATGATATGCCGCCGATTGTTGCCCGCTGCCAGGATGTTATCGTCATCCATGCGGCCATGCACTTTGGTCGCCAGCACGATACGATCCCGCTTGCCGTTCGCTTTGAGCGCCTTACCGACGATTTCTTCGCTGCGCCCACGATTGTAGACATTGGCCGTATCCAGAAAATTGATCCCCTGATCGAGCGCAAAATCGATCATCGTAATCGAGTCGGCTTCGGGGGTTGGGCTGCCAAAGTTCATGCAGCCCAGGCATAATGGCGTGACCTGTACTCCGGTTCGTCCGAGGCTTCGATAGTCCATATGTTTTGACCTTTTCTGGTGAGCGGTTAGTTAATCGGCAAGCGGCTTGCCCACTGCCCGAACAGCGGCAGCGGCGACAAGCGATTGCCCAGTGCATTAAGCATACCCGCTACCCACGCGAAAAAACCATAGATGTAGGCGGCGATCACGATGGTGAACAGGGCGACACTCAACACGGCCAGATAGGGTATCCAGGCCAGCAGCCAGGCGATCACCGCCCAACCGACAAACGTACCGATCAAAAACAGCACTAAGCCAATCGCCTGCCGTAGGTGAAAAACGGCAAAACTATCCTTGCGCTCAACCAGATAGACGTACAACCAGCCGATCACGGGCACGAGATAGGCGAACACCGCCGCAAAACGAGAACGTCCGCTCATGCTTCAATCCCTTTCAAGTGGAGTTCTTTGGCGAAATGGCAGGCGGCAAAGTGGCCGGGCGCATCTTCGACAAGTGGCGGCACTTCCTGCTTGCAAATGTCTTTGGCATACTGGCAGCGCGGGTGAAAGATGCAGCCGGACGGTGGATTGGCCGGGCTGGGCACTTCGCCTTTTAGCTGAATCCGCTCCTGTTGAATATCCGGGTCAGCCGGTGGGATGGCCGATAGCAGGGCTTCAGTATACGGGTGCAGCGGATGATTCAGCAGTTCGCCCGTTTCGGCCATTTCGACGATTTTGCCAACATACATGACCGCGATTCGATCCGAGATATGTTCAACCACTGACAGATCGTGCGCGATGAAAATGATCGTCAATCCGAGGCGGTGTTGCAGTTCTTGCAGCAGGTTCAGGACCTGTGCCTGCACCGACACATCCAGCGCCGAGACTGGCTCATCGGCCACAATCAGGCGCGGGTTGAGCGAAAGCGTGCGCGCCAACCCGATACGCTGACGCTGGCCGCCCGAAAACTCGTGTGGATAGCGCCGCATCAAGGCCGGGTTCAGGCCGACGGATTCCATCAATTCCGCGACGCGCTGTTCGGCCTCTTTGCCGTGCGCCACGTTATGAATCTCCAACGGTTCGCTGATGATGTCCTTGACGGTCAGGCGCGGGTTGAGTGAGCTAAACGGATCCTGGAAGATCATTCGCATTTCGCGGCGCAGCGGCTTCATCTGCCGCTTTTTTAGCTGTGCCAGATCGACCTGCTCACCGGATTTGCGGTGATACCAGATTTCCCCGGATGTTGGGTTATACAGGCGCAGAATAGTGCGGCCAACGGTGGTTTTGCCGCAGCCGCTCTCGCCGACCAGCCCCAACACTTCACCATCACGCAGCGTAAAACTCACGCCATCCACCGCGCGAATATGCCCGACCAGCCGTTGGATCAACCCCCGGTAGATCGGAAAATGCAGCTTCAGGTCTTTGACTTCTAAAATAACTTTTTTGTCAGTCGTTGCAGGTAATGCAGCCATAAATCTTTCCGTTAATTTGCAGGAATTTGTAAGGTCTCATGTTCCATCAGGATGTCGGGATCGTTCCAGCCTTTTTGCTTCGATAACTCCACGAAAGCGCGGCGGAAAACCAACCGAACGTTGATAATGACCGCTTTTCCGGCGGGCACAGTGAAGCTATAGTGCGTTGTGTCTGTCGCCAGTGCGGTCAGACGCGAGTCCTCAACGATTGTGACCGGACGCCAGAAGGCGGCGGTAGGCGTCTCGCCTGTCCAGTTATCTTGCAATACTTTGGCAAATGTCTTACCCGGTAATCCACCATAATTGCCTGAATAAGCCGGATTCGTCGGTCCCTGACTCAGCGCCAATGGTTTGCCATCCGCGTCTACCGCTTCGACGACCAGGATCATAGATCGGATCGGCACATCCGTCGGGATGCTGTGCCCGGTTCTATCGTTGGTGATGCTGACCTGTACCTGGAGTTGATCGCCGTCGCGCTGTGTGCTGCTTTTCATCGTCACCGAGTTTTGCAGCAAATTTTCATCGTTTGCGCCGGTCATGGCGTGCGTGTGCATCGGCGCATAGTCGCGCGTGATGCCGCCCCGCTCCGGGAACACAGTGTACTTGGCCGTCGAGACGGGCATGTGACACTGCTGGCAGGTTTTGCCTGTATCCGGGTTGCTGTATGGGCTAGCCAGCCATTCGCCATACGAATTGTAGATGACCGTCCCGCCCTTGACCTCTCCCATGCCCACGACCCCGCCGAACACGCCATAGTGACACCCAGCGCAGAATTCACTTTTGGAGAGCAGCGGCAGGTAGCTATCGGAACGCGCAACATCGACCAGTGTGCCAAAGAACACCTGATCCTTTTCAACGGCGGGACGATATAAACGCAGCGAAAGGATACCCGGCATATCGGGCAGCGGCATTTTCGTCTTCGGGTCAAGGATCACATCGCCAATTTTGTGGCAGAAATCGCAGGTGATCCCTTCAACCGCATCACCGTTGGTTGGGAGTGGCATTGCTCCCCAGGCTATTTTGCCATTCGAGCGTTCAATCGTCAGACTGGTATGGCAGCCCGCCCAACTGCAGTTTTGGTCGTTGGGTGCTTTGGAGACGAGCGGTGTATGACAGGTCGCGCAGTTCCCGGTGCGGTCAGGTGTATCCAGCCGAAAGCCGGGGCCGTGATACGGTTTGCTCGGATCGGGCGGCAAGGGCTTGCCATCACTGCCCCATTTCACGGGTTGGCCTTCCGTGCCATTGGCATCTGTACCCGTATACAGGCTGATGAATTTCTGATTCTTGGCGGCCTGAGCGTGGTAATCGACCTGCCATTCGGTGTACTCACGGTGGCATAGGCCGCAGCTAGCCGATCCCTTTACCCCCTCTGCCGAAAACCAGTCATATTTGCTGTTATCGTTTTCAGGAAGCGGCAGCAGCGTGATATTGATCGCATCCGCCCCTTTCCAATCCGGCGCGGCGGGGTTGACCGTTGTCCAGCCCACATAATGCCCGTTTGCCCAGGCCGTGACATTGACCGGGAGCGTCCCTGTGATCCCGCTCAACGTATACGCGCCCTTGTCATCGGTTAGCGTTTTGTTTGTTGTCCCCTGAAGCTGTACGACAGCGCCTGCCTGGGGACCCTTCTCACTGCTGACAACGCCGGAAATAGTCGAGGGCAGCGGGATCGCGTGCGCGGCCACAATGGGCGCAGTCGGTGCCGCCATCGCCAATGCCTTC
>JBBSEU010000191.1:0-11622 GCA_038239365.1 Aggregatilineales bacterium
GGTGATATTTTCGCGGCGGTTGCTGCCGTCCTCGTCGTACACGTAGTACGGGAAACATTGATGCCCGTCGGTGGTAGCGCAAAAATGCAAATCAGGAATGTGATTTGAAATTAAGGTGCTGAAAGTTTTTGCTCTGTATCCAATATCGCTTAGTACGATTAATCTATTTTCTTGCTGAGTAGCGACATTCGGAAAGAACTTTGGTTGCAATGCTGGAGCATCAACTAGAACATCATCAATATATAAAAATAGCTTTGTAAAGGGGCGATACAATGCACTTCTGATTTTAGATTTATCAGGTATTGCATCATGCCCATGTTTTAGTTTGCCTTTGAGCATATAGGACCATTTGATATTGGTATACCGAACAAAACTGTCAACGTCTGTAGGTCTACCAGCACGGGTAAACCGATCTACCTCTGAATTGTAGTCGTCAGAAAATTGTTGCACTCGTTTGTACAAAAGATCTTTGTCGAAATCATAAACGGTATCATCCCGATTTGTGCTTACACCCAATGAATAAGTTTTGAATATCGCTTCAATGTTAGAGGCTTTTGCGGACTTCATTTCCTTGGTTGCTATTGGCAAATATTGCGAAAACGTATCGGCGTTTTCTGGAATTCGCCAAGTATCAAAATTGTCAGGTGTAATATGTTTCCATTCAACTTTGCTTACGGTCTGGGCTTTATCTATCCAGTTTAGCTTTTCATCTTTACGCCAATCTTCAGGGACGCGAAAGTATCTTAGCTGATGATCAGGATGCGTTGATCTTTTAATTGCAATCGTTATCCCAACCCCAACTTGGATACCGAAAACGTTGTGAGTAGTTCCGCTCAGTTTTGGATTTTGGCGCACATTACCATGTAAATCGAGGTGATAGATACGAGTGAAAGCTTTATAGAAGTGTTTACGCACTCCATCAAAAGCGTTTTGGTCAACAAAGCTGTTGTTCGTTACCAGACATACAATCCCATCGCGGTCTTGTAGACGACTTGTAGCCCACCGAAAAAATCTGACATAAGGATCATAAAGTTTGGTCTTTAAGGTAGAGCGTGAGTCCTTCGCATATGTTGTTCTGATTTGTCGATCAATTTCATCATATGTGCGATTCTTATTGTTATCATTTTCGTTTTGCTGCCCGACGTTATAAGGTGGATTGCCAATAATGACCATCATCGGCGCTTTTTTCTGGCGTTCGACGCGCTCCGTGTTCTTTTCCGTCATAAAATCCATTTTCATCTGCTTGCCTTCTGCCAAATCCAGCGTATCCACGAAGCACAAACCCTCAAACGCTTCGTAGCCGCCCGTCAGATCGTTATAGGTGTGTTCGATGTTGAGCGCGGCAATGTAGTACGGCAGCAGCATGATTTCGTTGGCGAACAACCGCTCCCGGTAGACCGCTGGCAGGTCGCGGCGCGGCACTCGGCGCAAAAGATTAACGATGAAATTGCCCGTGCCTGTCGCCGGGTCAAGGATCACCACATCGGGATCGCCCAGGCTTTTGCCGAACTCGGTTTGCAGCACTTCGACCACGCTGGCACACATAAAATCGACAATCGGCTGCGGCGTGTAGACAATGCCGTGCGTATCGGCCACATCGCGGTTATAGCCCTGGAAAAAGCGTTCATAGACCGTGTTCAAAACGTTTTGCTTCTGCGAAAAGTCGAGGCCGCGCGCGCCGTCTTCGATGGCCGTGTAGTAGCTGTCCAGGCTTCGCAGGTAGGCATCGCGGCTGAAGCTGGCACTGGTCAGGGCGTCGATCACCTTCTCGACTTCGGCGGCGATCACGTTGCGGCGGGTGAAATCCGGGTTCTCGAAAATCTTGCGGAAAAGCCGTTCGGTCAGCAGGTGTTGAACGAGCATATCCTCAACCGCCGCCATGCTGATATTTGGATTGAGCGCCGTTTTGCACAGTTCGTGGAAAGCGGCAAAAGCGGCGATGAAGCGCGCGTTCGTCTTGTGCGACTCGCTGATGATGTTTTTCAGCCCGCCCGCCAGACGCGGCACATCCTCACGGAACTTATCAAGTGCCGCGTCATAGTTGGCGATGATCGGTTCGGTGTAACCGTAAAAGTCGTTGAGCAGCCGGGCAAGCTGCGCCGCGTCAGTCAGCGTGAACTGATTGATGCGTTTGCCACTCTGGTACAGCACCGCCGTCTGACTATCTTCAAAAATGGTGTTGTTGAGCGGATAGCCCTTGCCGATCTTGCGCCGGATTTCAGCTTCCAGGTCGTCGCCGCTGTCTTTGGCCTCATAATAACCACGCGGCAAGGCGTTCTTGAGCAGCGTCGCATCAGGCCGAATGGTATGGCCGTCATTGGCGCGCAAACTCTGCTCAGTGATCACCACCCACTCGTGCGGCTTGGCCGTATCCTCTAACAATCGGATAAAGGCCGTTCGGACGCCTGTCTCATGCGTCACATTGAGCGCGGCGTACTGTTTGCGCGCCTCATAATACGTGCTGATCGATTTATGAGCGGGCTTGATGGCGGATCGGGCGTCGGTGGCAGGACTCTGCATAATAAGTAAACCCCTTTGGTAAGGGGAATTATAGCGCAGCTTGAGGCGGAGAGGCTTTCCTTTCTTTTACACCTGTCGCATAATTCGTACCCGTAATCGTTAAATAAAGGGTGAGACAACCTTTGTTTTTGGTTTGCTAGCGATCCTCATACACCTGCATCACCTGCTTTGCAGGTGTATGAGAGCTATTATGAGCCAATCTTATCAGCGCAGATCAGCTTCGATCTCGGCATCGGTTCGCATCGGCGCGAAACGTGCCACCAGAGCAAAACCGATCACAACCAGCGAAACCATAGTCAGCAGCGTCACCAGCTTGAACAAGCGGCTCGTCGTCACCAGCGCCAGCAAGCCAAACGCCGCGCAAAACAAGTAGTAGCCAGAGGCGATCAGGCGCGGCGGCATCTTCGCATCGATCAGCCGAAAATGAACGTGGCCGCGATCCCCGATCATCGGATTGCGCCCCCTGAGGATTCGCAAAACGATCTGCCAGACCACATCCATCAGCGGCAAACCCATCACCAACAGGATCGTCGCCATTTTCGCGCCGCCGATGATGCTCAGCGCGCCAAGCGTATAGCCCAGATACAACGCCCCGCCGCCCATAAAGATCGACGCCGGATGCCAGTTATAAATGAGAAAGCCCAGCGTCGCGCCGATCAGCGCCAGCGGCAGCAAACTAACGCTCAGTTGCCGTTCCTTAAAGGTATGGATGAACAACAAGATCGCCGCGATCAACACGACTCCGGCGGCCAATCCATCCATGCCATCCAGCCAGTTGACGGTGTTCATCATCAGGCCAAGCCAGAACACGCTAAGCGTCACCGTCACGAAGTACGGCCAGGGATCAGTAACCTGCCCGGTGATCGGATTGTTGAACTTCTCGATGAAGATCAGGAACACGATCCCGATCCCGGCGATCAAAATTTGGCCGATGTAAATGGGCAGCGCAGGCAGTTCAAACCGATCATCGAGTACGCCCAGAATGAACGACGCAATCCCGCCGATGATCAGCCCCATGAAACGGATGATCTCGTTCGGATCGGCGCGTTCAATCGGCATGAACTGTGCCAGGATCGCCGCCGCCGTGAACGATCCGAACAAGGCCAGCCCGCCGAACTTGGACGTGCTGACGCGATGATGATGCCGATCACGCGGATGATCGACCAGCCCCAATCGAAACCCGGCAACGCGGGCAACGTTTGTCAGCAGCAGCGACAACCCGAAGGCCACGCCAAACACCACGACAAACGAGAATAATTGCTCAAAGCTCAAAATTTGTGAAACCGATTGTTTTACGTCCCTACTATAGCACTCAACTGGGAAAGTTGGACGCAAATCACCTGTACGCAACGACTCAACACCCCTATGCTGAGCGTAGAGGCTTCACCATGAACAAACGACTCCGCTATGCACGCAACGTGGCTATTTTCCTGCTCATTCTGACGACTATCAGTTATATGCTGCTGTCCTACGTCGCCTTCGATCTGGCAACCAAACCGCCCGATCATGCCGCGATCAACAAGCCGTCCGGCGAATACCGCGACGTGTCCTTCCGATCACGCGGGCAAAATTATTCGGTCTATGCGTTTTATCTGCCCGGCAAAGTGGATGCCCCGGCGCTGATCAGCACGCATGGCTTATCCGGTTCGCGCTACGATGAGTTTCAAGTGCGGCGGGCGATGGCACTGCGCGATCTGGGCTACACCGTTTTATCCATTGATCTGAGCGATTCCACTGGCGATACGGTTGGCAATGGACGAATCGCTTATGGCTACGAGGAACGCTGGGATGTGCTGGGCGCGTTCGATTATCTGATCGCGCAGGGTTTCGCCGCGAATCGAATCGGGCTGGTTGGCGAGTCGATGGGCGCTACCACCAGTTTGCTTGCCGCCGCTGCGGAGCCACGTATCAAAGCGGTCTGGGCAGACAGCGGTTATGCACGGTTGGATAGCGTGATGGGCGAACGCCTGCAAACCAACGGCTTACCTCCACTTCTGGATGTTGGTTTTGTGATCTGGGACGTGCTGTTGACAGGCGCGCACCTCTGGGAAGTGACGCCTGAACGCGATGGGGCGCTGCTTGCCCAGCATCAACAGGCTGTCTACCTGATTCACGATGAAGGCGATAGCGTCGTCGCCTTTCATCATGGCCGCGATCTATTCGCCGCGTACCAGTCGGCAGGCGTCGATGTCACGTTCTGGCCGATCCCCAAATTGGAGCATGTTGAAGGCTTCGACCACTACCAACAGGAGTATCTGAAACGATTGGATGAGTTTTTCAAAGCCAACCTAAGAGGTGAGTCCCCGGCATAACTGAGCTGCCGTTTGCTCTTTGGGCGTGGGCGCGGTATTGTTGAACGCGCTGTTCACCCGGAGTATTAAGGTATGCCGCTGTTCAATCGCAAAATGGGCGTCGACCTGGGGACGATCAACGTGATCATCTACCAGGATGGACAAATCGTGCTTCAAGAGCCGTCAATGGTCGCGCTGACGATTGAAGATGAGCGCATTGTGGCTATTGGTCAGGAAGCGCGCGATATGTATGGCCGTCACCCGGAACATATCGAAGTTGTGCGCCCCTTACGCGATGGCGTGATCGCCGACTACGAAGTGACCGAAGCCATGCTCCGCCACTTTTTCCAGAAGGTGAGCGGGCGCGTTCGGTTGTTTGGCGGGCCACAGGTCATGGTCAGCGTTCCCTATGGCGTCACCAGTGTTGAGCGCCGCGCCGTCCATGAGGCAACCATTCAGGCGGGCGCGCGCGAAGCAATGATGATCCACGAGCCATTAGCGGCGGCCATCGGCGCGGGACTCCCGGTGAAGACTCCGGCAGGTAACATGATCCTGAATCTGGGTGGGGGTGCCAGCGAAGCAGCCGTGTTAGCCATGAACGGTATTGTCGTTGCCGAAAGTGTGCGCGTCGGCGGAATGCGCCTCGACGACGCGATCATCAACTATGTACGCCGCAAATATAGTCTGGTCATCGGTCAGCCCACCGCCGAATCGATCAAGATTCAGATCGGTGCAGCCGTGCCGAACATCGAAGAACTGACAATGGAAGTGCAGGGGCGCGATCAGGTTGGCGGTTTGCCGCGCACGATCAACATCAGCACCAGCGAAGTCGTTGAAGCCATTTCCGAATCGCTGGCGATGATCGCGGGCGTGGCAAAAACGGTGTTGGGTAAAACGCCGCCTGAACTGGCCGCCGATATTATTGATCGCGGTGTGACCATTACAGGCGGTGGTGCATTGCTGCGCGGCATTGACGAATACATTACCAAACAGATCGGCGTCCCGGCCTATCGCGCGGATGATCCGATTGTGTGTACAGCCGTTGGGGCAGGTCGGGCAATGGACGATCCGGCGATCATGCGCCGGATGGCGTTGAGCTAATCCAGGTAGTAGGTCATGCGCTGCAAGTGCGTCACCGGGTCGATGTGCTGCACATTGACTTTCGGGGGAACATTCAGCGTGACCGGGGCATAGTTCAGAATCGCGCGGACACCCGCCTCAACCAGCAGATCGCACACCGTTTGGGCGTGCTGTCCGGGGACGGCGATCATGGCGATTTTGATGTCCTGTTCACGGATCAGCGCCGCCATCTGGCTCATCTCCTGAACTTTCAGGCCATTAACGCTGTTCCCGATCTTGGCCGGGCTGTTATCGAACACGGCCACGATTCGAAAACCGCGATCCACGAAGCCGCCGTAGTGGACAATCGCGTGACCCAGATCACCGGCACCAACCAGCACTACCGGCCACTCGTGATCAACCTGCAAAATATGCCTTAACGCTGAACGCAAATGACTGACCTGATAGCCGGTGCCCTGTTTGCCAAATTCGCCAAAGTGCGACAGGTCTTTGCGGATTTGCGCTGAACTGATCCCCAAACGATTGCCCAGTTCGTGCGACGACGTAATCTCCTGCCCATCTGCGGCCAATTGATTGATTGCCCGCAGATAAATCGGCAGTCGCCCGATCACAATGTCGGGAATATCGGTTATCGCGGCCATGCGTTGCGGTCCTCCGCTGACAGACTTCAAGGCAGCCATACAGCCCCCTGTTGATTTGACGGTTTGTGAATTATCAGACTATTGTAGCATGAGCATCTTAACTATTCAAATGAAGCGTATAAGCACCCCATAAGAGATGTTTGGGATGCTCCCTCAAATACGCTATGATCTGCCTATCAGAAGTGTGAGACAGGTGCTTTCCGGGTGTGCGTAGACTGATCGTTTTATTGGTTGTGGTAGGTGTATTAGGTGGGGCTGCCTATTTTGTTCAGGCCAATGCACAGGCCAGGCAAAAACAAAAGCCGAATATCCGTCAGGCGACGATTGATCGCGGCGATCTGACCCTATCCGTCAATGCGACTGGCGCAATCGCTCCCGTGCAAACTGCCAAACTCAGCTTCGATAACCCCGGCCTTGTGACCGAGATCGCGGTGCAGGAAGGGCAGCATGTCGCAATGGGCGATCTGTTGGCGCGTCAGGACGATCAGGCCTTTCGATTAGGGGTTATTCAGGCTGAAGCCGCGCTCAAAGTCGCCCAACTCCAACTCGAACAACTACAGGCACCGCCCACTGAGCAAGACCTGGCCGTACCACAGGCCAACCTCAAAGCGGCACAGGCCGCCTACAACAGTCTGGCAGGCAGCATCGATCCGAACGCCGTCCAGCAAGCACAGTTACGTTACCAGCAAGCCCAGACCGCTTATCAGGACGCGATCCAGTATCGCCGGGATATGGGCGGTCAGTACAAAACCGACTCGCCGCAGTATCAGCTTGCGTTGGCGCAAGAGGGGCAAGCCTCATTCGCTGTAGAAGCCGCGCGTTTACAAGTCGAACTGCTGCGTAAAGGCGTTGATAGCCGCGTGTTGACCGCCGCCAAAGAAAAAATCAAGGTTGCTCAGGCCGAACTGGATCGGGCAAAAGCGGGGCCGCCTCAGATTCAGCTTGATCGCGCGACGTTAGCCGTTCAGCAGGCACAGACCGCGCTCGATCAGGCCAGACAGCAGCAAGTCGCCACTGTGTTAAGCGCACCGTTCGCGGGTGAAGTGAGCCTGATCGGTATCAAAGTTGGCACGCTTTCGGTGAACACCGTCCCGGCCATTGTGCTAACTGACACATCGCAAATGCACGTCACTGTCAAAGTAGATGAAATCGATATTGGACAGGTTCACGAAAAGCAACCTGTCACGTTCACGCTCGATGCCTTACCCGGCGAAACCCTGAGCGGGCATATCAGCCAAATCTCGTTAACCGCCAATCAAGCTGTTGGCACGGTTGTCACCTACGAAGTACAGGTCACGCTCGATCCAACGAAAGCGCGCATCAAAGCGGGCATGACGGCCAGTGCTTCGATTACGGTTCGCCAATTGCATGATGTGCTGCGCGTGCCCAACCTGTTTGTGCGACTGGATCGGCGCAACAATCAGGCCTATGTGAATCTGGTGGGCGCGGACGGCAAATTAACCGAAGTTCCTGTGACGCTTGGTTTGCGAACCGAAGAATACAGCGAAGTGCTGGGCGGCCTCAACGAAGGCGACGCGGTAGGCATCAACCTGGATACGAATTTCTCACTGTTCGGGAATTGACCATGATTGGAGGGAGCATGAACGGGTTAGAAGTACTGCAAGGTGTACAGTTTGTGACAGTCAAGGGAAAACGACTGGCAATTCTGGGTGCTGAGGACTGGGAAACACTCATTGAGTGGCTCGAAAATGTCGAGGATGCTCAAATTGTCAAACAATCTTTTGCTGAACTCAAAGCATCTCATGGTGATCGACAGCAAGCAGGTTGGTTAGTTTGGGACGACGTTAAGGATCAGATTGAGTGAGCAACTATTCGGTCTATGTTACCCCGGACGCTCTGAACGAGATTAAGAGTTCACCCGGTAATATGCGACAGCGTATCAAGCGCGCCATTGATGATCTTGCGAATGATCCCCGCCCTCACGATAGTAAGGTGCTTACTATTGACAATTCAAATGATGATATTGAAGTACGGCGGATTCGATTGGAGAAATGGCGCATCCTTTACGCAATCACCGAAGTTGACAAAGTTGTTGATGTTTGGCGATTCGGAAACGCCCGCCCTATGACTACGGTGATTTAGGAGAACTGCTGCAAGACCTATGAAACTCATTCGTAATGGGCTGATTGTTGGGGCGTTGATCATTTTTGCGGCGGCATTTGGCCGTGTGCGCTATGTGGACAACGCGACCAAACCATCCGACACAGTAGTTCAGGAAAGCACCGTTGTGGATCGAGGCGACATTCTGCTGACTGTCAGTGCCAGCGGACCGATCCATGCCCAACAGGAGACGCCGCTGTTATTTTTGGGTGTCGGGCGCGTCGCCACGATCAACGTCAGTGAAGGGCAGCACGTCCTGAAAGGGCAAACGATTGCCACACTCGATACGCGCACTCAGCAATCCGCACTCACCAACGCCTCACTAGCCCTCGAAGGCGCACGGCTTGCCCTGAAAGCCGTTACTGCCGCGCCCCGCTCCGCCGATGTTGCTTCGGCAAGCGCAGCTCTGGGCGCAGCCAAAGCCGGACTCGGCGCGGCCAATGTTGGCTACGATCCGATCCGGGTTCGCTTAGCGGCGCTTCAAGTCGAGATTGCCAAAAATTCGGCCTGGCAAAGTCAGCTTCGGCGCGATCAGGCGGTGAGTGTCGCCAACGCTCCGCAGCCTGCCATCCTGACTCAAATCTACAGCCTGATTTACCAACTGCCCGCCGATCAACGCGATCAGGCGTTACAGGGATTGTCGGCGGTTCTCAACGCGGGCGCGCTCGGCTCGGTGAATTTTGGCGGCTCGGCATCAGCGGCAGAAGCTCAGGTACGCTCCACTGGCTACGATATTGGCATCGCGCAGGCACAGCTTAGCCAGACCCAGAACGCACATGGCGATCTGGGCAGCATCGGCGCAGCACAGGCGGCAGTCGTTCAGGCACAAACTGCGCTCGATAAACTGACCGAAGGCGCAGACGCACGCACGATTGCAATTGCCCAGGCGCAGATCGATCAGGCGCAATCGGCGGTAGATTTGGCAGACTATAATCTGGCACGCGGCGTTCTGACCGCTCCTTTTGACGGCGTGGTCGGTCAGCTTAACCTGACCATTGGCGAAGCCGCACCGCTCGATAAAGCCGCCGCGATTCTAGTGGATAACAGCGCCTACTACGTCGATATTGCGGTTGATGAAATCGATGTCAGCAAGGTTATACAGGGACAAACCGTGACTCTGGCCTTCGATTCTTTGCCCGGTGTACCCATCGCCGGATCAGTGCAGCGCGTCGCGGATACATCGTTGGAAGTCGGCGGCGTTGTGACCTATGCCGTGCGGATCGGGATCGATGCGGGCAACCCATCGCTGCGCGCCGGAATGAGTGCCACTGCCACGATCACGATTGATCATCTGCAAAACACGTTACGTATCCGCAACCGCTTTGTGCGCCTGGATCGCAAGACTGGGAAGGCCAGCGTCATCGTGAAAACCGCGAAAGGGCAGTTCAAGGAAGTGCCTGTCACACTCGGTTTGCGAAACGAAACGTACAGCGAAGTTCGCAGCGGCCTGTCCGAAGGCGATATTGTGGTCGTCCTGCCACGCGATACGAATTTGCTCGGTTTATAGGGAGTCAAAATATCATGCAACATGCGCGTATCAATGTCGATCCGAAAGTCATGGTCGGCAAACCAGTCATCAAGGGGACTCGTATTCCAGTCGAACAAGTCTTGCAGGAATTAGCGGGTGGTATGACGATGGCCGATATTCTGGATGCACATCCGCGACTCACCGTTGAAGATGTTAATGCGGTAATAGCCTACACTGATGACGATGATCGCACGGTTTAGGCGCAGCGAAGAATACATCGCCCCGGTGAACGATCAAGGCCGCAAAGCCGTGATCGACATCACTGAGATCACGAAGGTCTATCACATGGGCGATATTGAAGTCCAGGCGCTGCGGGGCGTCAATTTGCGCGTATACGAAGGTGAATTTATCAGCATCATGGGCCCATCCGGCAGCGGCAAAAGTACCATGATGCACATCCTCGGCGCGCTCGATCAGCCCACCAGCGGCGAATATTATCTGGACGGCGTGAACGTCGCCAAACTCAATGACAGCCAATTGGCCGTTGTGCGAAATCGCAAGATCGGTTTTGTGTTTCAGAGTTTCAATTTGCTCAAACGCACATCGGCGCTGCGACAGGTGGAGTTACCACTCATTTATGCTGCCGTCGGTGAACGTCGAAAAAAGGCACGCGCCGCATTGGAAGCCGTTGGTCTGGGCAATCGACTTGACCACCTGCCCAGCGAACTTTCGGGCGGCCAGCAGCAGCGTGTCGCCATCGCGCGGGCGATTGTCAACACGCCCTCGATTATTTTGGCCGACGAACCCACCGGCAATCTGGACTCCAAAAGTGGCACCGAAGTTTTGAAGATTTTTCAGGAACTCAACCGCCAACAGGGGATCACGACAATTTTTGTCACGCACGACGCCTACATCGCGCGCCATACGGATCGAGTGATTATGCTGCGCGATGGCAAAGTCGTCGCCGATAGAGAGATCGCAGAGCCACTTATCGCGGGCGAGTCCGAACGTCCCAGCGAAGCCGCCGAACTCGAATCGATTTTCAAAGATGTGTACTTCGGCGGCAAACCAGACGAGTACAACTAGCCTTATGCTGCTCAATTCCCATTCGGCACTTCAGGAGCAAACGATCCTGCATGGACGGAACAGGCATTACTATTACGATACGCCGCCGTCTGATTTGTCTATAAAAACCATGTCGAATGGTCACGCCATCTACGAAATCGACGGTGGACGTTTCGCGGTGGAAGAAAACACCTATCTGCTGCTCAACAATCGGCAGCCCTACCAGATCACGATTGAGTCGCCCACCATTGTTGAATCGTTCTGCATCTTCTTTCCGCAAGGTTGGGCAGAAGATGTTTTGCAGGTGATGACGAAACAGGCCGAAACGCTGTTGGATGATCCGCTCAATCAGGCTGCCCCGTCCATCCATGTTTTCGAGCGTATCCGTCCGCTTGAAGGTGCGGTTCAGCACGCCTTACAATCGCTCAAAGCTGAC
>JBBSEU010000192.1:0-11610 GCA_038239365.1 Aggregatilineales bacterium
GATTTGCGCCGTCTAATGCCTTGACTAAATCGGTCATGATATAACAATCCTCTGATCTTGCGGACAAGTTGCCGGGTATTAAGCACGTTAAAGCGGCGTGTCGGTACGCCGCGCCGTCGCATTATAGCAGGCAGCACCCGGATCGCCAATGGTGAGTTGATGAAATTACGGCTGGCACAGACGCCTGATTGAGCCGTCAGGCAACCCATATCCACAAGGTGAAGCGGCTCAACAGGATCACCTGCGCGGCCAATGCCAGACTCGTATAACCGATCAACACGACACGCCGACGCAGCAGCATCCCCGCCGCGATGAAGCACGGAAATAGCTGCAAGACGTACCGGGTCATGCTTTCCAGTTGCGACGTTTCGTAGTAGCGCATCAGAAAAATCACGAGAGTGCTGACCGTATACAGGGCATAAGCGCGTGGTAGACGAAGCAGAACGTAGAGCGTAAGCAGCGCAAAGACGATCAAGGCGAGCGCATTATTGTTTTCATAGCCGAATGTCTGACTGTTGAACAGCCGCACCAGATAGGTTTGCACAGATGACCAGGGCCAGTTCATCCAGCTTTTCCACTCAGTCGTGTAGACTGTCGCTAACGATAAATGATGCAGGTTAAGATAGCCGAAATAGAGACCGATTCCGGCGGCAGCACCCAGGATGATCGTCGAGCGAATCAGCCAGCCGCGTATATGAGTAGGACGGAAGCGAACATAGGCTAAGCAGGTCAGCGGCAATGCCACCACGAACCCCTGCAAGCGCGTCAGAGCGATCAGAAAAGCCAGCAGACCAACCCACACCCACTGTTGACGAAGCGCCAGCACAAAAGCGCCGATGACCAGTGCCAGAAACAACGACTCGCTGTAGCCCGCTAATAGATAATAGCTGGTTGGGAAAGCGACCAGACAGATCAAAGCGCGGCGTGCCAGTCCTCGATCTTTCCACTCGATCATGATCAGCTGGTAGAACAGCACGAAAACGAGTAGACAGCACACATTACTGACTAATAGCGCCGCCAACACATAATTACCGTTACAAAACACAACAACCAATCGAATCAGGATCGAGTAGAGCGGCAGGAACGCGATCCCCGGATCATCGGCAAGGTAGCCTTGCAGAGCATTCTTGGTATACCACAACGTATCGTAGCGATGCCAGGGCGCAAGCAGATTGTACAATGGCGCATCAGGCGCAAGCGTGATGGTGTACGTTGCGCCCGTCGGATTGTAGTAAATCCATTCGGGCGGCTGAACGGGCGCGTTGTGCGTGGCAACCAGAACGGTGATCTCGGTCAGCAAACGCAAGAACAGAAATAGCGCCAATGGGAGATAAAAGGGTTCGCGCCGCCGCAGATGGCCGCTGAGTCGCGCGATAATTGTCATGTGGGGTACAAGCACAGCACTAGGTATTTCGGCGTGGATCGAATAATTCTTGCAAGCCATCGCCCAGCAAATTGAAGCCAAGCACCGCAAACAAAATTGCCAGACCCGGAAAAATGGATAACCAGGGTGCGGTCTCTATAAAGTTACGACCCTCTTTGAGCATCAACCCCCACGATGGCTCTGGTGGCTGCGGTCCTAATCCCAGGAAACTTAATCCGGCCTCGGTGAGCAAAGCCCAGGAAAGTGCCAGACTGATCGTGATCAGCAGCGGCGAAATGGTATTGGGCAGTACGTGGAAGCGCACAATACGCCATGACGGTACGCCTAAGCAGCGCGCGGCGGTGATGTAGTCAAGTGCTTTGACCGTGAGTACGGGCGCACGCGCCACACGCGCGAAAATCGGCGTGTAGACGATGGCAATGGCCGGGATCGCATTGTTCGCGCCGGGGCCAAGTGCCGATACCACTGCCAACGCCAGTAAAATGGCCGGGAATGCAAAGAAAACGTCAACCAGCCGCATCATAAGGCTGTCAAACCAGCCGCCGACATAACCGCTCAGTGTACCCACCAGTGCGCCAAGCGATGCGGCAATCGTGACCGAGACAACCGCTACCCGCAATGAATAGATACTTCCCCGAATGACGCGGCTCAATTCGTCACGCCCAAACTGATCGCTTCCCATCAAATAGGTTGCACCCGGTGGTTGAAGTCGATCACTTTTTTGGGGGTGCTGCTCAGTCGGCGGATAAGGTGTAATCGAAAATGTCCCTAAGATCAGTAAGACCAGATACACGAGACTGATGCCTGTCCCGATGGCCGCGCTGCGATTGCTCAACAACGCACGCATGACTCGTACAGGCGATAAACGAGAGGCGGCTGCTGATGTACCGGGCTGATCAAGCATGAGCGATGCGGGGATCAATCCCCGTATATAACACATCTACCAGCAGATTGATCAACACAAAATTGACTGCTGCAAACAGCACGCCGCCCTGCACAAGTGCGTAGTCGCGCTGCGTGATCGCATTGTAAATGAGCCTTCCCAGACCCGGCAGTGCAAATACTTCTTCGATCAGCACCGAACCGCCAAGCAAGTAACCCATCTCAATCCCAATCAGCGTCACTATCGGAATCAGCCCGTTACGCAAGCCGTGCTGCGTGATCACGGCGCGTTCGCGGAGTCCTTTGGCGCGTGCTGTACGAATGTATTCCTGTGCCAGTGTGTCGAGCATGACCGCGCGCGTGGTACGCATTACTGACGCGGAAAAAGCGAAACCAAGCGTAAAGGCCGGGAAGATGATTTGTCCCAGGTTACGGAGCGGATTGTCAATGATTGACGTGAATAGTCCGGCATTGGGGGCGCTGTGAAAAAACAGTGACAGCACCAGAATGATCAGCGTGCCGAGCCAAAAACCGGGGAGTGATAAGCCCAGCAAACTCAGTACCCGGCTCAACAGGTCAAATCTGCCGTTCGGGTTGAGCGCCGAATAGATGCCAATCGGCAGCCCGATGAGCAGTGCGATGAAGAGCGCAACGAGCGTCAGTTCCAGCGTCACGGGGTACGTTTTTCCGATGGCGATCAAAACTGGCTCACGACGCACCTCCGAGTAACCCAGATCGCCGCGTACAATCTTGAACGCCCACTCGATGTACTGCTGCGTGAGCGGTTTATCCAGGCCAAAATAGGCGCGATATTCGGCAAGTTGCTGGTCGGTCAGGTCAGCTACCGCTTCACCACCCAGGCGCGCAGCAATCGCATCGCCTGGAATCTGACGTATTACGAAAAATACAAGCAGCGAGATCCCAACGAGTGTTGGGATCAGCGTAACGAAGCGTTGTAACAGGAAGCGCAGCATCGCTATTTTTGGATGTACGCCTGACGCAAGTAGGCAATGGAGTTCAGCGGGGTGGCGATATAGCCCTTGACGCTGTCCTGCATCGCCCGGTATTCGTAGCCGACATACAGCCACACCCAGGGCGCATCCGAAGCAAGTTGTTTCTCGAAATCCTGGTAAATCGTGATGCGCTTTTGCGGATCGACTTCTTTTTGGCCTTTACCCAACAGGTCGTCGTACTTCGGGTCGGAAAGCGCCGCTACCTTGTTCAGGTTGCCGCCGCTCGTCCAGTACCGGACAAATTGCAGATGCGGATCCGGGCTGCCACCATTGAGCGCAATCGCCGCATCGAAATCCGGCGCAAGCCACCGCTTGACGTAGGCATTCAAGTCCATCGTTTCGATCTTCATCGTGATACCGAGCGGTGCCAGTTGTGCCGCGACGTTCTGCGCTTCGGCAACGGCAGTCGGCGGTTCCTGTGAGGCGGCGATAACCGTGAAGGTGAAGCCGCCGCTAAGTCCCGCATCGGCCAGCAGCGATTTGGCCTTAGCCAGATCAGGCTTATAGCAGGGCAATTGATCGGTGGGCGTGCGATACAACGGAATCGTGATCGGGCCCGTCACCTGTCCCTCACCGAGCGCGGCGGTATCCAGGACTTGCTGGCGATCTATCGCACATGACAACGCCTGACGTACCCGAACATCGGTAAACGGCTTACGGGTACTGTTGAGTTGCAGAACATGGTAGGCCAGTGCCGGGACGCGCTGTAGCGTGACGCCACTGCCTGCCTTGATGGTGGTGGCAACCGTCGGATCGTTGAGTACGGCGAAGTTCACATCGCCACTGCGGAGCGCCGCCAAAATCGAGGCTTCTTCAGGAATGACGCGAATCTCGATTTTGTCCAGGTACGGCAAACCGGCCTGCCAATAGGCTTTATTGGCTGCCAGCACCAAACGTTGACTAGGCTCCCAACTCTCAAATTTGAACGCGCCGGTGCCGTTGACATTCTTCTTGTCCTTCAGGTCAAGACCTGCCGATTTTGCGCTGAGAATGGCGGCGGTAGCATTCGCCAGTGCTGTCAAAATGGAGACATTCGGCTTCGAGAGCGTCAGCACGACGGTGTTATCGTCTGGTGTATCGACGGTTTTGATGTCGATAAAGTTGGAGCGAACTAGTGCTTTGGTCTTTTCGTCGAGAATGCGTTGCAGTGTGTATTTCACATCGGCTGAGGTGAAAACATCGCCACTGTGGAACTTAACGCCTTTGTGCAGGTTCAGCGTCAGGGTTAAACCATCATCCGAAAACTTCCACGACTCGGCCAGATTGGGGATCAGTTTCAGGTTTGAATCGACAGTGACCAGCGTCTCATAGATCAGACCCAGCGCACGAACCGTTGGGAAATCGGGCAGCGTATGCGGGTCAAAGCCCGAAATATCTGCGTTCTGGGCGACAACTAATGTGCCGCCGGGAGTTGGCGTCTGCGCGCGTGTGGTTTGGGTTGATCCTAACCCGAACACCGTGAGCAGCGCGGCGGCTAAAAGAACGATGCGCTTAAACATAAGATCATTCTCCTACAGCAAAAATTCTTGTTTAACGGAGCTTCAACTATACTGCAAAAACACCGAAAGGCGATTATACGATCAAAGCTGCTTTCGATAGATGAACTCAGTCACGCCCGGCAGCACATAGTCTGGCAGAGCGCCCACCTGTTGATAACCTTGCCGGATATAGAATCGCTGTGCATCGGTGTTGAAATCAGCACATAGCAGGAACACGTCACGGCTCAGGGGGCGGAAGTATGTCTCGGCATAATCGAGCAGTGCGCTTCCAACCCCCTGACCGCGCGCCTCCGATTCAACGCCAATGAGAGGGATGTACCCACTCCGGTTGAACGCGCCGCGTACCACCAACCAGATAAAGCCCAGCACATCGGATGTTTCCGACGACGCTTGCCGCGAGTCTGCAACCACGATCATCGCCTCACTACTGAGCGCGCCACGCAGTCGTTCGGTGGCGCTCTGATGGGTCACCCCATATCGAATCCAGAGCGGTGTTTGCGCCATAATGTGGGCACACCGCCCAATATCGCTCTCTTGAAACGGACGCAGGGTCAGCATCTTGGTCATTGCGAGTGAGGTGGGCCGTTCCTTAACTGCTAATTTTTGGGAATGATAGTCGCGGACAGCCAGTTTGCAAGGTCTTTGAGCGGTAGTGGATCAATGGGCGCGAAATTATCCTCAACGGTTGAGGCGGCTTTGCCCAGCGAATGCCCCAGCCCCGAATAGATCAACAATGAATAGCTTTGGTTGCCAGAGGTGCTGAGTGCCTTTCCCACCGCCTGTGCGCCACTGGCAGGTGTGTTCGCGTCGTTGCTGCCTTGCAGGATAAGGACGGGTTGGCGCACCATCTTGATCGTATCGACTACGAACGGTAGCTGCTTACTTGAAATGTAGGCCGGAAAGAGTGTTTTGCCCAGAGTCGCATCGAAGTGCGCGAACTGATCCTTGAAGTATGGGACAATTTCCTTGTCGATGTCCAGCGCCGAGTTCTTGTCTTTGTCGATGGCAGCGTTGACTATCGGATTAAAGAATGACGCCTTCGGATCGAGCAGGAAGAATAACCATTGTTTGGCTTGCAGACCGCCCGCTTTGGCATTCAGCGCCGCCACAAGTTCCTTGCTCGTAATGCTGCCATCTTTATCCGCGTCAACGCTATCGCGTAGAAATGGATAGAGTGTGTTGCTGACCTGTGCCGCGAAGGTATCGGCAAAGCTGCCCGGCACGACGCCCTGCAAGACCAATCCGGCAACTTCCTTGAAGTGGGTGGCCGCGTAGAACGTGGCAGTCGGGCTGCCCTCGCTCCAACCATAAATCACCAGCCGTTTCGGATCGACTTTCGGATTTTTCACCGTTATTTCCTGAACGGCCTTCAAATCCTGATACATGCGTTCCAGCGTCAGTGTGGCAAATTTGTCCTTGTCATATTGACCTGGCGCGGTGACATAGTGCTTGTTGTAGCGCACTGTCGCAATACCATGCAGTGCCAGCGAGTCGGCAATATCCTTGAAAATGTGCGAGAGTGGTTTGTTGGTGAAGTCTCGAAGGGTGAAATCCATATCCGCCGGGCCGGAGCCATGTACGAGAATGACCGTCAGAAAGGGGCCTGTTTGCCCGGCGGGGTAGGTCAACTGCGCCGCAGTCTGAAAATCACCCAGGTCAACCTGAAAGTTTTCGCGGCCAATCGGATCGGCTTTTGCTGTGGCGGCCTGAGTCGCCGCGCTGGTCGCCGCGACGGTAGCGGCTGCGGCCTGTGATGATTCAGCAGGTCGCGTACTCATGGAAAAAATCGTCAGCGTCAATGAAGCAGCGATCAGTGTCCAGAGTCTTGTTTTTCGAATCACACGAATGCCCTTTAATCTTTGCCAATAGGCTTGATCATAACGCCCCATGTAGAGCGTGCAAGAGCAGGCAGCGATCTACGTGGGGCTATCGTATCGTTTATGGCCTGATTAGCGGACGCGCTCGATTGATGATATGCTGAACGCGATCAGAATTGTAGAGCGAGTCTGAAATTGCCTGAGCAAGCCTATTCCGAGGCACCTGAAACTCAAAACAGTGCCGATGTGCTGATTGTGGGTGCGGGTCCTGCCGGACTGGCAGTTGGTGGCTGCTTGCGACGTGCGGGAGTTTCAGTCCTGCTGCTTGAAGCGTCCGCCGCGCCTGGCGACTCATGGCGGCGGCATTATGATCGGCTGCATCTGCACACGGCCAAGCGATTATCTGCGCTCCCCTATTTCCCCTTTCCGTCTGATTACCCGTTGTTTCCAGGGCGTCAGCAGGTCGTTGATTATCTGACCGCTTATGCCGCGCACTTCGGGTTGTCGCCGCGCTTGAACCAACGCGCCGAGTCGGTGCGCCCGGTTGAAGGCGGCTGGCAAACACGTACCGCCGACACAGTTTATCAGTCGCGCTGTGTGGTTATCGCTACGGGTACCAATCAAGTGCCCAATCGCCCGGACTTCCCCGGCCTGGAGCGTTATAAAGGGACGGTGCTGCACAGTTCGGAATACCGAAATGGCGAACGCTTCCGAGGCCAGAAGACGCTCGTGATCGGCTTCGGCAATTCCGGCACTGAGATCGCGCTGGACTTATATGAACACGGCAGCGCGCCAACGATGGCCGTGCGGGGCGCGGTGAACGTTGTTTCACGCGATGTGCTGCCAATGATTCCATCACAGTATTTTTCGTGGCTGCTCCGAGGTTTGCCAACGCGCATGGTTGATCTGATTAACGCGCCGATTGTCCGCATCAAATACGGCGATCTGAGCCGTTATCACCTCAAAAAGCTGCCTTATGGCGCGGTTGACCAGATGCGCCACCGGGCACGTATCCCGGTGATCGATATGGGCGTGATGAAGCTCATCAAGAGCGGTCAGATTAAGGTTAGACCAGGCGTCGAGTCGTTCAGCGAAGATGGCGTGTCCTTCGCCGATGGGCAGCACGAAGCATTCGATGCGGTGATCCTGGCAACGGGCTATCGTGTGGCATTGGGCGGACTGCTGCCGCCTGACTATACCTTGCTTGATGATCACGGTGTACCACTGCACAGCGGTCAGCCGAGTGCCGCGCCGGGTTTATATTTTTGCGGGTTCACCATTTCTTCAGTCGGGATGCTGTACGCTATAGCGCGTGAGGCGAAGCGTATTGCTGCCGACATCACCCTTCGATTGGCGGTTCATGCTTCGTAGGAGTCTGGCTTATGCTGCGAGGAATTTTTGTTGGTTTAGTCGTCCTTTTGGCTTTTCTACCGGGTTCAGCGCCTGCCAGTGCTGCGTCGTCCGGTGTTTGCGATCATCCGGTACCGGGCACAGCGGGCGGTAGCTGGGAAAAACGAACCAGTGCGCCGCTCTTTCGCTCGGAGTCATCAGCGGCGGTACTCGACGGCAAAATTTATATCGCGGGCGGGTTGGCCGGAAAGACCAGCTTTTACACCGAAATCACGCGCTCTTTCGAGGTTTATGATCCGGCGGCGGATAGCTGGAAGGAACTGTCGCCATTGCCCAGGGCACTGCATCATGTCGCACTTGCCAGCGCGCACGGTCATGTTTATCTGACAGGCGGCTACAGCGCACTCGATTTTGTCCCCAACACAAAAAATACGTGGGCATATGATCCGGCAACCGACAGTTGGGCAGCCATCGCTGATCTGCCTGCACCGCGCGCCGCGCACAGCATGGCGACCGTCAACGACGTGATCTATCTGGTGGGCGGCGTTACCTCGGCCTCAACCGCGCTGTGGAGCTATGACCCGACCACTGATAAATGGGATACCCATCACCAACCTATGCCAACCGCCCGCGAACATCTGGCCGTCGCCGTGCTGGATGGCAAACTTTACGCCGTCGGTGGCGAAACACCGAACTCAAACGGCAGCGGCACTGAAACCTATCAGCGCCTGGGCGCACTCGAAGTCTATGACCCGGCTGCCGATAGCTGGACAGCATTAGCCGCAATGCCGACCCCGCGCAGCAGCATCACCGCCGCCGCATTGAGCGGGCTAATTCATGTGGTCAGCGGCGAAAATACCCAGGATAACTGCGTTTTCGTGCAGCACGAAGTCTATGACCCAAAAACCGACAAATGGGGCGCACTGGCTGATATGGGCAGCCCGCGTCACAGTGCAGTATCGGGCGTAGTGGCGAATCGCTGGTACACGATTGATGGCGCTGCCAAGCCGGGCTTTCTGACGATCACCTCACTGAGTAATACGGTTGAGGTCTTTAGCCCGACGCCATAAATCATTCAGAGCAGTTGTGGGCAAGTTCGGCTGATCGAGTATCATAGCGTAAATTTTTCAGTGTGAGACCTTGAGCCAGACTCCCCAACTGCTGCCCGTTTCAATCGTGATGCCCACCTATCAGGGCGCGCGCTACCTGGAACAACTGCTACCTGTTTTGCAGGCGCAGGATTACCCCGCAGCGGTGGAGATCGTCGCCATCGATTCCGAATCGACGGACGGCACGCCAGACCTGCTACAAAAATACGGCGCGTCGGTGACGGTCATTCCAAAGCAGCAGTTTGGGCACGGCTACGCGCGCAATTTAGCGGTTCGCAAGGCGCAAAACCCGCTGCTGGTGTTTATGAGTCAGGACGCGCTACCCGTTGGTGAGGATTGGCTGCGCTGTCTGGTTGAACCACTGTCTGATCCGGCGATTGGCGCGATCTATGTTCGGCTGCTGGCCCGCCCCGACGAAACACCGTTGGAGCTATTTTCCCCCGAACGACTCTATCCGGCGCGCGGCACACGTTATGCGTTAACGCCCGACACGCCGATCACGCTGGACAAGATATTCTTCTCGAATGTGTGCAGCGCCGCCCGTCGTGAGGTGTGTCTGGCGCATCCCTTCGATGAAACCCTGATCATGAGCGAGGATCAGGCGTTTGCCAAATCGCTATTGACCGACGGCTACCAGACTCTTTATCTGGCTGATGTGCAGGTGATTCATTCGCATCATTACGATCTCAAGACGCTGTTTCGGCGCAACTTCGACAGCGCCTATTCGCTGCGTGGAATCGCTAATGACTCGTGGCTGTACACGGCGCGGCAGGCGGTTGAGTACATCGGCGCGGAGATCGGCTATGTTGTTCGTGCGGGGCGATGGCGGTGGCTGCTGGCGATCCCGCCTTACGAAATCACACGGATCGCCGGACGGGTGCTTGGCAAATATGCCGATCATTTGCCGGGTACATGGCGCACCCGGCTTAGTTTGCATCAGGGCTATTGGACGCGCAACCTAGACGAATAAGGGCGTCATCTGGTTCTCGCTCACCAATGCCTGTACCGCCTGCTCAGAAGGCGCACCCTCAAAACGGCTGGCAGCATTCAAGACTTTTGGCAGCAGATGAATATCGCCTACTGTATTCAGGAAGAACTGCTCATGCGCCAGCACAAAATGCACCGCCGTGTCAATCGCCGATTGTTCGGTGAGCGGCTCATACCAGGTTGCGTGCGTATGCGCTTGCTGCGGCTGCCACGCGCCGCGCGTGATCGACTTGATGGTTTGCAAAGCTACGTTTCGTTCGCGGCACATGGCGGCTAACTCGTCAAACTCGGCCATGTAATGCGGGTTTTGCGCCATCGTGATGTTGTAGGGCAGCAGCACCGAGTCGAAATCGAATTTTTCAAGGGCGCGCTTGTGCATGGCGGCAACGGTAATATCGTGTCCGGTTATGCCGATAAAGCGCGTCAACCCCTGTTCACGCGCCTCGATCACCGCTTCGAGCGCGCCGCCCGGCCCCATCGCCACTTCCCATTCCTGGGGATTGACCAGATAGTGCAACTGGATCAAATCGACCTGACTGACGCGCAACCGCTCCAACGACTTATGAATTTGTTCCTTCGCTTTGTCGTAAGTGCGTTCACCTGTTTTTGTCGCCAGAAAAAAATCCTGACGATGCTTATCCATCCATGGCCCGATTCGCAGTTCGGACTCGCCATAGCTGGCTGCCGTGTCGATGTGATTAATGCCGTACTGGAGCAAAACATCCAGCGTTTGATCGGCTTCCGCCTGAGTCACATTGCCAAGTGCCGCCGCGCCAAAGAGAATGCGCGTACTTTGATGACCTGTCCGCCCAAATGCCTTTTGTGCAATCATCGAAAATCCCCACCTTATACATGGTCACGGTTAAGTTTACAGCGTTTGCTGCGCCGGGTCGAGTGGCAGTGTCACCGGACGGCCACCTTCCGCCGCCGACTGCCGAATCGCCAGGATCAATTCCTGATCGAGTCGGCCTTGCAGCCCGCCATAAGTCGGTTCGGTATTGTTGCGGACGGCATCCACCAAACTTTTGATACATCCCGCCACGCCAATTTCATCGTCATGCCACTGCAAGCTATGTCCCTTGTGCGACGACTTGAACGGATTTTGCCAGCGGATTATCGGCTGATCGGGATCACCCGTGTGGGCAACCAGCGCATCCAGCACACCGCCGTCGTTACGTTCCCAGCGCCGTTCAAGCGTGATGAAGCGCGGTGCTTCGCCACCCGGCGCAAGCAGCGATAGATGTTCCTGCACCTCTAGCCCGACGCCGGTAGTGATGCCCATCCCCTTTTCGGCCAAAAAGCGGCTGCTGCGCCACCAGCGGAGCGGCGAATCGTAACCGACACTTGTCCAGTGAAAGACTCCCAGGCGGCCATCTTCAAATTCGATCAGGCCATGTTCCTGGGTTTCGTTGCGCGGCTTGTAATTATCCGCCAGACGCGAATAGTAGGCCATCAGCGGGTATTCGTGAACGGAGCCGACCACGCGCACAGGTTTCGCATCGAAGCCCAGATAACTCCGCATGACGCTGATCCCGTGATAGCCATGCCCGGCAAAATCGCTGAATGAAC
>JBBSEU010000193.1:0-11601 GCA_038239365.1 Aggregatilineales bacterium
ATGAATTACCGTCACTTTGTCAGGCGGCAGGTTGTACAGATCGACAATGCGCCCTTTGGCATACTGACTGCCAATCGTGATCGCGTCGGCTTGCTGCATCGCTACCTTATCGAAAAACGCCTGTGCCTCAACCATCGTGCGGTACGGTTCTTCTTCCCACTGAATCACATCACCATAAGCCGCGTGTGCGCTGGTGATCATCGGTGGCCGGTTCGCCGAATCGAGTCCGAAGCCGTCGTAGTCGAAGCCAATCACCACGTCTGCCTTTTGCACGCGCGGCTCGGTACGTAGCTGCGTGTTGAACAAAAAGCGTTGCAGCGTGACCGTCACATAGTCGGACACATCGTAATTCGGCGCGATAATATCAACGTCAAAGCCACGCCCGCGTAAGCCGTCCACGAACGCATTGAAGAAGACGGCAGTGCCGCTCCCGCCCATTACATCCGTCGGCCACGACGTAACGATCATCAGACGCATTGTGGTATCCTTTCACTTGAGCAATCATCGAAAACATCGGATGTTTTCAAGATGATTTCCGCTTTTTTAATAATACAGCACATGGTTAAAATTTAAAGTTTTTTGCAATCTTTGCCAAATTTTTGAATAGGGTTCTATTTACCGTCTGTAAAAGACTACGGCATTCATCAGCCAAATGGTTTCAATCTGGTTGGGTTGATCCGACACCGACACTTTCTCACTGGATGCGTGAATTTGCCTCACCCCGGCCCCTCTCCGCGCGCGGAGAGGGGAGTCGGAAGGCGTGTTGACTCCTCCTCGCCACTTCTGGAGAGGGGGTTGGGGGTGAGGCAAATCGCTCAAACCAGCGCGTCGTGAACCGATTTCAGCAGCCGTCGCCGATCCAGGTTGGCCTTATGCCAGAGAACCACATCGCCTAGCTGCGTGCGTTCTTCACGGCTCAAATCTTTGGCGGTCAGAACGATGACCGGAGTCGCACTCAGTTCCGGGATCGCCCGAATCTGAGTCAGCAGTTCCAGACCAGACATATCGGGCAGGATAATATCCAGAAGGATCAGTTCCGGTGGCGATTTACGCATCATTTCCAATGCTGCCGCGCCCGTTGTGATCTCGATCACTTCATACAGCTTTTCGGCCTCAAGGATGCGCCGCACAAGCCGTGAGTCGCGTGGGTTATCATCAACGATGAGCACCGTCGGCGCATCAACGGGCAGTGTCAGTTTGAGCGGTGCCGCCGGGGGTGCGGCAGGTTCAACCTTGACCGGGATCGTGTCGTTAAGCGTGCTGACGACATGATCAACCAGTTCGCGCGTGTTGAAGCTGCCCTTCTGCCACAGTGACTCCTGCCGCCCGTTCAGACGGCGTTCATCGGCTAGCGTGATCGTCTTGGCCGACACGATCATGACCGGGATATTGGCCGTTTCGGGGTCAGCCTTCAATTTGTCCAATAGGCTGAAACCATCCAGTCCTGGCATTGTCAGATCGGAAATAACCAGCCCCGGACGGCGCTGCTTGACCAACTCGAAGCCATCGACCGGGTTATTCGACTCGAAGACGCGGTAATTCTTGTGGGCTTGCAACAATCGGCGGATCAGGCGGCTATCCTGAGGGTTATCATCGATCACCACAACCGTTTTGATCTGCTCATCGAGCCGTTCCAGTGCGGCGCTCAAACCTTCGCGCGCCTGTGAACCATTCTCACCAAGTTCCAGATCAAGCACATACTGATCTTCCAGAATGTGCTTCTCTGCCGGGAAGGTGTGGCCGCTGCAATTGAGCAAGACCAGTTCATCCGGCGATATTTGCCCCGATACGATCAGCTTTTCCAACCCGGCAAAGGCAACCGCCGTCGCTGGCTCAACGCTAAACCCTTCGACGCGCGCCACTCGACGCATCGCCCGGAACGCTTCGCCATCATCCGCCGCTTCCATCGTGCCGCCCGTTTGCTGGATCGCTTCGTAAAGCATGGTATAGCTCAGCCCTGGATCGCCTGTTGATAGCACCGTGATTCGGGTATCGGGCGTGACCGGGGTAGCGACGGACTTGCCCGCTTTGAAGGCTTGCACCATTGGCGCACACCCGGCCACCTGAATGATCGCCAGTTTGGGGATGCGGTCAATCAGGCCGAGTTGTTGCAGTTCGCGGAAGCCCTTCAGCACGCCCAATGGCCCGATCCCGCCGCTGACCGCCTGCACATACCAATCTGGCACTATCCAGCGTTCGCCGTCGGTCAGCTCCAGGCCAAGTTGTTCGGCGATCTCAAACGCAATCGTCTTCATGCTCTCTTTGCCGGGCACGGCCTTCGCACCCCGATCAAAGTACAGGCCGCGCCGTTGAGCAAAATCGGCGGCGATCTGCTTGGCTTCATCGTAAGTGCCTGTCACCTTGACGACTTCCGCGCCGTATAGCCCCAGTTCGCGCATCTTTTCGGCGGGTGCCATGCTGGTCAAAAATATCCAGAGCTTGATCCCGGCACGCGCGCAGTAAGCAGCATAGGCCGCCGCTGCGTTGCCTGTCGAGGCCAGCACGCACTCCCGAATACCCATCTGCCGCAGGATCGACACCGACAGCGATCCCTGCCGATCCTTGAACGATCCGGTTGGCGACTGGCGTTCATCCTTGATGTACAACTTCGGGTGATTCAGTGCGCTTTGCAGCCCTTCGGCGCGTACCAGCGGCGTGTAGCCTTCGCCAATACTCACCCGCTGACGGCTGTCCTCAATCGGCAGCAGTTCGGCATAGCGCCACATCGACGGCGCACGTTTGGCAAGCGCCTGCGGCCAATTGACCTTTGAATAGTCGTAGCGAGCATCCAGCCACTGGCCGCCGCACGCCGGACATTTGTTGAGCATTGGATCGGGCGGCATCTGATGATTGCAGGCGAGGCAGATAACATGCGTAAACAGTGAACCGGGCATAGTTTCGTGATCCTGATCTACAGCACAATCGCTAAACCATCAATCATAAAGGGATAGCGCGCGCAAAAGCAACGAGTGAATGCAACAAAAGTTACTCAATTTGCGCCCCGGTTGAATTGCCCCCATTGAATATCTGAGGGCTGGATTAAAGGCTTGTAAAAAATTTCACGCTTTTGCTCACTCTTAACAGAATGCCGCTATAATCCTTTTTTGAGCGGCACGAAAAATGCTGTTCAGTGTTTGTGTTGCGTCTCATCAGGAGAATATGGTAATGAAGTCGTTTAAACGTCTGAGTTTGTTGCTGGCGCTCGTCCTGGTTGTCGGTTCACTCCCGGCCATCAGCGTCCGTGCCCAGGCCACCTGCTTCGGTCTGGCCGATG
Source organism: Aggregatilineales bacterium (assembly GCA_038239365.1). Lineage (GTDB taxonomy): Bacteria > Chloroflexota > Anaerolineae > Aggregatilineales > UBA2796 > JBBRMW01. The sequence goes on from JBBSEU010000193.1 coordinate 3,275, forward strand.
CAGACTGCAAAATTCTAAGCACTGCTGACGCGAATGTCGTCAAGGAAACCTCGTTTGCCCAGGAATTCACCTTCTCCTTGAAGGCGAACAACAATGGTCAGGCCACCGAAATTAATGCGACGGGTACTGGTTCATTCGCCGTCGACCCCGCCATGATGGGCAAGATGAACATGTCCGACCCCACTGCCGCACTGGCTGGCCTGAAGCTGTCACTCGATGTGACCGGTTCAACCAAGGGCACTGGCTCCGATCAGTCTGGCAAGGCGAGCCTGATCATCGTTAATGGCGTAATCTACGCCAATGCCAACGACGGCAAGGGTTGGATGGGCGCCAAGCTGAGCGACCTGACCTCGCAGGGTACAAGCATGGCGGCTGGCAACCCGGCTGCCGCGATGGCAACTGACCCGGCGCTCTTGGCCGCACTGGCGAAGATTCCGAGCATTCCAGGCTTCATCAAGCTGGAAAAGACCACCAATTCACCCGAACTTGATGGTCAGAAGCAAATCGAATTCGTCTACACACTCGATATCAAGTCGCTGGTCACCTCCAAAGACCTGTACCCGATCATCAAGACGATTGCGGGTGCCGCGGGTGGTGGCTCTGACCTGACCGATGAGCAGCTCGCGCAGTTCGGCCAATTGGCTGGTACGGCGCTCGGTAACACGACGATCAAGATCACCCGCTGGGTGGGTGCAACCGATAACCTGTATCACGCTCTGGCAATCGACCTGAACGCCAGCATCGATCCCGCCGTTATGGGTGGTTCAGGCCCGGCCACTACCGTAGCTCTGAACTTGCTGGTCAAGCTGACGAAGGTCGGCCAGCCAGTCGACATCAAGGCACCTGCTGATGCCAAGATGATGACTCCCCCCCCAAGCAGTGGTTCGGGTGCGGCTGCAACAATGGCCGCGACGCCTGTTGCGACTGCCGCCAAGTAATCTCGCTGAAAAGCCAGTCTTTTTCGAGCCGTTCTCTCAGGAGAGCGGCTCGTTTTTTATGTGATGAGAATAAATTGACGATATTACGAGACCTAATCGCCGCCTACCCGCTGTTATCTTTTGGTGACAAGCTGCACATGATCATTCGCTGGCGTGTCTGCCCGCTGCGTCGAATCGCCGGGTATGTGCCATCAGCCGGAGTCGTGATCGATCTGGGCTGTGGTCATGGCTTGTTCACGCAGCTTTTGGCACGTGAGTCGGCGGAGCGACAGGTTATTGGCGTCGATCTGGATGAACACAAGATCGCCGTTGCCGCGCAGCTAAAATTTGAGAATTTGCAATTCATTGCTCAGGATATTGCCAGTGCCGAACTGCCTGCCGCGCAAGCCGTGACGATCCTCGATGTGTTTTACCTGGTGCCATACCCGGTACAGGAACGCTTATTGGAAGTCTGCGCGACAAAGCTGGCAGCGAGCGGTGTAATCGTCCTCAAGGAAACCGCCGAAGTGCCGCGCTGGAAAATGGGCTTGACTTGGCTGGAAGAAGTGTTAGCCGTGCGCGTTTTGAAGATCACTGATCACAGCGGCGATCAGCGATTTTATTTTCGCCCGCGTGCCGAATGGCAGGCATTATTTACCCGGCTAGGCTTTACTGTCCAAACGATTCCACTGGACAGCGGCTACTATCATCCGCACGTTTTGTTCATCGCCCGGAAGATTAACTAACTGGTATTTTTCATCTTTTAAATGCGGCTTCTGCTCTCAGGAGGGCAAATGTTTCCATTTGAGGCTGCATTCCCCCTGAGACAGCGTCCTCAGAGGGAATGGAGGGCAAGCGCGCGTTCAGGACTGAACGGCTGTGTCCAACTCGGGTTGAACGGTCAGGGGGTTATGTTCACGTTTTTCGAGCCATGCTTCGGCACTCAAGGCCGCCGCGCAGCCCTGCCCGACTGAGGTTGCGACTTGCTTCCACAGCGGGTCTTGAATCTCACCAGCGGCAAATACACCGTCTACGTTCGTGCGGAACAGGTTATCGGTGATGACGTAGCCATGTTCATCCATCGTCAGTTGGCCGGTGAACAGGTTGTTGTTCGGGTCGTGGCCGACAAAGACGAACACGCCCTCGGTTGGATAATCGCGTGTTTCGCCTGTCTTCAGGTTACGCAGACGCACGCTCTTAACCTTGTTTTCGCCCTTGATTTCTTCGACGACAGTATCCCAGGTGAAATGGATTTTCTCATCGGCGTAGGCGCGCTTTTGCAGTTCCGGCTCGGCGCGCAGGCTATCCCGGCGGTGAATCAGATCAACGCGCGTGGCAAAACGAGTCAGGAACAAAGATTCCTTCACGGCGCTGTCACCACCACCCACCACGATGATCGGCTTGCCCCGGAAGAAAAAACCATCGCAGGTGCCGCAATAGCTAACGCCACGCCCGATATATTCTTCCTCGCCGGGCACTTCCAGCTTGCGGGGCGATGCGCCTACCGTCACGATCAACGCTTCGGCCTTGTAGATGGTGTTGCCCGTCTTGACGGTGAACGGCGAACCATGTGACACATCGACCTCCAACGCCACGTCCATATCGATCCGTGCGCCGAATGTTTCGGCCTGGTTTTTCATCACTTCCACCAGGTCTGCACCGCTGCCGCCGGGGAAGCCCGGATAGTTTTCGATCTCGTGTGTCCACGATACCTGACCGCCAAACTGCGGCCCCGCAATCACAACCGGCTTTAAGCCTGCACGGGCGGTATACAGCGCCGCCGTCAATCCGGCAGGCCCCGACCCGATGATGACAATTTTCTCGTTAACTTCGTTCGACATTTTGACGACCTTTCTGTTTGAAGCTGTCAGCTAAATACACAATCAATCTGCACTTTGGCCGACACCGGACAGGGTGCATCCAATAAAAAGGCTGAAAGCTGACTGCTGATAGCTGATAGCTTTTAGGTTAATTCGCCCGCTTGCTGCGCTTTTACAATACACAATAGTGCCCGGAAGGTTTCGCGGCACGAGCCGCAGCAATCCAGGTGACGCTGCACCGCCGGGAGCAGCAGAGCCGCATCGTAGCCAATCGCCACGAGTTCGGCCAGGCAGTCGAGTTGTTCATCGCACGTATCGCAGTCAATATCAGCTTCATGCGTGCTATAAATGCGCTTTACGAGTTCAATCAGATCATTCGAGTCCATCGTAGACCACCTCTGCCGCGTTCTGCTGTGGCGGCTTATACAGAATCGACGCTGTATTCGCAATGCTTCTTACGTGATTTAACGCGCTTCGAATAGCCGCATTATATACTCAGGTGATAATCCCTGCGCTTCCAAATGCTGGCGCAGCTTGCGGCGGGCATCGTGAACCAGTTTGTACAATGCGTTACGATTGGTGTTCATCTTTTCAGCCACTTCGTCCAGCGAAACGCCATCCAGCATCAACAGTTGCAACGCCTGCCGCTGCCGATCCGTGAGCGCGTCCTCAAAAGCCGCGTCGATCTTTTGCAGCACGTCCGATTTTTCGGTGGCCGCTTCGGGACGATCTGGCGCGGCGGCATTGACCAGTGAGGTCGCTGGCAACTGCAAGTCACCATTAGCGGTTAGCGTGTCGAGACTATAGTCCTTATAGTGGGAGCGGCGCAGTTCGGTGATAGCGATTCGCACGCCCACTTTCATTGCCCAGGTGGTGAACTGACTATCGCCCCGAAACGAATCCAGGTTATCCAGCACGCGCAAAGTCGCATCCTGGGCGAAGTCTTCAGCCATCTGAGTGATTTCTTCGTTGGCTAACCCGGCCAGATCGCTCCGTTCGCGGCTCAAGTAGAAAAAGATGCCCCGCTGCAAACGCGCACGCAGATCAGTCAGCGCCGGATCGCGCACTGCCGCATCACCGCGCAAATCTTCGAGCCACTGAGCGTTAGAACGCTCCGTCATTACTGTGCTATCCTTTGCCATGCTGCCATCAAACCATCTGCTATAATGCAATAACATTTGAAGCTCATAGCCTCTATTATAGACGCCGTGTTCTCATGCAGCACTTATTTGCGTTATCCACGATTTCTATGCGCTTCTAACAGTTCGGCGCTATGATTATACGAGGGAACAAGGAGGGACTAGTGAACAGACCAAAAACGCCAGCCCCCAACACCAACAACATGAAGTTAATGGTGCTGGTGGGTCTGATAGGGGTAGCGGCGATTCTATTGTTTGTGATATTGCCGACGCTGGTTGGCAATCGAGATGCGATTCCGCTCAGCAAACTGGCTGATTACATTCGCAGCGGCAGCGTTAAGACGATTCTGGTGCGGAATGATACCGATCTGGTGATCGAGTTCAAGAGTGGCGAGGTTGCCAGCTCCACCAAAGAACAATATACGACGATTGCCGAAACGCTCCGCCAGTTAGGAGTGAGCCAGACGCAAATCGAGTCGGTCACGTATCAGGTTGAAGCACAGAACAACGTCGGCTCATTGATCAGCTTTGCGATATTTACAGTGCTGCCCATGATCGTGATCGGCTGGTTCCTGTGGCGGATGATGCGTTCGATGCGCTCCGGGCAGGATCAGGCACTCAGTTTTGGACGCAGCAAGGCGCGCGTTGCCCGCGATATGGAGCGGCCAATGGTCACGTTTAGCGACGTAGCGGGCGCGGACGAAGCCAAACAAGACCTTAAGGAAATTGTTGAATTTCTGAAAGAGCCGGAGAAATTCATCCAGCTTGGCGCGCGCATTCCAAAAGGCGTGCTGATGGTTGGCCCACCCGGAACTGGCAAGACGCTGTTGGCACGTGCCGTTGCAGGTGAAGCAGGCGCACCGTTTTTCAGCATCAGCGGTTCGGAATTCGTTGAGATGTTCGTTGGCGTGGGTGCCAGCCGTGTGCGCGATCTGTTTGAGCGTGCGAAGGCCGAATCGCCATCGATCATTTTTGTGGATGAAATCGACGCGGTAGGTCGGCAGCGCGGCACCGGACTCGGCGGCGGGCATGATGAGCGCGAACAAACGCTCAACCAGATTCTGGTCGAAATGGATGGCTTCGATAACACGACAAACGTGATCGTCGTTGCAGCCACCAACCGCCCCGACGTGCTGGACCCGGCGCTGCTGCGTGCAGGTCGTTTTGACCGCAAAGTGTACCTGGATCGGCCTGATCGGGTTGGTCGCCGGGCTATTCTGGATGTTCATTCGCGCGGTAAGCCACTTGCCAGCGATGTTAACCTGGATACGCTTGCCAAACTGACGCCGGGTTTCGTCGGCGCAGACCTGGAAAACATGATCAATGAAGCGGCAATTCTGGCGGCGCGACACAGCAAGAAAGCGATCTCGATGCGCGATTTCCAGGAGAGCATGGAACGTGTCATGGCCGGGCCGGAACGTAAATCGCGCGTGATTACCCTTGAGGAGCGGCGCATTATCGCCTATCACGAGGCAGGGCACGCGATTGTGATGCACAACCTGGAACACTCCGATCCGGTGCATAAGATCACGATCATCGCGCGCGGGCAGGCTGGCGGTTATACGATGTACGTGCCGGAAGAAGATCGAACGCTGGTCACACAGGCCGAGTTCGAGGATCAACTGGCGTCGCTGTTTGGTGGCCGCGCGGCAGAAGTGCTGACCTTCCACAGCGTCACGAATGGCGCATCGAATGACTTGCAGCGCGCCACGCAGATCGCGCGGGCGATGATCACACGCTTTGGTATGAGTCCACAGCTTGGACTGCGTACTTTTGGTGAAGCGGATGGCGGGGCGGTCTTCCTGGGGCGCGACTTCATGGAACGCCGCGACTACAGCGAAGAAGCTGCCGCCGCGATTGACACCGAAGTGAAGACGATCCTGGATCGTGCTTATCAGCGCGCTGAGGAAATCCTCAGGTCGAAGCTGAGCAAGATGAAAGAATTGGCCGATGCGCTGCTCGAACATGAAACGATAGATCGTGAAATGTTCGAGACGCTAATGGGCACTCCTGAAGCTGGGGCGATAAATGCGCCTGAGCCAGTTGCAGCGTAATTGAAGTGATGCCTGGGACTCAAGTCCCAGGCTGAACAAACAAAGTCCACTTTAGTGGACTCAAGGCGTTTCAAGCCTTACTTTGTGGTTTGCACCATCTGATCTGCTCCCAAACGCAGCAGCCCCGGCCAACCTTCACGACGGTACGCCTGAACGATTTGATCTTCCTCGACGCTAAGATCGCTATAGCTGAATTGCCCGCGTGGATTGTTCGTCAAGCCCAGTAGATAATCAACACTGACTTCGAGTTTTTCAGCAATAATGCTGAGAGGCTTTGTAGTCGGATCAGTCAATCCATTTTCGTAGCGATGAATCATGCTATCTGCGATGTTACAGGCGCGTGAAAGATCGCGCTGCGTCCAACCTTTGCTTTCGCGGAGTTGTTTAAGCCGATCAATACGTAACAACTGACTCACCTTGACAATTAAGATCACTTGACAACACGATAAATCCGTTGTATGGTATTTGCGTATTTGAAAATCGGATCGATATATGCAAGCAGGAGGTAGAAAGGACTATCCCAATGCACATTGTATCTCAATCGGCGTCCGCTTCACATTTCTATTTTTCCGTTTTTGCGCGCCTATCGGGATACCTCACAGGGCAAACTACCTGGAAATCCGCTCCACTCCAAGCCGGATCACGCCCGGCCACCCTTCACGACGGTAGGTATCGAGCATCGCGCGCTCATTGTCATCAATCTGGTTATCACCGTAATGACCGCGCGGATCGTCGGTTACACCCAATAAATAGTCTGTACTCACTTCAAGCTGTTCGCTCAATGTTCTGAGGAAGTATCCAGCGGGATCGCTGCTACCCATCTCATATTTGCGAATCAGGGCTTCGCTGAAGCCACATCTGCGTGCAAGTTCGCGCTGAGACAGACCCCGTTGTTCTCTCAACTGGCAAAGCCGTTCCGCACGCAGGCCGATTTTTATGTTCACGTCCTATGCTTGAATCTCTTGACAACAAAATAATTGTCAACTATGATTGTGCCTGATTGGATATATTCATATGCGGCGAGTTGCACTGCCAAGTTTCACTCGCCGCAAAGAATAGGAAAGGAAACCTATCCATGTTGCGAATTGTATCTCAATCCGTGTCTCCTTCATATTCCCAGTTTTCGTCTCAACGGCTGCTCAGTGCGCCACAGATCGCCGGACTGCTGCCTGCCCACGCCGAATCACTCATTAAGCCGCCGCTCAATCCGCACTCATTGACCCTGACCGATTACCGACTCGAAACGATTCCGCCCAAACACCACGCCGTTTTGATGGCCGTCACGAAAAATCTGTTCCGCGCTGCTGTCGATTATCTGGTCAATCAAGATCGGGAAGACGGCGATATGTATATCGCGGGCATGAATTTCGCGGGCCAAATTGACGAATTGTTTGCGCCAAAAGCCGAAGTGATCAAGCCGCAACCTAAAGCCAGGCCGCCCGTTCCGCGTGTTCGCACGATTGAAGAAATGAACGCGGATTTGGAACCGATCCTTAAAGATATTGCGGAGACAGCGCAGCGGTTGGGCTGGATGCGGAAGCCCGGATCGGACAAAGGATCATGAGCGATTGGCCGGATGTCCCGACCCCAGAAGAAATCAAGGCGTTAGAAGCAACGCTGGACGCCATTTTCAAGGATGTTGAAGGCGGCAAAGATCACATCGAGGCCGAAGAATGCTGGCCGGGGTTTATGATGCCCACCTTCAACCGCATCGAAGAACATGCGATCCTGGCTGAAAGTGCCACGATTGACGTGAAATTTATGACGCATCGGTTGATTGCGCTGGTCACGGAGTTGAGTAAGCAGCGCGATGATGCCATTGCCGCCAATGTGCAAGGTGTCCCACTTCTGGATCAACTGCCAGCACAGGAAGTGGACATCGTGAAATGGCTGATCAGTACGCTGAACAGTCAACAAGGCGAACAGCGAGCCTACTGGGTACGGGTGCTGATCGAAGGAATAAAGGCAACGAAAAAGAAGATTGAACGCGGTGTTTTAGGCGAATAGCGGTCATGCCTTGATCTCCACCACGACGCCGTCCTGTGCCCAATCGTACAGGGCGGTTGCATTTTCAAGGCTGAGCAGCACACACCCGTAGGTAATCGGACGCCCCAACACCCCTGCCCACAACAGTTTGCCACTGGATAAGGTGGGCAGGCCGTGAATGCCATTCATAAAGCCCGGCACTGCCTCGTAAATGCCCATGAAGTGCGGCATCCACAAATCCCAGAGCGCGCCATAAGCGTTCTTATCGTGGCTTTGCACCTGAAAAATGCCCGGCATAGTCGGACTATCGCTAATGCCCGTTGAGGCCACCCAATCCCATTTGACCTGACCGTTCTCGTAGACCCACATATGCTGCTTGCTGATACTGACCACAATCCGTTTGCCGGGTAC
>JBBSEU010000194.1:0-11485 GCA_038239365.1 Aggregatilineales bacterium
CCACTGGCTGGTTCACCACTACGGACTGATCGCACTCGAAAATCTCAATCTGGCGTTTATGACGCACAATTCGCACCTGGCCCTGTCGGCTCACGATGCTGGACTCGGAGCGTTTCAAAGCGTGCTTGGCTACAAAGCTGCAAAGGCTGGTAGCCAGGTCGTGTTTGTAGACCCCGCCTACACTTCGCAAACCTGCAGCGGCTGTGGTTCGATTGTTGAAAAAGACTTGAGTGTTCGCGTGCATTCCTGTCCTCACTGTTCCTTAACTTTAGATCGTGACCTCAACGCCGCGCTCAACATCTTGTCTCTAGCGTTGAAGTCGGCTCGGATCGAGCCGTCAGGCGACAACGTAGACCACCAGGTCATGCGTAGCCTGAGAAGCCCCCGGATTTATTCGGGGGAGTGGTCACAAATAGTTCTCAAATTAAGATCGAACGGGTTGTGGACTACTGTAAAAGCGATCAGACGGATCGAACGCCTGTCGGATACGCTGCACCATCGGCGCACCCGGATCGTCGGGCAAAATATCGGGCGCGGGAACAGGCGAGCGCCAAACCGCCGCCCTCGTTTCACATCTTGCCAGATCAGCCGAGAGCCGCGTTGGATCGCCGTTCAAGGCCGCCCATACAGTATTGCCCGCACCGCTGTACACCCGTTGAGCGCCGTTTGCAGCCAATACTGTATCCAGTTTCGGCACATTACCCGACGGCAAATATAATCGCAAAACCGTCTCCTGAGTGCCGATCCAGTGCAGATCAGTCAATGCTTCCCAGAGTTGATCGCTATCGCCCACATTCTGCACGGATGCGCCCGCCGGGAGCAATTTTCGCAGCGCGGCCAATCGCCCATCGAACGAAGCGGTCATTCCTTCGATCTGAATGGCGACGGTATACAGACCGGCATTCGGTAAAGCGTCCATATCTGTCCAGGCATCGGCGGCACTGATTTCAATCGGTGATCGCTGCACATCCTGAAAAATTTTGGCGACTTCCGCCGCATCCCTGACACCAATTACGACGGTACACTGATCGGGCGGTTGGGGAAACACCTTGAAACTGACTTCGGTGATGATTCCCAGCGATCCCATCGAGCCGCAAAACAGCTTGGGCAAATCGTAACCCGCCGCATTTTTAACCACTTTGCCGCCGCCGCGAACGACTTGTCCGGCGGCATTGACGAACTCGATCCCCAGGATGAAATCGCGCAAGCCGCCATAGTGCATTCGACGCGATCCAGTCAAACCTGCCGCTACCACGCCACCCAACGTTGCACCGGCTGCGGCAAACGGCGGATCGAAGGGCAAATATTGATCGTGTTCGGCAAGCGCCGTTTTCACATCGGCTAACAGTGTCCCGGCGCGCGCGGTGAGCGTCAGTTCCGCCGGGTCATATTCGACAATCTCCTGGAGTTCAGAGGTGCTGATCAGCATATGATCGGGATGCGCCCCGATAAATGCATGATGTCCGGTATCCCAGGCCGTGCCGCCGCCTATTATCAGTACGCGCCGTTGATGTTGAGCCGCGTCCGTGATTGCCTCAGCCACTTCCGCGACGGTTTTGGGGGTAATAACATCTGAGTGCGCCGCGAACTTAAAGGGCGATTCGTTCATCAAAATCGCTCGATCACGCCGCTGCGCTCCAATGGGTGCTGCCGATCTGTTGTGACGTGTCCAGTCAGTTGATCGGGCGAGGCGTCGGGCAGCATCTTGCCGCGATTAGAGAGCATTTTGGGATCGAAGCTGCGATAAATGGCGCGCATCGTATCCAGATCATCCGTTTTGAATTGATAGGCCATGTACGCTTTTTTCTCGATGCCAACACCGTGTTCGCCTGTGATCGAACCGCCCAAATCAACGCACATTTTGAGGATTTTCCCGGCAAGCGTTTCGGCACGTTCGAGTTCGCCCGGTTTTTTCGAGTCGAACAAGACGAGCGGGTGCAAATTGCCATCGCCTGCATGGAAGACGTTTGCTACCCGCAAATCGTACTCAGCCGCCAGTTTCGTAATCTCACGCAGCGCCAGACCAAGTTTGCCGCGCGGCACAACCCCATCCTGCACCAGATAATCTGGCGCGAGTCGCCCGACTGCCGAAAACGCCGATTTGCGCCCTTTCCAGATTTTGGCGCGTTCGGCATCCGTCGCCGGGACAACCAGACTCGTCGCGCCCGACTTTCGCAAGGTATCGAGCAGCAGATCGAATTGGGGCAGCACTTCATCGGTGGGGCCGTCCAGTTCGACCAGCAGCAGCGATTGAGCATCAGGATAGCCCGCATGTACCGCCTTCTCAATCGCGTCAATCGACAGCCGATCCATGATCTCAATCGCTACGGGCAGCAGCCCCGATCCGATCACGGCGGCCACGGCTTCACCCGCCTGATCAATCTGATCGTAAGCGGCCAGCACCGTTTTCACAGCTTGCGGTTTGGGGAGCAAGCGTAATGTCGCCTCAGTGACGATGCCAAGCAGCCCTTCCGAACCAACCATCAGCCCGCATAAATCCATGCCGGGGTTTTCCAGCGATTTGCCGCCAAGCGTAACCAGTTCACCATCCGGCAAAACAACTTTCATGCCCAATATGTGATTTGAGGTCATGCCCAGTTTCAGGCAGTGTGCGCCGCCCGAATTGAACGCGATATTGCCGCCAATGGTGCAGATGATCTGCGAACTGGGATCGGGTGAATAGTACAATCCCTTCGCGGCGACGGCTTTGGTCACGTTGGCATTGATCACGCCCGGCTGCACAACGACGCGCAAATTCTCCAGATCGATCTCTAAAATCTTGTCCATTTTGGAGAGGACGATCAGCAGCCCGCCTTGAATCGGCAGTGATCCGCCCGATAGACTCGTACCGGAGCCGCGCGCCAGATAGGGAATGTCAAGCGCGTTGCAAGCCCGTACCGCTGCCACAACCTGTTCCGTCGTGTGCGGAAAAACGGCAGCCAGTGGCCGCGCGTGAAAAGCCGTCGTCGCATCCAGTTCGTAGGGGATCAACTGCGAAAGCTCGGTCAGCACATCGCGCGGCTCGAACACCCCGGCCAATCGCGTCAATAACGCCTGTAGTTTCGGATCAGCGACACTCACTTCTTTAGCCATAAAAACATCTCCAAAATTATATTCTTAGAATTGACCTTCCTAGTACGGCAGCAGCCAGCTATCCAGCCAGTTATAGGCATTCAGGCGCATGTTCGACTTGAGTGCGTCATTGCCCGGATAGCGATAGTAGGCCAGCCGATTGCTTAAGCCCTGTTTATCGTAGATCGGCAGTGTCTTTTCGTAAACCTCGCGGGCGTCGGCACTCTGTGGATCGGACTCAACCGTCGACAACAAAAATGGGCGCGGCGCGATCATGCTCAAAATATGATGAACATCGGCCACTTGCATCAGACGTGGCACGACGAATTCCGGTTGGAACCAGTCGCCGCGCCGCAAATTTTCACGGTAGGTAATCAGTCCGCCATGCGCCACCGCCGCCTTAATTCGCGGTTCCAGGGCAGTTGCCCAGAGTGCCATTTTGCCACCATAGCCAGCACCCATAAAGCCGATGAAACGGCTATCCACTTCGGTACGTGTTTCCAGATAATCAATGCCCCGGCTCACATCCCAGACCACTTTTTTGAGCAGCGTTTCGCCGCGCAGCAAGCGTAAGGCTAATTGGTGAAAATTGTACGCCTGATCGTACTTATCCCCGTCACTATCGGGCGCGCGTCGTTCCTCAAAGCCAAGTGCATCTGGCGCAAAAGCGATATAGCCGCGCTGCACCAATTCCAGTGCCAACGCATAGTCTTTATCGCCCGCCAATCCCACCGCTTCGCTTTTGCCAACTGCCCAGCTATCGGCGCGACGGTGATGAATGTAAATCGCAGGCAGAGGAGTACGCAGCGTACCGGGAATCAGCAAATAGGCATATGCCCACTCGTTGGGGCTGACCTGATACTTGATCTTTTCGCGCCGGAAGCCGTCGCCCGCCACCACTTCCAGCACTTCGGGCTGAAGCGGCGCGGGATCGGGCGGCGCACCCAGCACCGAAAGAACCGATTCGCGGAAGGTATCCGTGTGTTGAGCTTGCATCATGGGCTTAAATTTTGTGCCTGCTGAATAGAGAACGCGCCTGAACCGAAGTATACATTGATTTGAACGTTCGGGGGATGCTTTAATTGTGCCGAGATCGTAAGGTTTGGCGCGATTACACGCTCTCGTTTACAGACAATTACCGCCGTTGAATTGAGGACGTAATGCAGATCGATATTTTTCAGGATACAGTGTGCCCCTGGTGCCGCATCGGTAAAAAGAACCTGACCGAGGCGCTCAAGCAGTGGGGCGCAGAAGACGTAACGATTCGCTATCGCACGTTCTTTTTGAATGACTCGCTCCCGCCAGAGGGTGCGGATTTCCGTCAATACATGGTAGCTAAAGGTGCTGGTGCGATTCCATTGGAGCAGTTCTTCGACGGACCGCGTCAGGCCGGGGCGCGCGTTGGCCTGACCTTCAACTTCGAGACGATCACGCAAGCACCCAACACCTTGCTCTCCCATCGCCTAATCGCCCTGACGCCGGATGATCAAAAAGAGCCGATGATAGACGCCATCTACAAAGCCTATTTCGAGGATGGCCGCGATATTGGCAAGTTGGATGTTTTGCTGGAGATTGCCGCCGAACTTGGCCTTGACCGCAACGCGACTGAGGAAAAATTGCGAAGTGACGCGGTTGAACAAGACGTTTTAGCCGATGTAGAATGGGCACGTCAGGCGGGTATTACCGGCGTACCATTCTTCGTCTTCAACGATAAGTACGCCATGTCCGGCGCGCAACCTGTCGAGGCAATGCTGCGAACGTTGAACAAAGTCGCCCAACTTTCGCAGCAAGAGGGTGTGCGTTAATTAGATCGTGAACTTTCCAGCTTCATAGCACAGTTCGCCGTCGGCGTAGACCTTGCCTTCGTGCAGGTCACACAGCATATCCCAGTGCAGACCGGACTTGTTCGTGCCGCCCGACTCCCCATAGGCGGCACCCAGCGCCATGTGCATTGTGCCGCCGAGTTTCTCGTCAAACAGCATGTGCTTGGTGAAACGCGGGATATTGTAGTTGAGTCCAAACGCCGCTTCGCCCAACGTGCGCGATCCGGAGTCCATATCCAACATCGCGTTCAGGAAGTCCAGCCCGCGTGACGCCTTCGCCTCAACAACTTTGCCATGCTCAAAGGTGAGTTGGACGTTCTCAACTTCGTTCGCCATGTAAATGGCTGGGTAGCTAAACGAAACCGTCCCGTTCACCGAGTCTTCGATAGGCGCGGTGAACACTTCGCCATCCGGGAAGTTGGTACGACCCTCGGCATTAAGCCATGTACGCCCACCCGCCCGATAGGTGATGTCTGTGCCCGGCGCGACAACGTGAATTTCGTCATGCTTGCTCAGGAAATCGATCACTTTCTGCTGTTCCTGACCGACATTGCGCCAGGCAGTCACCGGATCGTCCTGATCGAGCATCCCGGCATGGAACACAAAGTCTTCGTAGTCGCTCAACGACATGCCGGCTTCCTGGGCGAAGGCTGCCGTCGGGTACAACGTGGCACACCAACGCAGTTCGCCTGCCGCGTCGCGTTCATCGAATCGCTGATTAAGTGGTGCGCGCGCCTTGCCCGCCATTGCTAGCCGTTTTGGATCGATGCCGCTCATCGCTTTGGTATTCTGTGTCGAAAAAATACCCAGCAAGGCTGTTATATGTTCTATTTCGGCTTTATCAACCTCTGAAAGATACGTTAACTGGTCGTCATTGGCTTCGCTCATGAAGATTTCGCGTAAGCCTTCCAACTGAATATTGGGACGCACATAGGCTCCGGCGCGCACAGCTTCCCGGTAAATCTCTCGAATGAGTGGGGCAGCAATATCGCTGCCCTGAATGACAAGCCGATCTCCTGGCTTGAGTGCCAACGAATAATGAACCAGTACCTTTGCCAATTTTTCGTGACGTGGATCGGGCATAATACAACGTCCTCCTATGCACTACACTTTTACGCGATCTCCAGCGATAAAGTCCGGCAGATACTCGGCTTCGGCAGCGGCCATTTCATCGAACATCTGGCGAATTTCGGCAGGCGAACACACAGCGGCGGTCAGTGGGTCGAGCATCAGCGCATAGACAGCCGCTTCCCGATCATTTTCCAGAAGTGCCTGAACGGTCAATTCGTGGAAGGCCATGTGCGAACGATCAATCGCGGCCAGTTGTTCGGGCAGCTTGCCAAAATGAACGGGTTGAATGCCATTCCGGTCAATCAGGCAGGCCACTTCGACACAGCCCGTTTGCGGCAGATTGTCGATCAGTCCCGTGTTCGGCACGTTGCCATAAATGACTGTCGGCTTGTGGAACTCACGCGCTTCGATGATGAACGAGGCGTATTCGTGGCTGCGTTCCAGTTTGAGCGGTGTCTCACCCGAAATCATTTTGCGGGTATTTTCGGCCTGTTCGAGTCGCCAGCGCGGCCAGTTATGCGCGTAAAAGCCCGTTTCGCCCAGATACTGGGGACGAGTATATTGATCGATCAAATCCTGGCGCTTGCGGAAGTAGGGCACATATTCGCTAAAGTGGCCGCTCGACTCGGTGACGAACGCGCCGAAATGCAGCATGATCTCGAAGCGTACCGGGTCTTGCTCATAAATTTCCGGGTTGTGGGCGGCCTCACGCAAACGCGGGTACAAGTCTTCACCGTTCAGTGATAATTCGGTGAAGAACGCCAGATGGTTGATCCCGGCACAGCGCCATTTCATCTGCTCATAGGGAACATCCAAAAAGCGCGCGATACGCTGCGATGTGCCCTGAACGCTGTGGCACAGACCGACAATCGGCATTTTCGAGACGCGCGTTGCTGCCAGAACCAACAGCGACATGGGGTTGGTGTAGTTCAAAATCAGGGCGTTGGGCGCAAGCTGTTCAGTGTCCCGCACAATATCCAGCCAGGCCGGGACGGTTCGGAGTGCCTTGAACAATCCGCCTGGCCCAATCGTATCGCCAATGCACTGCTTGACGCCGTATTTGAGCGGTATCTCGAAATCGTGTTCAACGTTCGCCAGACCACCCACTTCAATCGTGCTGATGACATAATCGCAGCCCGGCAATACTGTCTTTCGATCTGTAGAGGCTTCGACAGTCCAGGGTGCGCCGTGTGCCGCGATCAGCTTTTCGGCAATTTGATGTGCCAGTTCGAGTCGTTCCGGGGCGGTATCCACCAGTGCGAACGTTCCCGAACCAATGTTGGGTGTCGCCAGAATGTCAGTCATCAACTGACGCGCAAAAACGGTGCTGCCTGCGCCAACAATCGCAACTTTGGGCATTTATAAATTCTCCTTTTAAGACAAACTATAGATCGCTGAGGGATTGTAACATCTGTCGAAACGCTGTCTTGTAGTCTTTGCTCAAATCAAAGCGCGGACTGCGTCGTAGCACATCGGGTACTTCGGTTGAATCGAGCAGCGCCACTACAATTGGCTTGCGCGATGTTTTGAAAAACGTGTAGGCTTTTGTGACACTCTCCGACTCTTTGGATGCCGCCGATACCAGAACGACCATCTTTACGCAATCACGCAGCGCCGGGTGAACGCCGCCCGCCCATTTGACATCTTCGCTTGCGTTCTTCGGATCGAACCAGGTGTGAACGCCCGCGTTGTCCATCTCTTTTGCCAGCCGCGCTGCATACTCCGCATCAGCACCCGCTGCGTTGATATACGTCGCGGGCAGCGCCTTTTTGCGGCCTTTGTTGGCAACCGTCTTCGGCACGTCCTCAACACGAACGGGCGGCGGCGCGCTCATGGCGGCATGTGCTTCGGTTTTGCCCATGCGGAAGACTACCGTTCCACAGGTGGGGCAGGTGCCGCGCGTCCCCGGCTGGCCGCGACTCGTCCAGACGGGTTCAGGGTGTTCCATCTCGACTTTCTCTTTGCACTTTACGCAGTAGGCTTCTATCGGTTCAAGGTCTTCCGATTCGTCGTCTGGCGTTGGTTTAGCCTCATTTTTTAGCTCGTCAAACGGGTTAGGCGTAAGCATGGGCTGGCGCTCCAATTGATCAGCAAGATTGGCGCACAGTCTAACACACAACCACCCTCAACCCCCAACCCCTCCTTATGTCTGCTGCCGCCACTTATCAACGCTCAGGCTGGCAACACCCGGCCATCCCTCACGGCGATAGGTGTTAAGAAGCGACTGCTCATCTTTGTCCAGTGTATCATCCCCGACATGGCCGCGTGGATCATCTGTCAGACCAAGCAAATAGTCAGTGCTAACACCCAGGTGTTCGGCCATTAGTGTTAGACTGACTGAGGTTGGATCGGTTTGGTTGTTTTCGTACTTATGAATCTGAGTGAAGCTGAGTCCGCACAAACGCGCCAACTCTCGTTGTGAGAGGCCGCGTTGCTCTCTCAGAGCTTGTAGCCGATCAGGACGTAGCGCCATTCAAAAACCAATATCTAGAGCAATTGCTTGACAAAAATACGAATATGCGATGAATCACTGCACTCTAAAGAGTTTCCGACTGATGAAACTTGAGTTCCAACCATTATCTCTGACAATCTTATGTCTGCTGCCGCCACTTATCAACGCTCAGGCTGGCAACACCGGGCCATCCCTCACGGCGATAGGTATCAATCATCGCTTGCTCATCTGTATCTAAAGTGCCGTCTCCAACATGACCCTGCGGATCATCAGTCGTGCCAAGCAAATAATCGGCACTAACCCCTAATGCCTGGGCAATTTGACGCAGTTCACTGGCACCCGGCTCATTTAGATTGCGTTCGTACTTGGCAACCAACGTTTCAAGAATACCGCTACGTCGGCCTAGTTCACGTTGTGACCAACCCTGTCGCTCACGCAAAGCACGAAGGCGATCAATTCGCCACGTCAATTTCTGGGACAAAATTTAACGCAACCTCTTGACAGGATTCGTGTTTTGACTTATAGTTGAACCCATAGTGTTCAGTAGAATATCTATATTTCATTTAGCTAGTGGCAGAAAGCCTCTTGCTCAGGCTTTCTACCGCATATAGGATAGGAGATTATCCTACTATGGTCATTGTATCACAATCGACTTCGCTTTCGTATTCCGCTTCGCCGTCGCTTCTCATGTTGTGCGCGCCACGCATCGCAGGACTGCTGCCCGCGCGCATACCCGAACGTCCAGCGCCGTCCGCACAGACTCCCATCTTCCGAACCGGACTCACGCCCGGTGGCGAACTGCTCCCCAAAAAATCGTGGCGTGATCTGCCCCGGCTGCCCAGCATCGAAGAAATGGACGCCGAAATCGATGCTTATGTTCAGGCTTCTCGTGCTGAGTTCATGGCCGTCGTTGAAGCCCGCCGCGCCCGCTACGCCGCTGCCCGAAAGATCGCAAACGAGGTGAAAGCATGAGCAAGTCGCCTGCCCTCTGGGAGATCATACTGGACGCCGACAATTACCTGCTCGATGTGTTTCACGAGATCGAGGCAGCACGCACCCTGCTCAACACCGATGAAATTGTCCCGTCGATTGCGGTGCTGAGTCGCATCGACGAGATCGAACGCAACACGAATAATTCTTACTTTCAGTTGGAAGTGGCGTTGTATGCGGCCAATGAAGCAATGGGCAAGGTTAACCGAATGCGTGAACAGCGCGATAAAGCCGTTGCCGCCTATCGCGCGCTGTTGGAGGAATTCGAATCGTTTGATGAATAGGGCTGCATCGTAAGCGATTGACGAATTTAGTGCCGGGGAATTGATTCCCCGGCATGACTTTTTAATCGAACTGCCCTGTGCCATCTTTTGGCGTGGCCGTTGGTGTTTGGCGCACGGGTGGCAGCACCGTTCCAATAATGCTGTTTCCACTTGACTTCGTCCATTTACCCGTAACTGGCAGTGCCCCCGGTACACCGTATGCAAACACACTTTCACCGGGCCCATCGGTGAAGCTGTTCTTCAGGTAGAACGTGCCATTCAACACGTACCCCACTCGTGAAACACCGCTGCCCGTCCAGTCACCCGCGATTGGCGTGAGCGTCGAAGGTGCTACAGCAAAGTTATAGTTATCAAAGATGATCGCGGGGGTTGTGGTTGTACCGCCCATCTGGTTCGCCAGATAGAAGCGTGTGACGGATGGCCGATACACGCCGATGCTATCGTATCCGTTGCCGTCCCAATCGCCCGCGATGCCATGATCGCCAGGATTTCCCAAGACCATCGTATAGTCGGCATAGCCATTCGTGAGCGCCCGCTTGCCGAACAACAGGCCGTTTGATGGGCGATATACCCCCACACCATCATGCGTCATTGTGTTGTCCCACTTGCCCGCGATAGGTTCATCGCCGGGGTTGCCCATGACCAGGGCGTGATCAGGCGTACCCGGTGTATTCGAGTCGCGCAGTGAAAACACGCCTAGCTCGACAATATACACGCCAATCGTATCCACGCCATCGCCATCCCAATCACCCGCAATGGGTAAATTGCCTGCGATACCATAGGGAACAACAATATCTACCGCGCCAGCACTGTTGCTGTTTCGCAGGTAGAATACTCCGTTCAAGTAAATGCCGATGGTATCCGGGTGGAACAGCGGCGTGGCGGTACTGCTGGGCGTTGTGGTTGGGCTTGGCGTGACTGTTGGTGTTGTGCTGGAAGTGGCCGTCGAAGTTGGCGTTGCTGTTGGCGTCACCGTTGGTACTGGTGAGAGGCGCTCATATGCGCCTATATCGCAAATTGTAGTGCCATTGCCATCACCATCAACAGGGCGAATATAACCGCGCTGATCGAAGTTGTTTACGGGTGACGCCGCACAAATCGCATTATCGCCCGCGTCAATCGCCGGGCTACCCGGTAACAGGGCAAAAGTTTTTGTCGTACCGCCATTGTCGGCCAGACTACCCAGAAGCGGATCGACGCTTGTAATCGTTGCGCTACAGCTTGTACCTGGATACTGGATGTTGTGGCCGCCATCAAGTAAGGCAAAAAAAGCGGCGCAATTCGGCAGGCTATTATTGGCGATAATCGTATTCTTTAGGAAAAACGTACCGCCCGTAGTGAAATTTGAGAGAACTCCAACCCCCGCAGTACCTGTGTTTCCCACAACGGTATCGTTGATGAAGGTAACAACTTCACCGTAATTATGTAAGACAGTCCCAAATACATAACCACCGGCAACAGAATTTCCAGTGAAAGTAGAATTTGCGACGGTGACATTTCCACTGAAATTGCGAATGGCTGCCCCGCCACTCCCGGTGTTATTGCCATTAAGAACGCGATTACCTACAAACAAAGATTGGGTGATGGTCAGATAACCATAGTTATCTACACCAGCCCCTCCATCTAAAGCGATGTTATCAGAGAAGATAACATTTAGACGTTACGCAGTTGATGGTAAAGGGATGGAAGGATTGAGCAGATAAAGGCGAATGGCCTGACGAATGATGGATTGCTTGGCTTCGTGCAAAGGAACAAACTGCTTAATAGGATGGTATTCAAGGCGCAGGAAAGCA
>JBBSEU010000195.1:0-11482 GCA_038239365.1 Aggregatilineales bacterium
GGAAAGCATTGTCGGGCGCGCGACGCACACGATTGACGGTGGACCGAATGGTTTGCCTGACGCATTTTATACGCAACTGCGCGTTGAGCTGGGACTGCGAAACATTGCGCCAGTGGTCGATGATTACGTGCAGGTGCTGGAAATGAACGCGCAGCCGCTGCATGTCTTCGGCGTGGATGCCTTTGCCGAACCGCCTTTCCGCAACTATCTGGCGTCGGGTGGCGCTGGTGATGTGCCCGTTGATCAGCTAACCAATTTTCTGGTACAGCCGAATACGGCGCTTATGTCCGAAACACTGGCACAGGCCAACCATTTTAATGTGGGCGATAAACTGACGCTGCGCTACGGCCCACAGCGCCATACCATAACGCTGGTTGGTTTGCTGCGTTCAAGCGATGCGGTGACACAGCAGGGTTTGCAGGACTTGCTGATCATGGACATCAGTACGGCGCAGGAAGTGCTGGGGCGGGTGGGTCGCATCACAACCATTGATCTGATCGTCCCGGATGGCGCAAGCGGGGCGGCACTGATCGAGACGATTAACAAACTGCTGCCAACGGGCGCGGCCATTCAACCCGCCGCCGCGAAGGGTAACGCCATTTCGCAGATGACCGACGCCTTCAATCTCAGCCTGACCGCGTTGAGTCTGCTGGCACTGGTTGTAGGGATGTTCCTGATCTACAACACCGTGACGTTCTCAGTCGTGCAGCGCCGCCCGATCCTGGGCACGCTTCGAGCGTTGGGTGTGACGCGCGCTCAGGTGTTTGGGATGATCCTTTCCGAAGCCCTGATCCTGAGCGCCCTTGGCGCGATCATTGGTTTGGCTGTCGGTGTGATCATGGGGCGGTTGGCCGTCGGATTGGTGACACAGACGGTTAGCAGCCTGTACTTCACCGTCTCGGTTCGCAGCGTGAGCGTGCCCGTGTTCACGCTGATCAAAGGTGTGGTAATCGGCGTGGGGGCGGCACTGCTGGCCGCGATCATCCCGGCACTGGAAGCCACTTCAACGCCACCAACGGGCGCGCTCAAACGGAGTGATATTGAGAACAAAGTGCGCCGCGCGATCCCGCTCATCACGGCAAGCGGCGTTGTGTTGATCGCTGCTTCGGCGGCGCTGATGGCTGTGCATATCCTCGTGTTGAATTTTGCCGGGTTGTTCGCGCTGTTGGTCGGCTGTGCGCTGTTTACACCGCTGGTTGTGCTGACCTTGATGAATATTCTACGCGAACCACTGGGAACTGTGGTCGGCGTGCTGGGACGTATCGCGCCGCGCTCGATCATCCGTTCGCTGAGCCGAACCTCAGTCGCCATTGCTGCTTTGATGATCGCGGTGAGTGTGATTGTGGGCGTCAGTTCGATGGTGGGCAGCTTCCGGGGCACGCTGCAAGACTGGCTTGAAAACACGATTCGCGCCGATATTCTGGTCGGTCCGCCGTCGATCAGTGCCAATCGCCAGGAAACGCCCGTTGATCCATCGGTGGCAACCGAGATCGCGGCGCTGCCCGGCGTGGCGCAAGTCTCCACGTCGCGCAATGTGAGCGTGCCCGTTGTGGGCGATCCGCTGCCTGCCCAGGTGAACGCGATCAATTACGATATTTCGCAAGGGCGGCGCAAGTTCGTGTGGTCAATCGGCAATTTCGATGCGGTCTGGAAAGCGATGGGCGACGGCGGCGTGATGGTCACGGAGACGTTCGCGGCCAAGCGCAGCATCAAGGCACAAGCCGGGCAATCGATCAGCTTGCGAACAGATCGCGGCGCGCAAACGTTCCCGATTGTCGGGATCATCTACGATTATGGCTCGGATCAGGGCAGTTTGCTGATGCGGGATGATGTGTACCGCCGTTTGTGGGATGATCAATCGATCTCGACGGTGGCGGTCTTCATCACACCGGGCGCTGATCTCACCAAATTGATGGAGGCGATCAAAGCGCAGTTTGCCGGACGACAGGAACTTGTTGTGCGCTCTAACCGCGAACTGTTGCAAAGTGTCTTGGTCATCTTTGATCAGACCTTTGCGATCACGACGGCGCTCAATCTGCTGGCAACAGTAGTCGCGTTCATCGGTATCCTTTCGGCATTGATGGCGCTGCAACTTGAACGCACGCGCGAACTGGGCACGATGCGCGCCAACGGTATGACGCGCTGGCAGTTGTTCCGCATGACGCTGCTCGAAACGGGATTGATGGGTGCAGTCGCCGGGATCATGGCGATTCCGACGGGGACGGTGCTGGCCTGGGTGTTAATCTATATTATCAACGGGCGGGCGTTCGGCTGGTCGATTGCGCTCGAACTGCGCCCGGAGTTTTACGTTCAGGCCGTACTTGTGGCGTTGGTCGCGGCACTTTTGGCAGGTATTTATCCGGCGGTACGAATGGGGCGTGTGCAGCCCTCTCAAGCACTCAGAGCCGAGTGAGACTTTCTGCAACCGGGCGCGTATAGCCCTTTATCAATCAGGAGTTGAGTAATGACCGATACTTTTCAGGTACTTGATTTTTTCTCGCAGAAGACGCGCTCAAACCCGCAAGCAGTTTACGAACAGATGCGGAATACCGAACCTGTTTATCACACAATTGGCCCCATATCGGGCAGCACGTTCTGGGTGCTGACGCGCTATGATGACTGCGTGAATATGCTGAAAATGCCGCAAGTTGGCAAAGAAGTTCGCAAGCATATGCCGCCCGAACTTTTGGCAAGGTTTCCAGAGCCAACCGGCCCATTCGCCGCGATTGGCCGCCACCTGCTCGATATTGATCCGCCCGATCATACGCGGCTGCGCTCGATGGTTCACAAAGCCTTTACGCCGGGGATCGTCGAGAATTTGCGGCCACGTATTCAGCAGATCGCCGATGATCTGATCGATAAGATGCAGAACAAGGCCGAAGTCGATCTGATCGCTGATTTTGGCTTTCCGCTGCCGATCATCGTGATCGCGGAACTGATCGGGATTCCTTCGGAAGATCGGGATCGCTTCCGCTACTGGACGAAGCAAATTCTGTTTGGCAACAATGAACAGGAAGTCACGGCAGCCGCTTTCGAGTTCGTGATGTATATGCACAACATGATCGACTTGCGGCGTGAAAACCCACAAAACGATCTGCTGAGCGGTTTGGTCGTGGCTAAGGAAGATGGTCAGGAGATGGATCGGCAGGAATTGATCAGTATGCTGTTCCTGCTGCTGGTGGCCGGGCATGAAACGACGGTCAACCTGATCGGCAACGGCACGCTTCTACTGTTGGAACACCCTGATCAGATGCAAAAACTGCAACATGATCCGAGTCTGATTCGTTCGGCGGTTGAAGAAATGCTGCGCTACAACGGCCCGGTGGAGACAACGACGTTCCGCTATGCCTTTGAGGATGTGCAGATCGGCGGCAAGACGATCCCGCAAGGCGATATTATCCTGGCGTCACTGCTCGGCGCGAACCGTGACCCTGCCGTGTTCGACAGGCCAAACGAGTTCGACATCACCCGCGATTCGAATAAGCACATCGCTTTTGGGAACGGCATTCACTACTGCGTGGGTGCGCCGCTGGCTCGCATGGAAGGCGCGATTGCGATCAACACCCTGCTGCGACGTTTGCCGACGCTGCACCTGCAGCCCGGCGCGGAAGACAGTTTGGAGTGGAGCGATTCGATCCTGATTCATGGGTTAAAGGCGCTGCCTGTCGCGTTTTAGCCTCACCCCCCAACCCCCTCTCCGCAAGCAGAGAGGGGGAGTCGGACGGTATCCGGTCTACTTTCTGAACGACTATCAACACCAGGGCAGCTACTTGTTGCCCATCGCCTTCAACCGGGCGGCGATGGCTCGATAGGCGGCCACTGCTTCACGGCGCTGCTCCATCAGGTAGTCCGCTGTTTCCAGCGTGTGCCGCGTCGTTTCGCGCGCTAAGCCGATGCACGAATAGATTTCGTCGGTGCGCTGCTCGATCAGTTTCAGGGCGTCGTGCATGGCAAAAGTGCCTTCTTCACCACTCAGCAGCAGATCGCGCATGATTTCGATTTGCTGAAAAAGCTGTAGAATATACCCGTCGGCATCGTCCAGTACATCAATTGGTGACGTTTTCATGAGTCACGTCGCATTCGCGGCTGGTACTTTTCCAACGTCTCCAGGTAGCGTGCCTGCGCGCCTTCCATATAGGCTTGTAAGTTTGCATCCAGTTCGTCGGGCGTGCGGAACGTTTGCAGTATATCAAGCTGCGTTTCTTCCGTGTTTTGTGTGAGGAACAACTCCTGACCAGGCGCTAACCCAACACGGAAAGTACGGGGTTCGGTGCTTACAGGTCTATTTGGGACGTTGGCCGGGAGCAGTCCGGCGATGCGTGGCGCTGAGAGCATCAGCATAGGCGGAAAATGGGTATGTGAAACGGGCGCGAATTGGGATACAATTTGCATAGGAAAGTATTCCTTTCTGGTGCGGCGAACGTTTCTTTTCGGGGAAGTTCGCCGCATTAAATTGACACTATCTAATAGTATTATAGTTTTGTCTTATTGTCAAATATCTAATTAGGCGTGAGTTGGTGCTTGAACAGTAGGCTTGGAGTACGGATTGATCGGCTTATCAGATTACGCGAGGAACACGGGTGGTCACAACGAGAACTAGCTCGTCGTTGCGGCCTGAGCGACTCGATGATCCAGAAGTATGAAACGCAAGTTAGCGATCCCACTGCCCATATGATCGTCATATTGGCTAAGCAACTAGGGGTCAATACAGACTATTTATTGGGTGTATCGGACAGCCCTCAAATGTATGTTCAGGGCGAACTCGTTGATGAAACTGAACTGCACTTATTGGAGACCTATCGGCGGCGGGGCTGGCATGGCGTTGCACAGTTGAGCGTGGACGAACTGGCGAAAGCGTCCACGAGTGTGGAAAAAGCGTGAGCGAGATCAGCATTTTAATGTCGGCTTGATCCTGTGCAAAGGTACTGACGTGCCATATTATCGTCTGTTTTATCATTTTATTTGGACAACAAAAGTCCGATTGCCACTCATCACCGAATCAAATCAGGCGTTAATTTATGCCACTATTCGCGCCAAAGTTGATGATTTAAACGGTATTGTTCATGCGCTAAATGGCATGGCCGATCACCTTCATCTGGTTGCGACGGTACCGCCCTCGTTATCGCTCGCAGATTTAATAAGGCAGGTTAAAGGTAGTTCATCTCATGCCGTTTCTTATCATACAAATTCGCCAGAGCCGTTTGGATGGCAGACTGATTACGGGGTCGTCTCGGTTTCGGAATCACATGCACCCATTGTGATTCGATATGTGGAAAATCAACAGAAGCATCATGCCGATAAATCGCTTAACGCAACCCTGGAAAACGCTTCCGGTGCATAAATAATAATCAAGGGTGAAACGTATCGGGGTGTCGCACCTAGGAATAAATTCCCAGGCTGAACGAACAAAGTCCACTAAAGTGGACTCGTGTGTCTGGAATCTATTTGAATGCAGGCGGAAAATGAGTACACAGGATACCCTATCGTGCGTCACGGGTCGGTTTCAAAACGACTCAGCCGCCCTGAGTCCACTTTAGTGGACTTCGTTACCTGAGCCTGGGAATTTATTCCCAGGCGTAAAAACGTCGGGCTGAACTGAACGTCGCGTAGGCAGAATTAAGAGCGGGCGCAGCGAAAACCGCCCTTGAAGTCGCCCGGGTAGGACTGCGAATACTCGTTGCGGTCTGCCGACCGCATGAGGGGCTCGGGGACGGCCCACGAGCCACCACGCCGGGCACGCGATGGATTGTTATCATTAGTATCACTTTCACGCCCATCATTGGTAGCATAAGGATAGGGTTTATTAATCGAATACACCCACTCCCAGACGTTGCCGCTCAGGTCAAGCGCACTCACCCATGAAGCCCCACTCTTTCTAATTTTTGCACCCACATCGGCGGTTTGGTTTCCAGAGTTCGCTGAGTATACCACATTAGCGGCCACAAATATATTCCCCCAGGGATAAATCAGGTTATCGGGGCCGCGTGCGGCGTATTCCCATTCGGCTTCGGTGGGCAGCCGCGCGCCGCGAAGCGCACAAAAAGTGTTCGCCTCAGTCCACGAAATCGTTTCGCGTGGGCGGTTTGGGCCGGTCCAATGGCTAGGAGTAGTAGCTTTGCCCTTAAATGTGTCAAACTGAGAATTCGTCACTTCGGTAAGATCAATCCAGAACGTCGGGAAACAAAGCTTGGCAGTTGGCCTTTCATCGGACTCGCCACCGCTGGCCGTACCCATCATGAAGCAGCCCGGCGGTACCAAGACCATATCGACGCCGTTGAACTGCTGAACCAGAATGTGCGGTTTCCATTCGGCATTGGAATTGACTATTGGAATTGGAGTAGCCGCTGGGGTATGGGTCAAGGTTGGTAACGGTGGTTTGCTGGTCAAAGTAGCGTTGGGCAAACTCGTGGCCGTGTTTACTGTGGTGGCGCTCGGCGTGAGCGTGATCGCAGGTGTATTCGTGGTGGGCGGCAGTGTATTAAGCTGCGCGATCTGAGTTGTAGGGGTTAAGGTGGGCGTCGTTGAACCGTTCGCCGTTGACTGACGCCACACAAGCGCCCCCAATCCGATGATCAGAATCAGTGCCGCAAGCGCAAAGCCATACTGGATGCGCTGCCGTCGGATGCGCCGTGCTTCTGCCTGCTCAACATCACGCCGCAACGGAATGGCAATATCACCGTTCGGATTAGCGATCATTGCTACCAGTTTATCAACAGCCGCATCGAAAAAATCAGCAGTAAATTTGATCGTCTGCTTGCGGGTAATTTGTCGGATATTTTCGGGCAGTTCAGCGGCGGGCGGTGGCACGCGGCCATCAACACCGATCAGCAGGATCGGTTTGCCCAATTCGAGCGCCATTGCCACTTCACGCCGCACCCAATCGTCATCCTTGTGAATCCGGTTTGGATCGAAGGTGTATTCGGAGAGGATGAGCAGCACCGCATCGCTGGACGCCAGATTTTGTGGGATCGTCGACTCGAAGTCGGTTTCGGTGATGCTGTCAATGTCCAGGAAAACGTTGGCATACAGACGTGCCCGCAGTTCTTCGACAAGGTTGCGGGTGAGTGCCCAGTCTTTGCGGCGGTAGCTGATGAATAGTTTCTTCACAGTGCTGTTTCCGTGCGTGCGTGGAGCAAGCCAACACCATTAAGCATAGCACGAAAACAAAACACCGCGAAATGAGGTCTGGCGTGGGAAGTCACCAATCAGCCCTCACCACCCTTCCCCTCCAGAACTGTCGAGAGAGAAGGGGTTGGAGGGTGAGGGAAATGATCTCTAATATTTTTTTACGACAGCGCGATAAACAGTCGGCTGGCGTGATTGCAACGTCTGGAATTCTTCGCGGTACTTGCGAACTTCATCCAGATCGATGCGTGCCACACAGAAGCCTTCGCCGCTCTTTTTCGTTTCGGCATCCGGTTCAATCGACGCGAATATATTGCCACGCGGCCCCACGATCATCGACTCGCCGCCGAAGTTCATGGTCACATCTTCACCCACCCGATTGGCGGCTGCAACGAACAGCGCATTTTCATAGGCACGGGCGCGCACATAGGTTTTCCACTCGTCCATATTCGCCGTTTCCCAGTTGGACATGACGCACAACAATTCCGCCCCTTCCAGCGAAAGGCAGCGACCAACTTCCGGGAAAGCCAGGTCCCAACCGAGCATCAAGCCAATTTTGCCGATCTCGGTGTCGATTACGGGCATTTTGAAGCCTTCGCGGAACGCCATACGCTCCTCACCGCGCAGGTGAACCTTGTTGTAACTGCCCAGTAGTTCGCCTTCGGGTCCCACCAGTGCGGCGGAGTTGAACAAAATGCTTTCGACTTTTTCTTTCGTCGCCAGCCCAAAAGCGATGTAAACACCCGCATCGGCGGCGCGCTGTGCCATCAGGTTAATGGCCGGACCCGGTACACGCTGCGCGATCTCCGTGAACTTGACGCCTAATTCGTAGCCGCTGGTTGCCAGTTCGGGGAAAACAATCAAATCAACTTTTTGCTGCGACGCAATCTTCGAGACGAACTCCGACATCTTGACGAGGTTATTCTCGCTGTTGCCAAGTTCGGGCTTCATCTGAACGGTTGCGATGGTGATCTCACGAGTCATGCCATGTCCTCAATTCTGCACGATAAAATAGTTCGGCGTTCGGCTCATCGAACGCCTGTTCTGAATGCTCAATTATACCTTATTCTCGGCTTTTTGCTTATCCGGCTGCCGATCCGCGTCAATGCCTGTGGAGCGCCCCACCGGACGTTCAGCACGCACGATGAAAAAATCGGTGGCATTCCGCAGCGAACGCCGATCCCAACCGCCCCACATGCCGATCCCGGTGAAGCCAATCGCCCGAAGTATATCAGCGATTTCCCCCGGTTTATAGAGGCGGCGTTGGCTTGTCTCCTGGAATCGCTGTTCGCCGTCGGGCTGTCGCACCAGTACATCATCGGTTCGGGTCACGATCTGGCGGGCGGCGTTATAGCTCAGGTTCGAGACACGTCGGGCAAAATAACCCGATGGGAGACGACGTAACGGCCCGCTTAGATACGTGTTGTGCATCACGCCGGACGCGGGCGCAAGCGGGATGCTCATGCCCAGGCCACCGCCGGGTCGTAAGTGATAATACGCATTGGTTAGCAATCCGATGCGCTGATCGTCAATTAGATAATCGCCCAGCGCCTCTCCGCCAACAAGAATGAAATGTGCGGGGCCGGGCAAATTCATCAGGCGCGGTTCGTGAACCAACCAACTGAGCATCAGATCGTTTTGCGCTTCAATATCGCGGGCGCGGGCAACTTCGATCAAAGCCGGGTCCGTATCGACGCCCACCACACGCAAGCCGCTTTTTGCCAGACTGAGTGCCACTTCGCCGCTCCCGCAGTGCCAGTTGACCACCACGCGCCCATAGCTCCGCGCCAATTCTGTCCAGAACGCGATTTCTCCACTGCGTTCTGGCAGGAAAAGATCGGCTAAGGCTGGATTGGGACGCGGCAACGGCTGATTATTCACCCGGTTTGCCCTCAGCAATGAGCTTTAGTTGATCGAGGATCGATTGCAGATCGGCGGGCAATGGTGCTTCGACGGTGATTAGTTTGCCGGTCGAAGGTGAGGTCAGGGTCAGGGACGCGGCGTGAAGAAACTGCCGCTTGATCTTGATCTGCCCCTTGTTCTTGCGCCGTCCATAGACGGTATCACCCACCACCGGATGCTTGATAAAGGCCATATGCACGCGAATCTGATGGGTGCGCCCGGTTTTTGGCAGCACTTCCAGATAGCTCACCTCATCGAAACTTTGCAGGACATTATAGTACGTGAAGGAGGGACGGCCAGCACGCACGACGGCCATCTTCTTACGCTGACGGGTATCGCGGCCAACTGGCGCGTCGATCTCACCGGTGGGCGTAGCAGGTGTGCCATACACGAGCGTCAGATACCGCTTTTGCACTTTGCGCGCCTTAAACTGCGCGACAAGGTTACGTCGTGCGTCCTCTGTCTTGGCGATCAAGATCACGCCGGATGTGTCTTTGTCGAGGCGGTGAACGATCCCGGCACGGTCTGGTGCCCCGACGGTAGCAGTTTGCGGCCAACGCCCCAATACGGCGTTGACCAATGTCCCGGTAGGATGTCCCGCCGCCGGATGAATGACCATGCCCGCTGGTTTGTTGATCGCAGCCAGATCAGCATCTTCGTATAACACATCCAGCGGCACATTTTCGCCCAGGATTGGCGGCGCATCGGGTGGCGGATCGGGCACGCTGATCACGATCTGATCGCCCTGTTCGACACGGTACGCAGGCTTACCCGTCTTGCCGTCTACTGTTACATCGCCGTCTTTGATGAGCTGCTGGACACGGACGCGCGAAATCTCCTGATCGGTCACTCGTTCAGCAAGCAGCGCCGTGACCAGTTTATCCAGGCGTTCGCCCGGCTCAGTGATCGTAATTTCAATTGAGGTCATGTGCAGAGTTTACCCGATTTTGTGCGGCTTGCCCTCACCCTAAATCCCTCTCCTGAGGGAGAGGGACTTCCAGACCATGTGACTGCACGCTGACTCCCCTTCTCCCTTGGGCGAAGGGGTAAGGGGGTTGAGGGCGATGTTATTTCGCGGCTTCAAGTGTTTGTGCGCCGTCAAATTCCGCGCACCAACCCGTTTTATCAAGGGCATCGATCACGCTTGAGGTCAGCACCTTGACCTGCCACCACAAGACGCCATCCATCGCTTTGGGGCCGTCGATGATCTTCACGCGCGTATCGGCAGGGACACGGGCGATCACTTTCGCTTTTTTACCGGGGTTATCACGAATGTTGAGTGGGACGCCGCCCGTAATGCGGACAATTGCCTCGATGCCAACGCTTAGCGCACCGTTTGCAATCGACGTTTGTGTTGCGCCGCCTGATGCCACCTTTGCCGTAGCATTTCCAGTCGCGGCACCCGTCGCGGCTGATTGAGCAGTCGAGGTTGCAGCCGGGGTATCCGTCGGTGCGGTAGTGGGTGTCTGGCTGGCCGTACTGGTCGCCGTCGGAATGGCCGCCGTCTGGGTAAGCGACAATGACGTTTGCTGTGCCCCCAGTGTTGACTCGTAGGCTGCAGTTTGGGTAATCAGGGCTTCAAAGGTTTGCGTGACTTCGGGCTGTTTGCTGATGCCCGGCAAGTTACAGGCTACCGCCGAAGCGGCCAGCAAACAGGTGCTGAGTAGGATCAGTGCCGCGCGTCGAGTCATGAGGTCTCCCGATGATAAAAGGGCGGAAAGCAGTGCGGCCTCTATTATACGCAAAAATAGACCGTTGCCCTCATGCCCCTTTCTCCGCGCGAAAGAAAGGGGCGCGCAGACCTGAGACTTTGATTAGCCGATCCAGTCTTGGAACTGCTTTGGGAGTGGTTTGTTCATGGCCTTTACGAAAACGGTGGCCTTGCCAAAGAAAATCAGCAGGGCTTGCAGATAAATGTCCATTTGAACATCGACAGGCACATTGAAGCTGCCTCGATCTATCATTTTCTTGATGTCATCATCGGACATGGCCTCAAGCGTGGGCTTCATCTCCGCGTCCATAGACGCAAACCATGCTTTCAACTGGGCGAGATTGCTTTCCAGACCTGCTTCGGGATTACGATAGGCGAAGTTCTGCTCGAACGTTTTAATGGATTGAATATACGAGTATTCGATTTCGCCCATTTCGCGGCACAATGCACCCAGCGTCATGTTTTGCCCGCCGGGATTGAAGGCTAAATCGGCGTCACTCAGCGTATCGAGCAACTGGACGCGCATCCCGTGCGAACCCTCGACCCACGACCACTTGTCTTGCATATAGCGGTTCACGAAACACTCCTTTGCGTAGAAGACACGTAGGTGATGATACCGCTGAACAGGGAAGAATGCGAACAAAATTTCTATCGGAATTTGTTGCTTCGTGTTATCTACCTTATGATCCAAAAACACGGTTAAACACTCTATGGATCAAACCATCCAACATGAAAACCGTGCTA
>JBBSEU010000196.1:0-11337 GCA_038239365.1 Aggregatilineales bacterium
GAGACGGCGCACACCCCATAGACCGATCCGAGGATGTTCCCGGTGGTCACGACGGGCTTTTCCTGAACGAAGGCAGTGTAGATCGGCTTGGCATTCCATTCGTTGGCGGCCATCGCTTTGGTTGACCAGTTGCCGCCGAAGGGCACTTCAAACGCGCCGAAACGGTTCTGTGAGCGCAGCGCGATCATTTCTGAGTCGATGGGCGGTGTCTTGAGGAAGTAGCCTTTCTCGTACCAGCGATGTGCCAGTTCAGCGGCCTGCTTGTATTCGGGCGTGAAGGCGACGGGGACAACCTGGGTCTTGGGATCGTCCAGCTTCACGCCGACCATGCCACGCGAACCGGGCGAACCGATGCTTTCACTGATCGCGTCATAGCCATACAGCGCCGGCCACCACTGCCGACCCCAGTACGGATCGCTGGAGATCAGCGGGATCACCTTGCCCTCTTCGCCTTTGAGGACGGCATCGAAGAATGGCTCCCAGTCGCTGAGCTTGGTGGCTTTTTGCCAGTCGAACTTGTACTTTTCGGTCAAATCGCCGCGCACCCAGAAGGCCGCGCGCGAGACGCCGCCGACGAATACGGGAGCGCCATATAGTTTGCCATTGTGCTTGACGGCGTTCAGTTCTTCGGGCTTGAAGTCGCCCATTACGGTTGGCGCGTACTGCTTGAGCAGATCGGTAATATCGAGCAGGCCGCCCGTTGCGACGGCAGGCGAGAACGGGTTGAACTGGCTGAACGACATGACATCGCACTGATCGCCGGAGTTCAGGATCAGCGTGCCTTTGGTGGGCGCATCAGTGAAGGTCAGCGGGTGAAACTTGACCTTTGCGCCGATCTGCTTGGTCAGAATGGCATTGGCCGCATTTTCGACGGCGGTCAGATCGTCTGGTTTATAGGCAAAGGCAACGAAATAGTAATCGAGTGTGGGCACGTCCTGCGCGCGTACCACGAAAGCCGCTGGCAAAACGGCGGCCAGTACCAAAACTGCCGTGAGCAACAAAACGGACAGGCGGAACACTTTACTCATCTTAAACATGACTTTTTCCTTTTGTACGAGTCAACTCATCATTCAAATTGGCGAGACTAACGTGCGAATGGTTTGTATCACCCCCTTTCAGCTAATCACCTTTGATACCGCCCAACGTGATGCCGCGCACGAAATATTTTTGCACGAACAGAAACGCCACGAGGATCGGGCCAATGGCAAGCACCGCCATCGCCATCGTGACCGAGAGATGCGGGACGGGCTGCCCGGTCTGCATCGCCAGATCATTAAGCATCTGGGTATTGACCAACAGTTTGTAGAGTGTGAATTGCAGTGGATAGAGGCGTTGATTCTCGATGAACAACAGCGCCTGATACATATCGTTCCAGTATTGCAGCATGGCAAACAAGCCAACCGTCGCCAGCGCCGGAGTCGAGAGCGGGACGGCGATCCGCGAGAAAATGCGCCATTCGCCCGCACCGTCGACTCGCGCCGCGTCGAATAGGTCTTTCGGGATCGTGGCGAAGTAGGTTCGCAGCAGCAGCACGAAAAAGGGCGTGACCAGATAGGGCAGGATCAATGCAAAAATGGAATCCTTAAGACCGAGCGTGCGGCTCATGTTGATGTAGTAGGGCACCAAGCCACCGTTGAACAGCATCGTGAAAAAAACGAAAAAGGTGAACACATTTCGCAGCTTGAACGACTTTTGAGCGAGCGTGTAGGCCAGCATCGCCATGATCATCAGACTGGCCGCCGTGCCAACAAACGTTACGAACAGCGTCACGCCGTAGGAATACAGCAGGATCGACGGGTCTTGCCACAGCCATTGGTAGGCTTCGAGGCTGAGTTTGGGCGGGATTAGCTGATAGCCAGTATTGACGAGAGTCGCTTCCTCGGTCAGTGAGCCGGAAAAGATCATCAGCAGCGGAATCACCCAGATTACACAGATTAGGCCAAGTACAGCCAGAATCAGTGCGTGCCAGACTTTGATGCGCGTCCGGTAGCCCCCCAATGGCTTTGTAGCGGTAGAAGGCAGTGCGGAAGTTGCCATACGCTGAAGTCCTTAAAAAAGTGCCTGATCTTTATCGAAGCGTCGGACGATCCAGTTGGCCGAAAGGATCAACAGCAAGCCCATTACCGCCTGAAAAAATCCAGCAGCCGAGGCCAGATTGAAGTTGCCAAGCGAAGCCAGCGAACGATAGACAAAGGTATCGATCACGTTCACGGTGGGCAGCAGCAGACTCGAGTCGCGCGTCACGTTGTAGATGAAATCAAAGTTGGCAAAGAAGATGCGCCCGACTGCCAACAGCACATTGATGATCACCAGCGGGCGAACCAGTGGCAGCGTGATAAACCACGTTTCCTGTAGTTTGTTCGCGCCATCGATGCGGGCGGCTTCGTAATATTCGGGGCTGATGTTCAACATGCCCGCCAGATAAATGATCGTGAAGTAACCGAGTCCCTTCCACACGCTCAAAAAGACCAGGATCGCCAGCCAGTATTGGGGCGCAGCGTACCAGTTGACCGTCGTCATGCCCAGCGATTTCAGGATCAGGTTGACGTAACCTGTATCAGAGTTGAGAAAGGCATAGGTGAAGAAGCCAACCAGCACCCACGAAACAAAGTGCGGAAAGAACAGGATTGACTGGTAGATTTTGGCAAGATAGGTGTGATAAACCTCGTTGAGCAGCACGGCTACTGTCAGCGAACAGACCTGCGCGGCGATGATGAAGGCGGTGTTGAGCAGCAGTGTATTGCGGATCAACTGTAAGGCCGTCCCGGAGTTGAGCAGAAACGCGAAGTTCTTCAGACCAACCCAATCGCTGCCCCAGATGCCTTTGGCCGCTTTGTAGTCTTTGAAAGCCAGGATCACGCCGGGCATCGGCATATAACTGACGATGAACACGACAGCCAGACCGGGCAGCGCCATCAGAAGCAGTACCCAGTGCTGGCGAATTTCCTTGCGGAAAGCCATCGCTAATCGCTCTAAACGATTGTGCGCCGGGGTTTTCAGAACAGGCTGCCGAACTTCGGTAAGCATAAAAATTTTCCGATAACTGTTTTGTGGCGTAAGTACGCCTGGGAACCAAGCCCCAGGTGCAATCTCTATATTTACAGTGTAGGGCAAAAAGGCAAGCCCTTCTTTGCTTTTTGGCAAGAATCGCTTGACTTTTTTCTATGTGTTTCCGATGTAAAAATCAAACAGGCGAGTCGATATGGGAGATGGCGTGGCGCTGCAAACGATAGTCAGTCGGTGTGCAGCCGACATGCGACTTGAACAAACGAGAGAAGTAGCTGTTGTTATAGCCCAGCGCCACACAAATATCGAGGATCGACATATCGCTGTGTGACAGGTATTGTTTGGCGCGCTCAAGCCGCAGGTTGATCGCGTAGTCACGCGGGTTCTGACCCATCACTTCGGTGAACAGAAGCCCGAAGTAAGTGGGCGTCAGGGCGACATGACGCGCCACATCGCGGACGGTGAGCGGAGTTTCAAGATTTTGCTGCATAAAGTCGATGGCACGCCGAACCGTCTCCTGGCGAGTCTGCACATGCCCATACAGGGTACGGCGCGTGCCTTCAAGTTCACGTTCGAGCGCCAGATTGCGGTGTGAAAGGGCGATAATGTTATTGACCATCATCCCCATCAGGCTGGCCGCGCCCTCCAACTGCTCCATGCTCAACTGCGGCGAACGCCGGAGGGCTGCCTGATACAGCTTCCAGGGGATGTGATGAGCGCGGGCATAGCCGCGATGCCAGTCCAGATCGAAGGTGTCTTTGAGCAGCACCGGGGCGCTGGTCAGTTCGCCCAACACTTTGTTCTCGACGACGACGGGGGCGACGGCGCGTGCCAGCGTATTATTAAACCCCAACCCCAAATAGGCACGGGGGGGACGCGACTCCAGATCGGGCGGTTCACTGTTTTCCAGGCGGCTCCACTCGTTCCAGCCGATTGTTGTGCCAAGCACAAACCAAAGTTCCGGTTCACCCTGATAATTGCCCATGATGCGCTGCCACCACTGTTTGTAGCGCGCTTCGTCCAGATAATATTCCAACATCGTTGCGCCAAAATGCAGCCCGGTCAGCTTGATCAGACTTTCGGACATATCCCAGATGATGTGCGGCGCGATCAGATGGTACAGGTACGGAACAGGCGGCGGCGGCAAACTGGCCGGATTCCAGCGGGACAGATCGCGGTGGTAGGCGGCCAATCGCGCTAACGAGGTGAACTGCGCGATACCGCCCGGTTTACCGATTACGCGCACGGCACGCGCCAAAACTGCATCGAAGGTGAGCGCGTGCGTCTGGTAGGGTTTGCGCCCATAGGCCACGTCCTCAAATTCATAGGGCGGGAACACTTTCAAGGTGCTGACGGCGTGCCATGTTTCATCGGCTGAATCGGTTAACCGGACTTCGACATTCAGCGATGTCCACCAACCACCGTCCCGATGCGCGCACTCCATCGTCATGTCGATACAGTTCA
Source organism: Aggregatilineales bacterium (assembly GCA_038239365.1). Classification (GTDB taxonomy): domain Bacteria; phylum Chloroflexota; class Anaerolineae; order Aggregatilineales; family UBA2796; genus JBBRMW01. The sequence goes on from JBBSEU010000196.1 coordinate 4,471, forward strand.
GCATAACAGGTTCGGGGAAGTGAAGTGCATACCAATCGAGACCGACGGCTTCGTTCTGCCCGTCGTAGGTATCAAAGGTCAGCTTGCGATACGGCCATAATTCCTGCACGGTACGGCTGTCCAGCCCGTAGGCCGTCTCGTTGAGCAGCACTGCCGGATCACGCGAACCCCGCCCGGACGGAGTTGGGACAGAGACGGTGATGCTCACACCCGGCAAGCGTGCCAGATTGACATATTCACTGGCGTAAGACTGTGCCTCAGTCATCATTCAGGTTTGAGCAGATCATCAATCTGTGTGAACAATTCGGTCAACGACAGTGTAAAGCCGGGAAGCAAGTCCTCACCACTCAATACACCGTCCAGTTCAACAGTTTGAACCAGATTGCCATTTTCGGCAGCGCGAATGATTTCCATGAATTGATCCTGGGGATAAAACACCCAGACCAGACGTGTTCCTGCCTTCAGATAATTGCTTACTTTCTTACGGATTTCGCCGGGACGTTCGCTTTCGGAAATCACTTCAATTGCTAAATCGGGCGCGAACGGGAATTCACCTTTAGTTGCCAGCGTCTTTACACGCCCTTTTGCGATGAAGCCTATATCTGGTTCATAAGCATTGCGTTCGTTTATCTTGAAGCCACCATCAGGACTTGTAATCAACCCTAACCGTCGCTCAGCAACGAATGTAAACAATATACGAATCAACCAAGCTGTTAATACGGTATTGAGTTGGCTTGAACTGGTCACTTCGTAGATCACCCCTTCGATAAGTTCAAAGCGTTTGTCCCGGTTTTCCGGCAAATCCGCGAATTCGTGGAACTCGTCAATGGTGAATAACTTACCACGCTCAAGAGTCGTCATGGCTGCACCTGCACTTAGAATGAACACCAATTATAGCGCGCGGTGATCACATCAACAGCCAGAGCATCGCATAGGGCGGCAGTTCCAGCGTTTGCAGTGTTGGATGGGCAGCGCCGCTCAGCAAATCGGTAAATGGCTGGCGCGGATCGGCGGGTGGCAAATAGCGCGACTCGACAGGTTGAGCGTGTTCGGAAAAGTTCGCCAGAATCAGGATCGATTGGCCGCGTCGCGTGCGCTCAAAGGCCAGAACATGCTCGTTGCCAACGTCCAACCAGGTCGCTTTGCCATCGGCGGCAAAGGCTTCATGCGCCTTACGAACTTCGATCATATGGCGCAGCGGCGTATAGATGCGTCCGGGAATGGTGGTTGGATCGGTTCGCTTAGCCCAGGCATCAGGATCGAAGTGCGGGCGGTGAACCCAACGGCTGTCGTTCGCTTTGGCGGGGTCGTGGCGATAGCTGTAATCGTTCAACAGGCCAAGTTCATCGTTCAAGTAGAGCAGCGGAATTCCGCCCGCTGCCAGTGTTAAACCCTGAATCAGCAAGTAGCGCCGGATTGACAGTTCGATCTCATCCGCATCGTTGACAGCCAGCGCCTTTTCCAGCCCGGCCAGCGACGCGGCCATGCCGCATACGCGCGTATCGCCATTGAGCGGGTTGTAGTTGAAGGGCAGGCCGCTGGCGAAACTGCCCGGAAAGCGCCCGGTATAAAACTGGTTGAGGAAGTTGCGGTGATCGAAGCCGTTGATGCCCAGTTCAGCGGCGTCCTCGTTGGCAAAACTCCAGCCAATATCATCATGCAGGCGAATGTAATTGACCCAGGCCGTGCCGGGCGGAATAGTATAGCGTTTCGCCATTGTGTGACGCAGCAAACGCACCTGCCGCGTTGCCAGCGATTCCCAGAGCAAGACCATGAAAGTCGGGTTGTAGCTGATCTCGCATTCGCGCCCGATATACTTCACCACTTCATCGGGGTGAACAATCGCCTCGGATTTGAAAATTGTGGCGGGCGCGGCGATCCGCATGAGTTGGTTCAGGGCGGCGATAATATCATGGGCTTGCGGCAAGTTTTCACAGGTGGTGCCCATTTGCTTCCAGATGAAGGCCACCGCGTCGAGGCGCAGCACTTCGACGCCCTGATTTGCCAGGAACAACATTTCGCCCAACATGGCGTTGAACACGTCCGGGTTGGCATAGTGCAAATCCCACTGGAAGGTATTGAAGGTTGTCCAGACCCACTTCTCAAGTTGCGCCACATAGGTGAAGCTGCCGGGCGCTTGCTCCGGGAAAATTTCGCGCAGGTTCTTTTCGTACTGATCGGGCAGCGTCCGATCCTCGAACATCAAATAATAATCTTGATAATCGGGATCACCTGCTTTGGCGTTGAGCGCCCAATCGTGTTCATCGGACGTGTGGTTGAAGACCAGATCGAGTACCAAACTGATGCCGTTGGCGCGTAGTTCATCTGCCAACGAGGCGAGTTCAGCCATCGTGCCGAGCGCCGGGTTCACCTCCCGAAAGCTGCTGACCGCATAACCGCCGTCATTCTGATCAGGCGGGCACTTGAACAAGGGCATCAGGTGCAAATAGGTTAGCCCTAACTCTTTGAAATAAGGGATGCGCTTCCGAATGCCCGCCAGATTGTTCGCATACAAATCGACATAACAAACGCCGCCCATTGTTTTTTCGCTCTCGAACCAACCCCGATCCCGCGTTGTGTCTAAAGTTTTGAGCGCATCGGGACGGGCGATGAAACTGTGCGCGGCAGTTGTCAGAATATTTTCAAGGTGATAGAAAAAGTCATAGTGCGAACCGTAGATGCCAAGCAGCAGTTCAAATAGTGCCGGAAAATGTTCGTCAAGGCGGGTGTTGAAGGTTTCGCGCAAGAGTGGATCGGTAAATAGGGCGTCGAGTCGTGGCCGCAGCCGTTTGAGGGTACGCTGTGCTTCGAGTTGGACACGATGCGTCATGGTGATTCCCTGGTGAACTGGTTAATGACCATTTTCAATTGTGCGAGTCACAAACATTTGTGTTGCTTCTTCCAAAAAGCGTTCAACCTGCGCGCGATTGACTGTTGGGAAGTCGTCAAGAAATGCGTCAACCGTTTCGTCGGTCTCCAAATAGTCAATCAGGTTTTGGATTGGCACGCGCCTCCCGAAGAAAACGGGCGTACCACCGAGTATTTCACTTGAGACCGTAATCAGCGGTGTTTCGTTCACGGTTTCACCTGTTTATATAACGATAAGGGCGGGAACAAACCCGCCCTTGAGTATACCGCGCGAACTGACTGCGAACTGAGAATTTAGCCTTTGACCGCGCCCGCCGTCAGACCTTCCACGATGCGGCGCTGGAAGATCAAGACCAGGATGATGAGGGGTACTGTGACCACGACAGATGCCGCCAGAATCTCGCCAAATGGCTCCTGACGGGCAATGACACCCGTGAAGTTGGAGATGGCTACCGTTACTGTCTGAACGTCGGGTGTGGTGAGCGTGAAGGTCAGGGCGAACAGGTATTCATTCCAGGCCGAAATGAACGCTAACAGCCCGGTTGTGACCAGTGCCGGGGCGGTCAGCGGCAGCAGAATCATGTAGAACGTCTGAATGGGTGTTGCACCGTCCACCAGCGCGGCCTGTTCCAGTTCAGCGGGCAGCGTCCGAAAGAACGAGGTGAGTACCCAGGCGGTAAAGGGCAGCGTGAAGATCATATAGCTGAAGATCATGCTGGTCAGGTTGCCGTACATATTCAGTTCTTTGACGACGGCAAACAGACCGGACAGGATCGAAATCTGCGGGAAAAGGGTCATGGCAAGGATGATGTACAGAATGAAGCGTTTCCCGGTAAAGTGCAGCCGCCCCAACGTATAGGCCGCGAACGCGCCGAAAACCAGCGCCAGCAGCACGACGCTGATTGATACAATGGCGCTGTTGAGCAGTCCGTGCAGGAACTTCGGGTTTTGCAGCACCGCGCCATAGTTTTGCAACGTTGGGTTTTGCGGGATGTAAGTGGTGGGCGTCTGGATGCGTTCGGTTTCGGTTTTCAGCGATGAAGTGATCGCCCAAATGAACGGGAACAACATGTAGACCGCCACCAGGACGATCAGCACCCAGAACACGACTCGTCCCAGGGTTCGGGTGCTGAGCAGGCGATTCATGGTGGTCGGTTGTGTCTTTTGGGTAGCGGCGGGCGCGTACAGCCCGGAAGATGGATTTGCCATGATTTTAGTCCGTTTCAACCCGGAAAGTGGTCATATAGAAAATCGTGAAGGCAAACAGCAAAACAAAAATAATCACACCGACGGCTGACGCATAGCCGTACAGGTTGCTTTGTGTCAGTTTTTCATAGTTGAAAGTCGCCATCGAAAGCACCTGCCGCCCCAACAAGACCGAAAACACATCGAAGGCGCGCAGGGCATCGAGCGTGCGGAAGATGAGCGCGATCAGGATCGTCGGGCGCAAGAGGGGTAACGTAAGCCGCGTGAATTGCTGCATTTTTGATGCGCCGTCCACATCGGCGGCTTCGTAAATATCCGCCGGGATGGTTTGCAGTCCAGCCAACAGCAGCAGTGCCATAAACGGCACGGTCTTCCACACATCGACGGCAATAATCGACGGCAATTGCAACGAACTTTGGGCTAACCAGGGTTGATAATCAGCTATAATGTGCAGTTTATTGGAGAGCAGATCGTTGATTAAGCCTGCGCCGTTATCCTTGAGCATGAACTGCCACAACTTGGCGCTGACCACCGTCGGGATCGCCCAGGGCACGAGCATAATGGCACGCATCGCCCCGCGCCCACGAAACTTCTGGTTGACCACCATTGCGACAGCCAGCCCTAACAGCACTTCCAGGGTAACAGACGCAACCGTGAAGACAAGCGTATTGCCAATGGAGATGATAAAGTCGCGGTCAGTGGCAACTAAAAGATAGGTCGTGCCCAGGATCGTAAAGTCGGAGACCTTGCGGAAGAATAATTCGCCCTGACCTTCGGGACAGCTACCGCGCGACACCTGATTATTAGGCGTTTGCGGAATACACGGCCCTTTGGGAACCACCTCGGCCAGGGTTTTGCCTTCGGGCAGCGTGATCAGCTGCAACGTGAGCAATTTCCGATAGTTATCAACGCCCACGTTCGAGATAGTTTGGCCCGGTTTGGCGAAGATTTCATCGGTGAAGCTGGCCGAAAAAGTGCGTACCAATGGGTAAAAAGCGACCAGCAGCAGGACGATAAAGGTGGGTAACAGCAGAATATAGGCAAGGCGCGTGGAACGTTGGGCTAACGTCTGCTCACGCTTGGGGCGCGCGGCCCGCAACGAATTGGAAGCTGCGGCAGAACTCATAGTAACTTGTCCCTCAATCTGTTAAATAATTTGACTGATCTCAATGATAAATATCAGGACGCTTAGGCCAGGACTTGAGTCCCCGGCTCAGGTAACGAAGTCCACTAAAGTGGACTGGATGCGTTAATCGTACTTTCAAGGCCAGATGAGCATGATTGTACTTGCATTCGTTATCCATTAACAAAATTTGGTCTTTAATAAAAGGGGCACGACAGAGCGTGCCCCAACGAAACTATGCAGGTTGAGTCGCTGCCGACTTATTTGGCGGGTGTCGCCGGAGCGCCAACCTTGAACTTATCGCCCAGCAGTTGCTTGAGCGAAACTTCGAGATCAGCAAAGGCGGTCTTGGCGTCGCTCTTGCCAGTCAGCACGTCATGCACTGCGGTGAAGTAGGCCACCGACACATCGTTGTACTTGGAGGCCGTGACAGTCGAAGGACGCGGCGAAGCGTTCTCGAAGACGGGCACCAGGTTGGCGATGAACGGAATCTGCTTGGCGATGTCGGCGTCGGTGTACAGCGCCTTGATCGTGGGCAGGTTGCTCTGAACCAGTGCCTTGGTCTTCTGCTCTTCAGCGCCCGTCAGGAAGAAGACCAGCTTGGTCGCTTCCGCCGGGTGCTTGCTGTAGGCGCTGACGCCCAACTGCCAGCCGCCGAGCGCCGCTGCGCCCTTGCCGCTGTCGCCCGAGGGGAGCGGTGCAACATCGAACATGCCCTTGATCTTCGTCTCAGTCTTTCCATCGGCACCACCGTTGCCCAACACATAGGCATACGGCCAGTTACGCATGAAGGCCGCGTTACCCGCCTGGAAAACGTTACGCGCGTCTTCTTCCTGGTACTTGGTGACGCCTGGGGGGGAAATCTTGCCCACCCACTTGGCGGCGCGATCAATCGCGGCAATCGCCTTCGCGTTGTTGACGGAGATTGTGCCGTCTTTTTCGACGATGTAACCACCGCCGTTGCTCACCTGCCACTCCAGCGCGTCGCAGGTCAGACCTTCGTAGCTGTTACCCTGCCATACGTAGCCCCAGAAGTCCTTATTGGTGGCCTTTTCGCCGTCCTGAATCTTCTGCGCCATCGTTTCGAGTTCGGCCCAGGTGGCGGGTGGCTTGGCATAACCATACTTCTTGAGCAGGTCGGTACGGTAGTACATCAGACCCGCGTCGGTAAACCAGGGAATGCCGACAACCTTGCCATCGACAATGTTGTTGTTGTAGAGTGCCGGATAGAAAGCACCGGTATCAATTTTCGCATCCTTGACCGCTGGTCCCAGGTCGACCATGTTGGGCGACAGGATACCCGGCCAAATCGTGTCGAACTGAATGACATCGATATCGGCGGACTTGGCACCCAGGAACTGCTGAATCACGCCGAGGATATCGGTCGCGCTTTGTGGAGCCAGGACGATCTCAACTTTGATGCCCGGATTGGCTTTAACGAAACGGTCAACTGCTGCCTGATCTTTGGCGATGTCACCGACGCTGCCCAGGAAAATCTTGAGCGTAATATCTTCGGCGCGTGCGCGCTGGGCGACACCACCGAGCATCAGGGCCGCAACGATTGCGACGGTCAACAAAAAGGACACTTTACGTTTAAACATATTACTCACTCCAAAAGCGTAAAACGGGACAAATTCAAATATAGTCGAACCTTCAACGATTGTCAAATC
>JBBSEU010000197.1:0-11334 GCA_038239365.1 Aggregatilineales bacterium
AATTGCCAGACATAATAAATATGCGGATCGGGTATGGTATGGATCGCGCCGTAAGGCTTCTCGATAATGCTCAATCGCGTGTGTCTGATCGCTACTTCGGTGATAGGCCAGCCCCAGATGATGGACATACAACGCATCATCCTGCACAAGCTGCGCCGCCGTCTGTAGATCATCCAGGGTTTGCGCGGTTATCGTGCGTGGATTTTGCAGCGCGCGCCGGAAGTGAGCCTCCGCCAACGCACGTTCAAGCGCCGCCGAAGTATCTTCGCGCATCGCCTTTGTCCAGGCCGTGATCGCTGCTGTGAAGTCGCTGCGTGCGAAGGCTTGCGCGCCCCGTTCGCGCTCGTCGGGTGGCGCGATGCGCGGTATGGATTCAGAAAAGGCTGAGCGGTCTCGTGTGTTCGCCCGTTTTTTCGCCATAGCTCTTGTGGGGAATGGTTTGACCAGACGCTATTATATGCGCTGATCATTAAGATTTCGATGAGTGATCGTGGTGAATGAACAGGCTGATGTGGTGATCGTGGGGGCAGGCGCGGCGGGGTTGATGGCCGCGATTGTCGCTGGCCGCACCTACCCTGACCGCTCGATTCTGATAGTAGATGGCGCACAAAAACTCGGTGCGAAAATTCTGGTAGCGGGCGGCGGGCGCTGCAACGTGACGCATGATCAGATCGATGTGGCGGCCTATGCGGGCAGTTCGCGTAACGCGATCAAAAAGGTGCTGCGCCGCTTCGATGTGCCGGAAACTGTCGCGTTTTTCAGCGATATTGGTGTCGAAATCAAACGTGAAGAAACGGGCAAGCTGTTCCCGGTCACAGACAGCGCCAAAACCGTATTGAATGCTCTGTTAGCGGCGGCGAAAAATGCAGGCGTCATGATTCGGAATCCATATCGCGTTCAGACTATCGAGAAGCAAGGTGGTAAGTTTTGTATCAGCGGTGAATGGGGATCAATCACGGCGGCGCGCGTAATCCTGGCGACGGGCGGCAAGAGCCTCCCCAAAACTGGATCGGATGGACATGGCTACCAGATCGCCAGATCACTCAGTCATCAGGTGACGCCGCGAATCTTTCCAGCGTTGGTGCCGCTCACCCTGCCGCCCGATCATTTCATCCCATCGTTGAGCGGGATCACAGTTCGTACAACGCTCGATCTGCGCTCCAAAACGGGCAGGAAACTCGTATCGTTCACCGACTCGACGCTGCTCACCCATTTTGGCTTGTCCGGGCCATCGGTGCTGGATATGAGTCGGTACTATCTCGATGCCAAACTGGACGACTCGGGCGCACTGATCACGATCAATTGGCTGCCCGATAAAACGCCCGAAATGGTCGAAACGGAACTGCAAACCTACAGGGGATCGGCGCTTAAATATCTGGCACTTCCCGAACGGCTTGGACGCGCGATCTGTGCCGAAGCCGCCATCAAACCGGAACTGCCCATCGAACGTCTGAACCGGGATCAGCGTCGGGAATTAGTGCGCGCGGCGACACAATTATCGCTGCCGATCACGGGAGATCGTGGCTACAACTATGCCGAAGTGACGGCGGGCGGCGTACCTTTGAGCGAAATTCGACTGGAGACAATGGAATCGCGCGTTTGTCCTGGCCTCTACTTGTGTGGCGAAGTGTGCGATGTGGATGGGCGAATCGGCGGCTACAATTTTCAATGGGCATGGTCAAGTGGTTATGTGGCGGGCGTATCGGTGCTAAGCCAGGACTGAGTTTGCACCCATTTGGCCTGTTTCACGTATACTGGTTTAGAAGTGGATAGGTGTTGGTGAATTATGACGTGGATCGTCGTCGCTGCGGCGGGCATTGTGGTTGCCCTGACCGTGACTTTCTGGCAGCGTATCGTGACCTGGGCGAACAGCACATTGGCCGGTTGGCTATCTGAGCGATTTGGGAGTGAACTGCGGGACGCTTTTTTGCTGGTATTGGCCGGAGCGGATCGCAGTGTGGTATTGATGCAGCGTGCCGTCACCTTGATTCAGGATCGGCTGATCAGCGCGCGGATATTCTTCCGACAGTTGCGCGGCGGCCAAAGCCACGAAAAAGTGGTCGAGGCGCAAATCAAGCAGGATGATGGGCAGGTGGTCACGCTGCAAGCAGCAGAAGTTGTCCCCTGGCACGATTTGCCGGATGATGTGCGCGAAAAATTCATCCGTCGGCAAGCGGCGGAAGTTGAACTTGAATTGAAGATGAAGCAGTAAGCGGAGTAACAAATTGTGACCGAGATGAGTGGATGTCTGACAGCGATTTTTCGCTTTTTCCTGAGCTTGTTCGGGATCGGACGGCAGCAGGTGCGGAGTACGCTTGAACCGCTTGATCAGAAGTACCGCGAATACGTGGATGTGTGGGTTTCCGAAAATTTAGCACATTGGCTGCATGAAACACGCTCCGATATTGACGCAGCACAGGCGACGAAGGTGTTATTGGGCGAGGCCGAACGTTTCCCTGACGTGGCGGCACTGGTACGTGGCACGCTGATCGATGCCAAAGTGACCTTTTCGCAGCGCGACAACAAGCAATTTCTGGAAGTGGAAGCCTATATGGCCCCGCGCCAGATGAACGGCAAGCAGCCCCAGATTTTACGCTGGCACGCCGAACGCGAAGTGAACTGGCAGGAAATCCCCGACGACGTGCGCGAACGCCTGATCCGAATGCGGCAGCCCGTCACGCTCGGCTATGCGATTCCGCAGTAGGCAATCACACTATGGCATTTGGCCCACTGTTAACACTGCTTGGCATTGGCGTTCTGGTGATCGGGACGCTGGCCTTCTGGGGCGCGGTTCAGAACTGGATGGCCGATATGATCCAGCGCACCCAAACCCGCCTGGGCAGCACGACGCATACGCTGCAAAGCGCCCTGGTGATCGTGGATCGCGTGATCGTCAATGGTCAGCGGTTGATCCTGGCGACGGGACGCGCCGTTTTCCAGAATGAGCAGCATGAACCCGTCGTCGAAGAAGAAGTTCGCAGCATTGCTCGTGAAGACTTGCCCGCCGATGTGGTCGCACGGCTTGAAGCAGGTGAACCCGTCAGTTATGAATTATCCGTTGGCGCGATGAAGGTACAACCGAAGCATGTCACCCATAAGCTGGTCGTCCGACGGGCAGACTAATACACGGCGCGAAGACCTGACGTTGACTCTGTTCACGCCCGAAGCGCCGCGCCGCCGCCTCTCCGATCTGGTCGTGAGTGCCGTCACCGAGCGCCAGCTCAAAACGGCGCTGGCGAAGGTTCAGTATCATAAGGTGCTGTACGAGGATTGGGGTCTGGCAAGCGTTCACCCCGAAGGTCAGGGCGTGGCGCTGAACCTGTACGGCCCACCGGGGACAGGCAAAACTTTCGCGGCGGAAGCGATTGCCGATTATTTGCAGCGCCCGATCATCCGCATCGACTATGCCCAGATCGAATCGCGCTTTGTGGGTGATACGCCCAAGAACATCGCGGCGGCATTCGACTCGGCGCGTGAGGCAAACGCGGTGCTGTTCTTCGATGAGGCCGACTCGGTGTTGAGTCGCCGCGTCACGAACATCACACAGGCCGCCGATTATGGAGTCAACGTGACCCGAAGCACGCTGCTGCTGCAATTGGATGCGTTTGATGGCGTGGTGATCTTTGCGACGAATCTGGCATCGAACTATGATTCGGCGTTTGTGCGGCGCATCCTGGCACACGTCTATTTTCCGCTGCCCGATGAAGCCGCCTTAACCCGTTTGTGGCGTTATCACCTGCCAGTGCGAATGCCGCTCGATGCGGATGTGACGCCCGAAATCCTAGCCGCCCACAGTCTCGGTTTGAGCGGCGGCGATGTGCTGAACATCGTGATTCTGGCGGCGGCGGCGGCACTCGAACGCGGCGCAAAATCGGTGGGTCTGGATGATTTTGATGCCGGAATCGAGCAGGTACGCCGCGCCCGTGCCGAGGTAGGTGTAGGTATCAGCTATCAGGTATCAGGTATCAGCCCATCCGGCATCGAAATGCCGTGAGCAATTGTTTCTTTGTATTAAGCTGATACCTGACTGCTGATAGCTGACAGCTTTTTCTACGCCTCAAGCAACTGCGGTTGACCTTCGCTAAAGGTGAGCGTCTCCCCATCCGGCGAATCGACCAGGATATGTGTCCCTTCGTGGATTTTGCCTTCAAGGATGTACAGCGAGAGCGGGTCTTGCAAGTCGCGCTGAATGGCACGCTTGAGCGGACGCGCACCGAACACCGGATCGTAACCGCGTTGCGCCAGGTACAACTTGGCATTATCGGTCAATTCAAGTGTGATACGACGTTCTGCCAGCAGTCGATGTAACCGCTTAAGCTGTACATCGACGATTTCCAGGATGTGTTCCTGTGTCAGACTGTGGAACAACACGATTTCATCAATGCGGTTCAGGAATTCTGGCCGGAAGGTACTATCGAGTTCGCTCATCACGGCGTCACGAATACGATCATCGGGTCGCCCGACCAACTGCTTGATGATATGGCTGGCCGCGTTGCTAGTCATGATGATCACCGTGTTTTTGAAGTCCACCGTGCGCCCCTGACCGTCTGTCAGGTGGCCTTCATCCAGCACCTGCAAAAAGACGTTGAAGACTTCGCTGTGCGCCTTTTCGATCTCATCGAACAAGATCACAGCATACGGGCGGCGGCGAACGGCTTCCGTCAACTGACCACCTTCATCGTAGCCGACATAGCCGGGCGGGGCACCGATCAAACGACTGACCGTATGCTTTTCCTGATATTCGCTCATGTCGATACGGATCATGGCATCCTGGCTATCGAATAGGAAATCGGCCAGTGCCCGCGCCAGTTCGGTCTTACCAACACCCGTTGGTCCCAGGAACAGGAACGATCCCATTGGGTGGTTCGGGTCTTGCAACCCAGCACGCGAACGGCGTACTGCGTTGGACACCGCGCGAATCGCCTCTTCCTGCCCGATCACGCGCTGATGTAACCGGTCTTCCATTTTCAGCAGCTTTTCGACTTCGCCTTCCAACAGCTTCGTGACCGGAATACCTGTCCACTTGGCGACGACGCTGGCGACTTCATCCGCGTCTACTTCTTCCTTGAGCATACTGCCGCCGCGCTTCTGCATCTCGTTCAGGTGACTCTCGTCACGCTGCAACTGCTGCTCAAGCTGCGGAATTTCGCCGTAACGTAGTCGTGCGGCACCTTCCAAATCAGAACGGCGTTCGGCTTGTTCAAGTTTCACGCGCGCATCGTCAAGTTTGGCTTTAGCATCCCGAATCGCGCTAATCGCCACTTTTTCGGCCTGCCAGCGCCCCTGTAAACCGCGCCCCTGCTCCTGCAAGTTTGCCAGTTCGTTTTCCAGCTTATCGAGTCGATCCTGACTGGCGCGATCCCGCTCTTTTTTCAGGGCTTCGCGTTCGATCTCCAGCAGCATGATCTGCCGATCAATCTGTTCCACTTCCAGCGGCTTGCTATCGATCTCCATGCGGAGGCGTGAGGCCGCTTCGTCGATCAGGTCGATGGCCTTGTCGGGTAGTTGGCGATCCGGGATGTAGCGTGCCGAAAGGGTGGCCGCCGCGATTACCGCGCTGTCCTGAATGCGAACGCCGTGATGCACTTCGTAGCGTTCCTTGAGACCGCGCAGAATGCTGATCGTGTCTTCAACCGTCGGTTCACCAACCACAATCGGTTGGAAACGGCGTTCCAGTGCGGCATCCTTTTCGATGTGCTTGCGGTACTCATCCAATGTCGTCGCGCCGATGCAGTGTAGTTCGCCGCGCGCCAGCATCGGCTTGAGCATGTTCCCGGCGTCCATCGAACCTTCGGCTTTGCCCGCGCCAACAATGGTATGCAGTTCATCCAAAAACAGGATGATCTGCCCTTCGGCGTCCATCACTTCCTTCAATACCGCTTTGAGTCGTTCCTCAAATTCGCCGCGATACTTTGCACCTGCGACTAACGCACTCATATCCAGCGCGATGATCTGCTTGTTACGCAAGCCTTCGGGCACGTCGCCATTCACGATCCGCTGCGAAAGCCCCTCGACGATAGCCGTCTTGCCGACACCTGCTTCACCGATCAAGACCGGGTTGTTCTTGGTACGGCGGCTCAACACCTGGATCACACGGCGGATTTCCTCATCGCGCCCGATCACCGGATCGAGCTTGCCCTGTCGAGCAACGGCGGTCAAATCGCGTCCATACTTTTCGAGCGATTGGTAGGTCGCTTCCGGCTCCTGAGTCGTCACCCGCTGACCGCCTCGAATCACAGCCAGTGCCTTCAACACCGAGTCGTGATCGACGCCGTGCCGATGCAGCAGATCGCCCAGCGCCCGATCCTGGGTCAGTGCCAGCAGGATATGTTCGGTGCTGACGTAATCATCGCGCATCCCTTTGGCTTCGCGTTCGGCGCGGGTCAGCGCATCGACGGTGGCACGCTGCATGTTGACCTGCACATTCGCGCCCGTCACTTTGGGGCGGTTTTTGAGGAGGGTTTCCAGATCGCTACTCAGCGCGCCGGGTCGCCCGCCAATTTTTGCGATCACCTGCGGTACAACGCCGTCCGCCTGTCGCATCAAGGAAAGCAGCAAATGAGCCGGTTCAATCTCACTGCTGCTGAATTCGGAAGCAATGTTTTGCGCGCCAACAACGGCTTCCTGCGCTTTGTTTGTAAAGTTATTCAGATTCATGGTATTCCCACCTCGTCAAAAAGAGTCAGGCACAACTTGGCCTGCATTGTGGAGCTAGCCTTTAGTATAGGTGAGTTGTGTAGGAAGCGCGTTAACGGAGCATCAGAGGGGCGTAAACCTCTGACAATCGGTCATAGTTTCAATTTGACTCATGCTACAAAAGGTCATTGATGGCTATCGATCAGTGTCAACCACAAGTTGAACGGGCGCTGCAAGGGGGCTATAATTTGTTATATGCAATTTGAATGGGACATAACGAAAGCTGAGCGGAATCTCGCAAAGCATAATGTTCGCTTTGAAGAAGCTGTTACGGTCTTTGGCGATCCACTCTCAGTTACTTTTGACGATCCTGAGCATTCGCAAGATGAGGATCGTTATGTGATTATCGGCTTATCTAAAGCGAGTCGGCTCTTGGTCATTGCACATATTGAGCGTGGAGAGATGATACGGTTGATTAGCGCACGCGAAGCCACACGCGATGAAAGGAAAGCCTATGAAGAAGGATATTGATTCAGATTTGGAAGACGATCTACGTGCTGAGTACGATCTTTCGCAGATGAAAGGCAAAGTGCGTGGTAAGTATGCTCATAAATACACGGCAGAGAGCAAACTGGTTTTATTGGATCCCGATGTTGCGGCGGCTTTTGAGAGTGCCGATGCCGTTAACGAAGCCTTGAGGTTGCTTATCAAAGTCGCTCAAACGACTTCATCCAATTTGAAATAAAACACTGAACATATCCCATGTCCACACAACCCGATCAGGCCGCCGATAGACGCCAAACTTTTGTCGAATTGCAGCGCAGCACGTTCGATTTGTTTATCGTGTTGATCAGCCTTTCAAGTGCCGCCCTGATCTGGCTGGCAAACATCCGGGAGCGATCTTCACCTGCCGAAGTGGTGATTGTGTGGCTGCTAGTCGAAGCCGTTTGCGCGATTGGTTGGCTGCTGCGAAAAAAGCAACTACAAACCGCTATTTACACGGCCATGATCGGGTTGTGGTTGTGCAATGCGCTGGCTGCTACAGCGTTTCATCTGCCACTGTTTTTGTATTTGTTCGCGCTGGTCACGTTGGCGGCCAGTGTTCTGACCGGGCGGGTGGCGTCGATCCTATTCAGTGCTGCGTCAACCGCATTTATCCTTAGCGGCGAACGCACTCTGGATATGCTCACGCTGCCCCCGATCCTGATGATCTGGTTTACGCTGTTCACCAGCTTTATCGCCTTTAGAAGCCTTTCGCAATCGTTGGATATGGCCTGGAGCTATCAACGCTACGCCATTGGGCAAATGAGCGAAGCGCGCGAACATCGTGCCCGATTGATGCAGCTTACCAAAACATTGAGCGAAGTTCGGCAGGATTTAGAGCGTGCCAACGCTCAACTGGTTTATGCCCAGCGTGCCGCCGAAGAAACACGCCGACTCAAGGCACAGTTTGCGGCCAATGTGAGCCACGAACTCCGCACGCCGATTAACCTGATCGTCGGGTTCAGCGAAACGATTGTCGTTTCCCCGGAGTCGTATGGTGTGCCAATGCCGCCGGTTTACTGGTCGGATATGAACACGATTTACCGCAGCGCCCGCCACCTGCAAAGCCTGATCAATGATGTGCTGGATGTGTCGCAGATCGAAGCCGGGAAAATGGCCGTGATCAAAGAGGAAGTCAGTCCGGCGCAGGTGATCAGCGAAGCGGCCAATTTACAGCGTGAATACATCGAGAGTCGCGGTTTGACCTTCAACCTCAGCATTCCTGACGACCTGCCGTTGACCTATCTGGATCGGACGCGCATTCGGCAGGTGATCTTGAATTTGCTCAGTAATGCGGCGCGTTTCACCGATAACGGCACGATCACGCTCTTGGCAGGGGTAAAGGACGCCGCGTTGTGGGTAGCTGTGTCCGATACCGGGATCGGCATTCCATCCGAAGATTTGCAAACGATCTTCGAGGAATTTCATCAGGTAGAAGGATCATTATCGCGGCGCTGGGGTGGATCGGGGTTGGGGCTGACCTTGAGTAAGCAGTTTGTCGAACTGCATGGCGGGCACATCTGGGCAGAAAGTGCAGGTATACCTGGCAAAGGCACGATCTTTACCTTCACCCTGCCGCTGCTCGATCAAACGAATGTGCCGCGCTCCTCCTGGGATGAGCCGTTCAGATCGCCGGATGATAGTACGCGCTATTTCGTTGTGCTGGATAAAGACCCGGCCATTCGTCAACTGTTCGAGCGATATTCGGTCAAACACCGCCCAATTAGCATTGCCGATGATACCGAAGCACTCCGCCTGATTCAAACGATTCGTCCGGCGGCGCTAATCTTCGACGATCAAATTGATCATGCGGCACTGCTGAATGACTTACAAGCGTGCGATGATCCCACGCCCCTGATCGCGTGCGCGATGCCGAGTGGCCGCCGCCGTGCCGAACTGATCAACAGCACGACGCATTTTATCCGTTTGGTGACAGGTGATGCCTTACGCAGCACGATTGAGACACTTAGCCCGGCAGCGCGCACCGTGTTGGTGATTGCCGAAGATCGGGATGTGGTGCGGATGTTCACGCGCATGTTGCAAGTGCTGCCCTACAAAATCCTCAAAGCGTACAGTGATGAGGAAGGTTTGGCCTTGATCCATGAGCGCCACCCGGATGTGATCGTGTTGGATGTGCTGCGCCCCGATGCAGACGGCATGACATTGGTTCGGCGGGTACGCGCCAACCCGCAGTTCGCTAATACACCAATCATTGTTTCGTCTACCAGCGGCGATCTGGACGAATTGACGCCCGCGCCACACGGCAAAATCGAGATCAGCAAGGTGTCCGGCTTTCAACCTGTCGAGTTGGTACGCTGCATCGAAGCGTTAGTCGATGCTTTCAGACCTGCCAGCGTGCCAGCGCGTCCAGAAATTCCGATTGGCTAGGTGGTTTTTTCAAGTACGCATCCGCGCCCAACGACTGCGCCAGATCAAGTGCATCCAGCACTGAGCAGATCAGCACCGGAATCGCGCGCGTGGCCGGGTGGCTTTTCAGGTTTTGCAGCACTTCCCAGCCGTCTGTACCGGGCAGCATCACATCCAGAATGATCACATCCGGGCGCGATTGACGTGCCAGACGGATCGCCTGCTCAGCGTCGGGCGCGATCAGGACATGATAAGCGCGCCCCGCCAGATAGCGTTGAAACAGGGTGATCATGTCCGGGTTGTCATCAACCAGTAAAACCGTCTGCTGATTGAGCGGTATTTCAAGCCGGACATTGATCATTTCTGCGTTGAGTTGTTCGCAGTCGAGCGCCCCTTCAATCGTGTTGATCAACGTTTGCAAGGATTTATAGCCGCTAAGGGCTGCATACAGCGTGGCCGCATCATCTTCAATTGATTCGAGTTGAAAAGCGATCTCGCACATTCGCCCAATCAGTTCAGCGTCGATGCTCAGGCTGCCGCCTGCCGCGATGCGAACGATGAGTTGAGACATAATCAACAGCACCGTTTGACGCAAAACGCCACTGTGCAGCCCGATCACCGGGAGTTCATCACTCAATGCCAGAGTCACTTCGACCTGATGCTGATTGGCAAGGCTTTGCGTGGCGATGATCGCACCCTTGAGCAGCGCATGGAGATCAATCCCGGATTGTTCGGCCTGATTGTGAACGCGCTGCACTTCCGATTCGACGGAAATATCAGCGGCAGGTGATGCTACTTCGGGAGGTGCGACTCCGGTCAGGCGTTCATGCAGCAACTGGCTAAGCGTTTGAATGGCTTTGGGATGATCGCGGTAAAACTGCCGTTCGCTGAGCGCCAGTTGGTGCATCACATCCTGCGGCTGCTGCTGATCGATATAGCGCAGCATCAAAATATTGTAGATGCGTGCCTGCTTGGAATGGAATGTCGCACCTGTGTCGGGCCGCAGCCGATCAATCGTTTCGCTGATGATCTGTCGAAACGACTGTACCTGATTCGCGCCGCTCTGATCAGTCACTAACGTCTGAACCAGTGGATGATCGCGTAAATAGCTGTAGTCGTACAGGTGGGAGAGGCAGTCCCGGACTTGCTGCTCAAGTTCTTCGGGCGTGATCGAGTGAACCATGATCATCGCGTTTTGTTCCAAAAAATACAAATGTCGGACTATTTGGCAGTCTTTTTGGCAACTGTTTGGCAGTGGGCAGCGAACAGCATACGGTATGATGGTTTTAACATCACCCGGTATAAATTGCCAGTGGTGTCGCCCTGTCCCAAAGTTTGTCAATTTTTAGTCTGGGAGAATCGGTATATGAAAACTCGTCTTCTTTCCGCCCTGCTCGTATGCGTTCTGGCACTGGCCGCCATTGGTGGGTCAGTCAAAGCGCAAGACAAGAAACTGACTGGTAAACTGGAAATCTTCTCGTGGTGGGCAGGCGACGAAGCGCCCGCGCTCGAAGCCCTGCTCAAGCTGTACAGCAAGACCTACCCCGATGTGCAGGTCACGAATGCCACCGTCGCTGGCGGTTCGGGCACGAATGCGAAAGCCGTCCTGAAGACCCGTATGCTCGGTGGTCAGCCACCGGACAGCTTCCAGGTTCACGCTGGGCAGGAACTGATTGGTACATGGGTCGTCG
This sequence comes from Aggregatilineales bacterium, assembly GCA_038239365.1. Taxonomy (GTDB): domain Bacteria; phylum Chloroflexota; class Anaerolineae; order Aggregatilineales; family UBA2796; genus JBBRMW01. The sequence goes on from JBBSEU010000197.1 coordinate 11,238, forward strand.
CCGACCGCATGGAACCGCTCGATGACCTGTTCAAGAGCGAAGGCTGGCTGGAGAAGTTCCCGAAGGGTTTGATCGATCTGTTGAGCGCCAACGGCCA
>JBBSEU010000198.1:0-11294 GCA_038239365.1 Aggregatilineales bacterium
AGGAGAAGCAGTTTGTGCTTGTGCCGTTTGCGAATCAAGGTGCGATTCGCGGCGAATATCAGGTTTTTACGGCCTATCAAAAACCGTAGTTAATCAGTCATTGTTCTCATTAAACCCCAAATCGCGCACTGGGTGACCAGGGCCAATCCTGAGTATCCCACTGTAGTTTTTCAATACGTAGGGTTGGTATGCCAGAATGATCGGCGTCATAGCTGTGATAGAGCAGCCAGAATGTATCGTTATCGACGTAAATCCCGTTGTGCCCAGGCCCGCGCCAGCGCGCCGAACCGCTGTAGATGAGTGTGCCGCCGCCCTCAAGCATCGGCATCCCATCCCGGTCGACGTAGGGTCCTGTGATTTTTGCGGAGCGGCCAACCATGATTTTGTACGTGCTGTTAACCCCTTTGCAGCAGAAATCGAAAGAGACGAACAGGTAATAGTAATCGCCCCGATGAATAATGAACGCCCCTTCAATCGCATCGACGCCGCTGCGTGTGGCTAGCGAGTAGAGCATCGGATCATCGTTCGCGGGTTTACTAGTTGCCGGATCGATCTTTCGCAGCTTGATTCCGCTCCAGAAGCTGCCAAAGGCGAGCCATGTCTGACCGTCTTTATCCACTGCCAGATTGGGGTCAATCGCATTGTAGTTATCGGTTCGTTTGGATGAAAGCACCTCACCCTCGTCCACCCATTGGTAGTCGGGGCTGCTCATATCCAATGTAACATTTGTCGCCAGGCCAATCGAGGATCGGTTCGAGCCAAAGGTAGACGCCGCATAATACAGGTGATATTTCCCCGCGAAAAAGGAAATATCAGGTGCCCACAGATCGGCTACGCCGGGTACAGCCGTCCGCAGCCAGGCCGGATCGATCAAGTCAAAGACTCGTCCGCATAGTTTCCAGGTCAGTATATCATCCGAACAGTGGATGGGGATACTTGCACCCGTTGAAAAGATGTAGAACTTGTCGCCAGCCTTGATCATCACCGGATCGTGAATGTCGGTGATCGCCCCCTGTAAAGCAGGGATCAGGGCGGCAAGCTCCTGCGCGGACGCAGTCACCGTTGCCGCTGCGCTAGATTGTGCAGTGGCTTGCGCTTGAAGCGTCCGAGGGGTGCTTGTAATTGGAAGTCCGCCTGCCCACAGAACCAATCCCAACAACATAAAAAAGAGGGTTCTCATCGTTTGTTCGCTCCTATGCGCTAAGCCGTATCGTTGCCATCGAGTGCGCTGGTAGTTCGATGCACCATGCCTCCTGACCATCACGGCTGATCGCCAAATCGACCAGACACACCTGATCGGGTTGTTGGGCGCTGTTGACGGCATTCGCCTGAGCGGCGCTCATCAATTGTCCCTGGGCATGGCTGCCCGGAGCGTGAAAGCGAACGACTGCATCATCCGTGTAATGGCGATTGATGAACGTTACGGCGACGCCCTGCCCATTGCTGGAGGCAGTGGCGGTAACGCTGCTGGTTGCATCAGGCAGGCTGTCACCCGCTTCAACCGTCACCGGGAGTGCCTGCGCGCCAATGTGGGGAATATGCAGGTTCAGTGCATAGTAAGTCGGTGTCAGCCACATTTTTTGGCCTTCGGTCATCACCGGGGATTGCAGCACATTGACCACCTGTGCAAGATTCGCCATCGAGAGGACATTGCACTGACGATGAAATGCTTCGAGCGCGACGCCCACGGCCAGGCCATCACGCAGCGTATTCGCCTGCTCATACGTCACGGGTGAACGACGCGGCATTGTGCCAGGACCCCATTCGCGCGCTTCGGGATGCCAGATGCCCCACTCATCCAGTGCGATCCCAATGTTGTGACCGTTGGCTTCTTCGCGGAGCATGGCGGCAGTGCGTTCAATGAAGCCCTCAGTGCTTTGTGCCTCGGTCAGCAACGTATAGTATTCGTTGGCACTGAAGCTTGTTTCAGCGCCACCATGAACCCAATACTTGTGAATCGACAGGTGATCGATCAGTTTCAGGTGTGGGCGTAAGGTCTGGATCAGTTCGATATTCCAGGTATCTAGTCTATCCGGTGAGGCGAGTGCATCCCCCGACCCGCCGATCACCAGTTCGATTTTCGGATCGACATGGCGCAGCATAGTGGCAAACCGCCGATACTCGCGGGCGTAACTTGGCGCATCAAAATTCCCGCCACAACCCCAGTTTTCATTGCCAACACCCCACAGCCGGACGCTGAATGGTTTATCCGCACCATTCTGATGGCGTTCACGGACCAGCGAAGTGTCTACCGTCGCATTACAATACTCGACCCAATCACATAATTCCTGCGGCGTGCCCGAACCGACATTTCCGGCAAGATATGGCTCTGCGCCAATCCGCCGACAAAAATCAATGAATTCGTCCGTCCCCAGGCTGTTATCATCTTCAACTTGCAGCCCGCAGGACATACCCAGTCGCCGGGTACGTTGCGCGGCTGACCCAATGCCGTCGCGCCAGTGGTAATGATCGGCATAACAACCGCCCGGCCAACGCAGCAGCGGAACGGGAAGTGCTTTGAGCGCGGCTATGACATCATCCCGAAAAGCCCACTCGCCGTGTTCATTGGCACACCACAGCCCATCGTAGCAGCAGCGACCCAGGTGTTCGGCAAAGTGTCCGTATAGACGCGGATTAATCGTGCCGATGGGTGTCTCCATCTGCACTTTAAGTTTGGTATCCATGAATAACCCCTGATGAGTTCGGTTGAAAGTTAACGTCCAGCCATGCCGGTAAGGGTCACGCCCTGGATGATTTTTCGCTGAAAGAAGCTGTAGACCAGCAAAATCGGGACGGTGGCGAAGACCGCAGCGGCAAGCAGCACCGGGCGCTCACTCCCACCATAGGACGAGTTGAGAATCGCCAACCCGACTGGCAAGGTACGCATATCCACGCGGCTGTTCACGATCAACGGCCAGAACAGATCGTTGTAGTGACCCAAAAAGACGAAAATCGTCAGCGCCGTTAACGCATTGCTGGAGAGCGGCAAAATGATCTTCCAGAAGCGGCCAAAATAGCTGCACCCATCCAGAATCGCCGCTTCTTCAAGTTCCTGGGGGATTTGCATAAAGAACTGGCGCAGCAGGAAAACGGCAAAAACATTCGCCGCTCCCGGCCAGATGAGCGCATTTATCGAATTCAGGAAGTGTAGATCGCGCATCAGCAAATAGTTGGGAATCAATGTGACCTGAGAGGGGATGATGATGGTGGCAAGCAGGATGAAAAACAAAACGTTGCGCCCCCGAAACTGCAACCGAGAAAACGCATAAGCTGCCGGTGCACAGATCGTCAGTACCACAACCGTGTACGACGCCGATGCAAACAGGCTGTTGAACAACCAGCGTCCAAGCTGTAAATCCGGCTGCGAAAACAGGGTTTGGTAGCTGCCAAAATTGGGTGCCAGCGTAACCACTTGCGGCGGCCACGTATACAGCGTGGTGTTATCCATCAGCGATTGCGACAGGATCAACACCAGAGGCATGGCAACTAACAGTCCCAGGATCGCCAGAAACACGTACAACGATAGATTTTTAATTCTGAATAGAGGCAGCGTCATCGTCGATCACCCTCATTAATACTCATGGCTAATACTGTACACGGCGGCCAATAAGGATGAATTGCAACGCTGTGAAAATGACGATGATCGCGGCCAGAAGAATGGCTACCGCTGAACCATAGCCCATACGAAATGATTTCCAGGCAATCTGATACAGGTAATAAATCACGCTGTAAGATGCGTAACCCGGTCCGCCCGTCGTCATGATGAAGTTCTGGGAAAAGAGCTGCATGTGCGAGATGAAACCCAGCACCGTCACAAACAGAATGGTTGGGCGCAGCAGGGGCAGCGTGATATAGAAGAAAATCTGGCGAGGGCTTGCGCCGTCGATACGTGCCGCTTCATAAAATAAAGTCGGAATGCCCTGGAGACCTGCCAAAAAGAGCAGCATCGGAAATCCGAACGTCCACCAGATGGTGGTCAGACTCAGCGCCGGAAGTACCAGATTTGAGTCGCCAAGCCAGTTAATGGCGGGAATGCCGAAGAAGTGAAGCGCATAATTCACGATACCGAACTGCGTGTTGAGCAGCCATACCCAGGTTGTCCCGACCACACCCGCCGATAATAAACTGGGTGCGTATAGCAGGACGCGAAAAAAACCTCGGCCACGCACGGGCTGATTCAGTGCCAGTGCTGCACCCAGCGCAACAAGGCTGCTGCCTGCTACCGTCATGACCGCAAAAATCAGCGTATTTTTGAGCGAAAGCCACCATATATCGTCATTGATGAGTTCGTTGTAGTTTCCCAGACCGAGATATTTATGCACAGGCGAGAGGACATCCCAATCATAGAAACTCATGTTGACGGCAGCCGCAACACCGCGTACCACAAACAGACAGAAAAAAAACATAAAAGGGAGGAGAAACACGTAGGCTGCCAACGACTCACGCCTGCGTAAATTTATCTGAAAACGACGAGTCGCCTGTTGGGTTGCTGCTGGTGCTGATCCCGTCACAATGGTATTTGACATATTTGAGTGATCCTCAACTGCCTGTTCAACTTCAGCCTGACGTAAGGGCAGGTCATTGACCTGCCCTTACACTCACGATTTAATTATTGACGATCCAGAATGGCCTGAATACGTTTGGCGGCGTCGTCCAGCCCTTGCTGAGGCGTTTTCTGGTTAGCCAGGACAGCACTCAACTCCGGGTCTTCGGCGTTACCAATGTCCAGGCTGGAAGGGGAGGGCGCTTCCATATGTCCGCCCACCTGGTAAGACTGACCGATGGCGATGTTTGACGGATAGGACTTGGGATCGAGGCCATCACGGATCGAGATACGCGCCGGGACCTGACCGGAAGCAGCCCAGTCGGCGTTGTGGTTGGATACCCAGACCATCAATTTCTTAACGGCGGTCAACTTATCGCCCGTCGTGTTCGCCGGGATGAGCATGATATGCGCGCCGAACATGACGCCCGGCTGCGGGCCAACCTGGAGCATTGGCCAGGCTGTCCAGTGGATTGTTGGCACCGAAGCGATACGGTTGCGGAACCAGGTGCCAGTGGTTAGGATCGCCACTTTACCTGTCTGGAAGCTGACCCAGCTATCGAAACCGGCTGGTGGCGGGGCAACATGGTATTTATAAACCCAGTCATAGATGGTTTGAAGGGCATCTACGCCAGCTTTCGAGTTGATCGTCGCCTTTTTGCCATCGGCGCTGATCACCGTTCCACCGAATTGGAACAGGAGAGACTGGAACATATAATGTGGCCAGTCGATAGCGGTGCCCCACTGCACAACATTAGTCGCATCAAAAGCCGGATCAGCCGCATTCTTGCCATTCTTATCAATGGTTAGTTTTTGCAGCATCGCCAGCGTTTCAGCGCCGCTCTTGGGCTGTACTTTGGGGTCGAGTCCTGCCTTTGTCAACAGGTCATTGTTGACCCAGGTGCCATAGCCATGATTGTCCAGCAGAACGCCGTAATGCTTCCCATCAACTACTGTGTTGCTGTAGGCGGGTTCAGCGAAATCTTTGGCGGGCAGTGGACCACCATTCGTATCGAACAGGTCATCATTCGGCTGTATCACACCCTGCTTGAGGTAGTACGGAATTTCTGCGACATGCACAATGAACATATCCGGCGGTTCGCCACCAACAAAGGCAGCGGTCAGCTTCGGATACAACGTACCCCAGTCGATTTCTTCAGTGGTGATCGAGATACTGGGGTTCTCTTTGACGAAAGTGGCAAGCATCGCATTCAGGGTATCACCGTCAGAGCCGGTAAGTCCGTTCCAGAAAGCGATGTGGGTGCCGCCTGAGCCTAAGTCCGAAACAACCGGAGTAGCTGTCGGTGCGGGTGTCAGAGTCGCGGTTGCATCGGCAGCCCGGCTACTGCTCGGCATTGAGAAGACGACTAACGAAAAAATCAACGCCAGGGATAACCCTGCTAATAGTGAACGCTTAAACATCTTCTATCTCCTTAACCAAACATACAAACTGAACTGCTGTAAGCACATACGGCAAATTCACTCTATAATCTGGTCACCTCCTTTGCGATCAAAAACGATGTGTGAGCAAGGGTGGGGATAGTTACTTGCTGGTCAGGGTTGTGTCCGCAATCCCTGACTGGCATTTTTTCGTAACCCCAGTAGTGTTACCTACTTGATCCCATAGACACCAATATTAGTTTCGGTTTACGTGCTTTGGTTAACACGGCGCGTTGTCTTGCGTTGAATAAGTTCGGCATTCATTACAATATCCAATGATCCTTCTATACCATTCAGGCAGTTAAGTAACATCTGCGTTGCCTCGATTCCGATCTGGCGTTTCGGGACGCGCATCGTTGTCAGTCCAATACGCGTAAGCCCCGCCAGGCTAATATCATCAAAACCAGTGATCGAAATCTGATCGGGTACTTCGATACCCAGATCGTCGCAAGCCTCAAGCGCGCCAATGCCAATCACGTCGTTAAAACAAATCAGTCCATCCATTTTGGGATTTTGAATTAGTAACTCACGCGCGACACGAAAACTGTCCTCAAGCGTGTCATTACATTGCCCAAACTGCCCTAAAGTCAGTGGTAAACCTGATCGAGTAATGGCGTCGCGGACGCCGCGCATTCGCTCTGTAAATGTATACGTCTGACCTATTGCGTTCAGATACCCCAGGTTACGGCAACCTGTTCTCATCAAGTGATCAACTGCCTTAGTAATCGCATTGTACAAATCGATTCGCACGACACCCGTTGCACCCACGACGCGCGGTTGATCGATTAAGATGGCAAACTTCTGCCGTCGCAGAACGGTTTCAAGCTCCTCGGTTGGAATAAGCGGCAGGTCGATGATGATCCCATCTACGCCATTTTCTTCGAGGTATCGGTACGCCGCCCGTTCACGCTCCTGATGACCGTCTGTACTGAAAAGCAGAACGTTGTAGTCTTGCTGGATGGCTGTGTCTTCTATGCCACGCACGACTTCAGAAAAAAACGGGTTGTTGACATTTGGAATAACCACGCCAATAACACCACTGCGATTAGAAGCCAGGCTTCGTGCCGCTCGATTTGGGCGATAGCCTACACGGTCAATAACCTCTTGTACCCGTTCAAATGTTTCTTTACTGACGTAGTCATCCCCACGAATCACCCGTGAGACCGTTTTCGCGGAAACTTTGGCTTCACGGGCAATGTCAACTATCGTAATGCGGGTTTGTGAGCGATTATCCATAAAAGACAGGTTTCATAAATTTTTTCTTGGAACAACTAATTATGTCAACGTTGACATACATGATACACGCCATTTTTGCTGCTGTCAAGAAATTTGTGAAACGGACTTGGAATCTAATATCGCTAGCTGGTAGGCGAACAGCGAGTCAGCATCCAACCCACGGAAGCAGGCTTATCTTGACCTGGCACTGCTCTCCCTCACGATTAAACTGGGCTTTAGCAAGAAATGATGTTCTGCTGGACGTTGATTGTTTATCTCGGCGAGCAGCAGTTCGATCACCCCCTGGGCAACCTGTGGGATTGGCTGGCGAATCGAGGTGATGCCCATCAGTTCGGCAATGGTTGTGTCATCATAGCCCGTGAGTGCAACATCTGTTCCGACCTCAAGATCGCGCGCTTCGATGCCTTGCTTGGCTCCAAAGGCCATAATATCATTGGCGCAAACAATGGCCGTAGGGCGCGGCTTGCTCCCCAAAATCTGTCGCGTCGCTTCAAAGGCATGTTCAAGCGTGTTCGAGGAATGTGCTATCCAACTCTCAACGATTGACAGGTCTGCTCGCTGCATCGCTTCCAGAAATCCCTGCGTCCGCTGGTCGCCAAAGCGCGTGCCGCCCAGATAGGTAATCAGCGCGATCCGTTCGTGGCCTTTGGAGACCAGATGATCGACTGCCAATTGTATTCCGTGATTGCCATCCACCTCGACATACGGAAAATCCAGTATATCGTCAGATTTCCCGTAGGTGGCAAATGGTACTCTCATATCAAGTAGTTTTTTCACCCGCAGATCATTGTACGCCACATCAGACAGCACGAAGCCATCTACCCGATTAGTATTGATCAGCGTCTCGTAAGACTTGATCCCGTGCTGAGTTGGCTGCATGAAGGTTAGCACGTGATAATCATTGGCTTCGCTGTGCTGTGCTAATTCGTACAGAAACTGATCAAGCAGCAGATTCCGACGCAGCGGATCCTCGGCAACATGCCAGGCATAACCAATCATGCGCGATTGGCTGGATTTGAGATTGCGCGCGGTGGTGTTGGGATGATAGCCGAGTTCGCGGATGGCACTGCGAACACGCTGGCGTGTGGCTGGCTTGATGAGCGGGCTGTTATTGATCACGTATGAAACTGTCGAGACCGAGACGCCAACGTATGCGGCCACATCCTTGATGGTGATATTCAACCGATAGTCAAGGGCTTCGGCGGCCTGGATCACTGCATTCCGAAGTTGTTCATCGATCTGCGGCGAATTTGTTAAAGCGTGGTATGCCTCCGGGACGGACACGTTTGCACGGTTAGCAACATCTTTTAAGGTTGGCAAAGTTTGAACCCGCTTGCATTTATCCGCATTGAATAGACACCGAACTTTGTGAAAGATAGGTCGATCATATCCGATAAGTCGTTTTCGACACTGGAAAGGGTAATCACAGACCGCTGCTCAGAGGTAACTCAGGGTGTTTTAGGCTTCAGCATGATCCCACAGTATGGTTTAACGGTATTCCATCCAGCATTGCCCTCACCTTCGATCACTTTGAAATTGTCACCCTGACAGCTAAATATGCCCTGCATACCGATCCCGTTTGCGATGACGCGATTGAACTGCGCCGAGCCGCCAGTCTGGATTTGAATGGCAAAGGTCCCGGTTCGGTTAATCGTCACATTGTTGAACGTCACGTTGGAAACATTCAGCCCTGTGAAGTGGATAGCTTCATACGGGCTATCATCGATTTCGAGATCGCTGACATTGATCGTGCCCGTCAAAGCTGAATCTACCGCGTAAAACCAGATGGCTCCGACGCCGCCGTGCCAGTTAATTTCGTAATCTCCGCCGCGCACGATGGTATTCCTGGCAATTGTGGTGACGCCGCTCAGGGCGACTGCTTTGAAGCGGTTGCCGACATGGATCCCGCCCCCCTCGGTCAGCGAGTCGGAAACGAGGTTATCGAGAATGCTGTTATCGGCACCGCCATAGATGGCGATATTATTGGCAAGGATCGGCAGTTGTACCGTATTGAATTGAAATACATTGTTTTGATCGGGCATTATTTCTGACCACATCGCCAAACCATCGTCGCCCGTATTGCGAATTAATGACTGCTCGACAGTGACGTTGCGGATCCCTTCGTGCAGATTGATCCCATCGGCTGTGGTGTTTCGGATACGAACGGCGGTGATGGTCAAATCGCTAAATGGCCCATCGAACCACATCCCAACTTTGGTATGCTCAATCCAGAGGTTCTGAATGGTTGAATGACCGCCGATTGCGCCACCAATCGCATTCACCTGTACCTCGTCAACACGGTTCGTCACCTCGCCGAAAATCGCAAAATCCGACAGATGAACGTTCTGGCTGGGCGAAGGGCTGTAATTCCCGTAGAGTCCGACGCCAGCGCCGTGCAGGACTGAATACCACATGCCCGCGCCGCGCACCGTTACCTTATCGACGATAACATGGTCGGTGATCGTGAATGTCCCCGGCGGAATCCATACAGTCTTATTCTGGCTTTTGGCTGCCGCGATGGCTTTGACCATCGCCTGGGTCGAGTCCTGGATGCCCGATGGATCTGCCCCGTAATCGGTAATCGACAGGGCGTTAGCAGGTTCTGGCGCAGGTGGCGCGACCTCCTCGAAATCCGCCAGGTCAATCGTGTACGAAGGCGCGCTATCACCCGCGTCCATTTGCAAACGCACTTTGGTGCCAGTGCCCATTTCGGACAGCAACCGATGCGTTTCATCGAAGAAGTGGTGCCCAAAAAAGTCCATCGGGCTGTTGCTGAAGGGATAAGTACCATAGAACCAACCGTAGACCGAAGTCAAAGACAAGTCGGTTTGCTTTTGCCCATCCACATAGAGGCTCAGCGGCGCGGTTAGCCCTTTGCCATCCTTTGAATCGGGGATGCTGTAGCGGACGACTATTGAATTAGCGGGTTTGGTCAGGGTGAATTCAACATATTGTCCGGGTTGGGTGAGCTGCACGGCCTTGCGACCAGAAGCCTCCGAGGGCAGATGCGAATAGGTGAAGTCTGGCCCGATGATTGCCGCATTGGTGTCAGCATCTTCGGCTTCCATCTCGATATAGGGTTGTGTGGCACCACGCGCCGAGATAGCTTTCACGCTGACCGGGTGCCAGGAGGCGCTCAGCCCGACCAGCAGCATTGCAACCAATGCACGACTTGTTCTAAGCGAGAAAAAGCGATTCATAATGGGTTAACCTTTGACCGCGCCAATCGATAAGCCGCGTTGTAAATAACGTTGGAGTGTGATCGCCACGATAATAGGCGGCAGCAGTGCCAGGAAAGAAGCGGCCATCTGCTCATTGAGTGAAGGGGCAGAAGCGGCGCTGGCGTTGAGCATATACCACAATCGGACGGTGATAGGCTGCAAATCGGCATTGGGTAACACCAGCAGCGGGAGCAGAAAATCCTTCCATAGCGCGATGAAGCCGACGATAATCATCACAATGATGATCCCTCGCGCCAGTGGCAGCGTTATGGACACGAAGATTTGCAGCGGCGATGCGCCATCCACTTTGGCGGCATCGTACAGATCATCGGGAATACTCTCAAAAAAGGTCTTCATAATCAGGATGCCAAACGCATTAACTGAGTAGGGCAGCCACAGACCCCAATAGGAATTGAGCAGGCTGATATTCAGGACTGGCAGCTTGACCAGCGTCGTATACAGCGGAATCAGGTAGGCGATGCTCGGTACCATCAGGGTGATCATGAACCCGCCCATAATAAGGCGACCCGCGAATGGCTTCAATCGGGCAAGGCTATAGGCGGCCAGGGTGCTTACCGTCAACTGACAGACCAGACCGCCGCCCACCACGACAAAAGAATTCTTGAAGTACGTCAGGAAGTTAAATTTTGCCCAGACGGACGGATAGGTTGACCACTGCGGATTGGTCGGGAAAATCTGCAAGCCGCTGTTGTAGATATCTAAACTGGTCTTCAAGCCAGCGGTAAATGCAAACAAGAACGGAAATAACACGGTAATTGAGAGGAGCAGCAGCAGTATCAAAAACAATAGAAAGACCGAACGTCCGGTGGTGGTACGCAGTTCCAGCCGGGTCA
>JBBSEU010000199.1:0-11251 GCA_038239365.1 Aggregatilineales bacterium
CGTGACAAACGTCGTGGCGCGCCCGACAGCAGTGGTGCCTGCGGCAACCACCTGGCAGGAGTTCCCAGCCCTGTGGCGGGAGCTGCTGGATGAGGTGTGGGCATGTTTGCAAGCAGGCGGGATCAACCACGGCTGCCGCAATATTATGCTGTACTGGGACGACGTGCCGCATGTCGAGGTCGGTGTGGAGTTGCTCTTAGCCTGCCCGCTCACCGGACGGGTGGTAGCCTCCGCCCTGCCGGCGGGGCAGGTGGCGATGACGGTTCATCGCGGACCGTACTCGGCATTGGCGGCGGCACATCGCGCCGTACTCGACTGGTGTGCCACGCAGGGAAAGCAGAAGACCGGCACGCGGTGGGAAGTCTATGGGCCATACAACGACGATCCTGCCCAGGTGTGGACGGAGGTCTACTACTTGCTGAAATGACGGCCTGTTTTTTATAACGTCGGGCGCGGTTGTTCATGAGCTATTCCGGGACGCTGACCCGATCCACGTCGTTATACGTCCAGAAGCGATTGGCGAAGTAGTTCCAGAAGAAAACGATCACGGTTGCCAGCAGTTTTGCGGCCAGATACGCATTGCCGCCCAATGTTGGATGCAGCGCGCCCTCAACCGCCCCGACAATCAGATCGCTTAGCACAAGGGCGATGATATTGATCACGACAAATTGCAAGAACTGCGTAACGAGTGGCTTTGAACGCGACTCGGTGAACGTCCAAAAGCGATTCAGCACGAAGTTGTTGACCACGCCCGCCGAATACGAGATCGTGTTGGCAGCAATGAGCGGCACGCCAAACACCTTGACCAACAAGGTTAGCACGGCAAAATCAACGAACGTGCCGCATACTCCAACTACTGCAAATTTCAAAAATCGCTGCACATCTTTGTTCGCCGTGATCTGCGATACACCCTGCCGATTGAACAACTTCAACACGTGACCTTATCCTTCCACAACCTTCGACAGGGACTATTATGCCGTCAAATTTTTGTCATGTTCGCGGATCATTGCTTCGGCTTTTTCGACAAGATCACGATTGCCAATGAACAGCGGCACACGCTGGTGAAGTTCGGTGGGTTGCATGTCGATGATCGGAGTGCGCCCGTTTGAGGCGTAACCGCCCGCCTGCTCCATCAAAAAGGCCAGCGGCGCACCTTCGTAGGTCAGGCGTAATTTGCCGTTGGGTTTGCGCTGATCGCCGGGATACAGGTACACACCGCCCTTCAGCAAATTGCGGTGAAAATCGGCCACCAGCGCGCCAATATAACGCATTTGGAGTGGGCGCGGATTATCGCCTGAAAGGCCCTGTAACCAACTGATGTATTCGCGCACGCCGCGTGACCAATGCCGCAGGTTGCCCAGATTGGTGCTGAAATAGGCGGGGTTTGCTGGCACGCGGATATTCTCATGGCTCAGCAAAAACTCACCAACGGACGGATCGAGTGTGAAACCGTGAACGCCCTGCCCGGTGCTGTACACGAACATCGTGCTTGGCCCATACAACACGTAGCCCGCGCCGACCAGATTACGCCCCGGCTGCAACACATCGGCCAGTGTGCCTTTGTCGCCGTCGGACACTTTGCGATAGATGCCGAAGATCGTGCCAATGCTGGCGTTTACGTCGATGTTGTCTGAGCCGTCCAAGGGATCGTAGATCAGGACGTATTTGCCACAAGGAAAACGATCCGGAATCGGAATTAAATCCTCGTGTTCCTCAGATGCCATCGCGCACAATCGCCCGGTATGATCGTTCATATGAAAGATGGTTTGATCGGCAAATACATCCAGATTTTGCTGTTCTTCGCCGTGAACATTGCGACTGCCGGCACTGCCCAGGATGTTTACCAGCCCGGCGCGTGTCGTCTCCCGCGCGATCATTTTGGCAGCCAGTGCCATATCGTATAACAGATCGGAGAACACACCCGACGCATGAGGGTAATTACGCTGTTGATCGAGGATGTGACGTTCGATTGTGACCAGTCGCGGTGTATCCATGATGTTTTTGGGTCTCCAAAACGAATAAGTTCAATTGGTGAGTGCGCTTGTTGCAAATTTTACGCCGTCTTTAGCGTGCGTAAAAGGTCAGTACCAGATCATCATCAGCCAGTCCAGGCAGTCGTATACCTTCTTCGGTCTGGGCGCGGAAAGGAAGCACGCTGCTTTGCACCGTGATCAGTTTGCCATTGCGGGTTAGTACGTTCAATTCGCCGCCTGTCGCCACTCCCAACAGCGTTTGATTATGGAATAACATGCCAACCGAACGCCCCATTTGTTTGCGACTCGGCAGTTCAGACGACTCGCGCACGAACAACTGCCCCTCGTCGGTCAAAAAGACCAAATTGCCCTCTGTGCCTAAGGAAACTAGTCCGGCTAATGTATCACCTTTTGGTAAATCCATGATCTGACTACCTGTGCCCGCAATCGCTTTTTCGGGGAAACGTAACCAACGCCCCTTGCGCGAAATGGCAAACAGATCGGCGTTGTTTGATGGGATCGCCAGTCGGATTGGATCGCCGGGGATCAGATTGCGAATCAGCTTATCCTGTCGCGCCGCGATCCGGTTGATCGTGCCTGCCAGCAGACTATATGCAAAACCATTCTGCGAAACGAGCGTCAGATAGCGCGACTGCTCAAAAACCGACTGATCAAGGATGGCGATCACATCGCGCGGGCTTTCGATCAATGCCGGGGAATCGGTGGGTATTGGTAAATGATCGATCCCAATGCTGAATGCCCGTGAGTCCGCCGTGATGACAAGCAGTTTTGCCGTCGTGCCACAAATCAGAAGTGAGGCGTCCGGGGTCGGTTCAGCACCAATGCCCTCCTGCTGCGTGGCGTTCAGCGGCTTGTTGGCTTCGATGCGCCCCAAACCGTACACGATCACCCGCTGTTCTGCGCCACTTTGTCGCAGGGCACTTTCGAGTTGTTGAACGCGGCGCTGCAATTCACTACTTTCGGCACTGACTGTTTCGCCGCGCCCTTTGCGTTGTAAGGTGATCAGTTCGCCGCGTAGTTCCTCGTTTTGCCGATCCAAAAAGGCTAAACGTTCGGCCAACAAGCGAATCAGATCGGCGGCTTTTTCGGGATGTTTTTCAGCTTCGAGAATCCACCATTTGGCGTCTTTTCTATCGAGCATGTGCCAAAACCCCCTCAGTTCGTGGAACAAGAGCGAACTATTATAGGGGTGGGCGGGGCGAAACGGAAGATGCAGTTCGGCGGCAAGTCGCGTGCCGCCGAACGCTAATTTCGATTATTTTTTCTTCGGGAAGTGACTCAATACGGTTGCCGCATCCGGGATCGTAGCTTTATCGCCAATGCTCAGTTCTGCAACCGATTTGCCGTTTTTGCTGCGTGCTGCACCGCTGAAAATCAGGATCGGCGTTCCGTCTTCGGCTAATTCTTCCTTGAGGTGTGCCTGACCGAGTTGGTAGCCCTCACTGTCGATGCTGCATGATGTGACCACGCCCACCACGCGCCCGCGTTTATCTAACACCGGATCGCCGCTCTGAGGTGGGCGCACGCCTTTCGAGTCCATGCGGAAGCGCGTGATCACCGAGTCGCGCGCCTGTTCACGGGCGAGGTAGGCGCGCTTGCCGATGAAAAACGGTTTCCATAATTTGACGTAGCTGGCGAATCCAGCATCACCCGGCGTGAAGTTGTGGTCGCCGCCAAGCTCGTGCCCATACAGCGGCAAGCCTGCTTCAGTACGGGTGCTGTCGCGGCTGGCGAGTCCGCAAGGCGTCGCGCCGCTCTCGACCAGATCGCGGAATAGACGCGGCGCGAGATCGGGATGGATGAACAATTCAAAGGCGATCCGTTCGCCTGTGTAACCCGTGCGCGAAACGATCAGATCGTAGCCGCCCAATGTCACCCGCGTAACACCGCTCCAGGCCAACGCCTTGATCTTCGCTTTGTCGGCCTCTGAGCCATGCAAACTGAGCAGCACGTCCCGACTCTTTGGCCCTTGCAACGCCATATCGACACGTTGATCCTTGCCATTGGTCGGATCGCGCAAATCGCGCAATGTGACATGATCAGGATGTGCCAGCACCGTCGCGCCCGGACGATCCGGGTCGATCAGTGCCTGACCGTCACGAACGGCATTCACCCACGCCCAATCTTTATCATTGTTGCTGGCATTGACGACGATCATGAACCTGTCGGGTTGAAGACGGTACACGAAGATGTCATCGAGCGGCACGCCATCGACGCCTAACAGATAACTGTAGTGCGATTGTCCTGGTTCAAGCGTGCTGACATCATTGGTCGTGAGCGCGTTCAGGAATCCCTCGCTGGCCGCGCCGCGCACTTCCCAGACGCCCATGTGCGTCACATCGAACAAACCCGCACCCTTGCGAACGGCGGCGTGTTCTTCACTGACTGACGAGTACCAGACGGGCATATCGTAACCTGCGAAGGGCACCATCTTTGCGCCCATTTCACGATGCAGCGCGTTTGATGAGGTTTGTTTGAGCGGTTGATCGGCGGGTTCAGTCCAATTGAAAACGGGCAATGCCTCACAGCGCGGACCGGCGTACTGCGCGCCCCGACTGCCGATAAAATAGGGTTTGCCCAGATCGTACAACGCCGCGTCTGTTTCAATCGCGTCCAATTCGTCGGTCAATAAGTCGGGAATTTGGGGAAGTAGATTGATCGCTACCGGGCCGGGCAGCTTGCCGTACACATCAACCGGGTCATAGATCACAAAGCCATCCGAGAGCGCCCGTAACCAGGACGCCGCGCGCGCGCCTATATGCGCCACATGCAGCGTGAACCGATTTTGATCATCCCGAACCAGAAGCGCGGGGGTCATGACCGAACCATCCGCTTCGAGCAGGAGCGTTTTTTGACGTTCACCCGTTTTCAGGGCGTAAACACTGCTCGTGAGGGCAACCGACAAAAATTCGGCAGCATGTTCGCCTGAAATGGTGATCGTGCGCGGCTGCGCTGGATCGCCCTGCCAGACGGCCAAGTGGCTGCGGCCTGCATTCGGCATGTGGTCGCCAATGACCGGCAGTATGTAATCTAATCCGGCCTGATCGCACAACTCGGCAACATCGCACTGTGCCTGCAAATAGGTGTCAAAGTCGATCTTGGCGCGCCAATCCGCTTTGCCGCCCTTGCCATCGTAGCTGAATGGTTTGCAGGCTTTGAGAACCGTAGCGATGATCGCGGCCAGGCGGTCAATCTCTGGTTCACGGAAACCGCGCTGCGTGATCCAGGGCGTGCCCAGACGAATTCCTGTCGGGCGGGCGGCTGTCGTATCGCCGGGGATGGTGTTGCGGTTGCAGGTGATCCCGATCAGGTCAAGCAGACGCGCAGCCATATCACCACTGAGCGGCGTACCATCTTCACCCACCACTGATTTGCAATCGACTAACAACAGGTGGGTATCCGTACCGCCGTGTGGAATACGTAGACCATGCGCGCTTAGCTGCTCGGCAAGGCGCGCTGCGTTGCGAACGGTTTGTACTTGCAAGTCTTTGAACTGCGGAGTCGCGGCCAGCTTGAAGGCGACCGCCAACGCCGCAACAGTGTTCATATGCGGACCGCCCTGTTCGCCGGGAAATACACCGCGATCCAATTTTTTGGCAAGATCGGATTTATGCGTGATCATGATCGCGCCACGTGGACCACCAAGCGTCTTGTGGGTCGTCATCGTCACAATATCGGCGATGCCGATAGGTGACGGATAGACGCCCGCCACGATCAGGCCCGAAACGTGCGACACATCGGCCAGCAGGTATGCGCCCACCTCGTCGGCAATCTGTCGAAGGCGTGCCCAGTCAGGTGCCCAGGGATACGACGTATAACCACCAATGATCACTTTGGGGCGATGTTCGAGCGCCAGTGCCTGCGCGCCATCATAATCGATCAGGTCGGTTTTCGGATCGACGCCATAATGAACTGCTTTGTACTGCTTGCCGGAACGTGCTACCGGGCTGCCATGTGAGAGGTGGCCGCCATGCAGCAGATCGAGTCCCATGATCACATCGCCGGGTTGGATGAGTGCCGTGTAGACAGCACTGTTCACAGGTGCGCCGGAGAGCGGCTGCACATTGACGAATAGTTTGTCGGCAGGGTAATGATCTGTGGCGAAAAGTTCCGCGCCGCGCCGCCGTGCCAACGCCTCAATCAGGTTGGCGAACTCCGTACCTTTGTAGTAACGCGGATCGCCATAGCGCCGATATTCGGCAAGACGCGCATCGAAATCCAGGATTTGGCTCTCAGTCATGGTGCGCGTTTCTTCGGGCGGATAGCCTTCGGCGTAAATGTTGTGAAAGGCCGCTGTCAACGCCTCACGAACTGACCAGGGAATGGTCGAGGAAGAAGGGATCATGATCAGGCGGCGTGCCTGTCGTTCGGCTTCCAGATTGATCAGATCGCTTACATCAGGATCGATCTCAGCCAGATCACCGCGAAATAAAAAGTCGTCCATCGAGAAAACTCCAGGTTGAGTTTGCGGGGTATCATTTTTGAAGGGTGAATTATAGCACGCGGTCAGGGATCGGGTTATGCACATCGGAATCGACGCACTATTTCGGCTGCAACAAGGCGGTGGGCGCATCCACTTGCAACGATTATTGAACGCTTGGCGCGATTCGTCGGATCGGATCAGTGTGTTTACCACACCGGATGGATTCTGCGCTTTGAAAGAGGTCGCCGGGGAAAACGTGCAGTTCCATGTTTTTCGGATTCCAGGCTGGCATTTTGCAGCGCGCCTGCTGTGGGAGCAAATCGTCTTTCCGAACATCGTAAATCGTGCCAAATTAGATGTGCTGTTTTGCCCCGGCAATCTGATCCCGTTTCGGGCGCAGATGCCTACCGTCGTATTACTCCAAAACGCAATGCCTTATTGCCCGGAAGTTACTCGGCTGAATTTTCGTAGTTATATCCGTTATCAACTGATTGGCCGATTAATGGAGCGATCTATTGCGCGTGCTGACTGCTCAATTTTTGTTTCCGAAGATTTGCGTAGGGCGCTGCTGAACCGTGTCAAAGTGGATTTGTCACAGACTGCCGTCATCAATTACGGGCTGGATTTGCAACCTGCTTCGGCGTTACCGTCCAGCGCGACATTTCCATTTCCTTACCTGCTTTACGTTTCGGCCATCTGGCCGTATAAGCACATGGGCGAAGTGATCGAAGGCTATGCCGGGTTGTTAGTTGAACATCCCGATTGCGAATGGCGTTTGGTGATCGTCGGGCGAGTTTATGATGAACGCTATTTTGCGGACTTAAAATTGCTGTTGGCGAAATTAGCTTTAATTGACAAGGTGATCTTTACGGGTGGCATCGACCATGAGCGGGTCAAGACATTGCTAGCCAATGCAGTGGGGTTCGTGTACGCTTCGACTTGTGAGAGTTTTGGGATTCCACTGCTCGAAGCAATGACAGCGGGTGTACCTATGGCGTGCGGCCAAACACCAATTGTTGAGGAAGTGGTTGGTGAAGCGGCACTGTTGTTCAATCCGACGAATCCGCCGACCATTACCATTGCCTTAAGTGGGTTGCTCGATCCAGTGCAGCGCCGACTCTTAAGTGAACGTGGGTTGGCGCGAGCGGCAACTTTTGCGACATGGGAACAGGCTGCCAGCCGAACACGCGAAATTTTCGGACATATCTTGCACAAACAAGCCGACACGCAAACTATATAAATGTGGTAGGATTAGCCCCAAAGCGTTACCGATGCCCATTTATAACAGAAACGCCTGGCGCTTTTTGCAGACATTATACGGGGGTCATAATTTATGAACGGTTTAGCGTCATTATCTCCAGGCCGCCGCGTCCTGGCTTTCGGGCTAACGCTGGTGAGTCTTGCCACCTTACTGATCGTTACCCTGCTGGCCGTGCAGGGGCGCGGTGTGACGCCCGCCCAGGCCGCCGCCAACAATGACTTGCCGCCGGGTGTTTCGCGCGTCCAGAACCAGCGCGCCGCCGCGCCAGCACAGGCTGCCGGGCCAGGTATGTACGACGATACCGACCCCAGCTTTGCCTACAGCGGTGTGTGGTATCAGGGTAATTTGTACCCGGCAGCACTCAACAGCACGATGCACTTCTCGAATGATTTGAATGCCCGCGTCAGCTTTAGCTTTCAGGGGACGGGCTTCACACTGTACCGTGTGACGTACATCAATCGCGGTTTGATGGATGTATATATTGACGGCGCGCTGTATCGGAGTGTGAATAACTATTCCGATACCCCGGCGTGGCAAGTGCCATTGACCATCAATGATTTGCCGGATGGTCAACACACCGTCGAATTCCGCAACACCAACCAAAAGTTTTATATTGATGTGGATGCGTTGCAGGTATTGCGCGGCGCGGCCAGTGCGCCACAAGCCGTTACGCACGCGAACAGCACCGCTGCTCCGCCCGTGATCAACGGCGGTAACGCGATCCAGCCACAAGCGGGTACCAATACCTTCACCCCGACGAACACATTTACGCCGACGGTACCTGTCACATTCCCACCGTTTGGTGTCAATTATAAACAAATCGTCTACGGCGGTTCTGATTTGGGTAACGTAACCAGTAACCTGTACACGGTCAATCCGTTTGCCACTGATACACCTGTCGCATTGACTGGGACAAACGTTGCGCCCGGCTTTTCGATGCCCGTCTGGGACCCGACAGGTAAAAAGGTCGCTTTCACGAATAACGAAGGCAACCTGGGCATTTTGGATGTCACCACCGGACAAACCATTTACCCGATAGGTCCTGACCCGTACAATCCAGTGAAGCCACTTGCCCCGGTTGCCTGGGACCCAAATCCGGCTGCCCCAAATCGTATTGCGTTCGTTGCCAAACCCAGCCCAGGTAATTTCGTCACCCTGAACATCATTGACTTTACAAATTCACCTGGAACGGTTACGACGCTGTTGATTTTGGGCGTTCGGGCGGGTCAGCTTTCGTGGAGCAAAGCCAACAACGCCATTACATTTGCAACCCAGACTGGCTATTCTGATCCGACTTTGGAAAGCGTGTTTGCAGGTTGCACGACGCCACCCGCCTGTACGCCTACCCCGGCTTTGGATGCAACGACTGTCGGTTCTGCTAACATCGATCCGGCTTGGAATCCGGTAGGCGATAAATTGGCTTATATCTCGAACAAGGCCAATATTGCGGCGGCTGGTACCGGTTACGATGTGTATGTGTTCGATGGTACAACTTCAACCCGCATTACGACAGACGGCACAACCGATAACCACTTGAAAGCCTCTCCCTCGTGGAGTCCAGATGGCCTCCGTATTGCCTATGCAGACATTACGACTGGCGATATTAAAGTGGTTAACGCGCTGCCTGCAGCAGCACCCTTTGTCGTTCACCATGTACCGTCCAGTACAGGATTAACGCTTAGCTGGTCGGCTCACCCGGAACTTTTCCCAACCTACACACCATCGCCAACACGAACCAGCACCCCAACACTGACGCCGTCAAACACGCTAACGCCGTCGAATACGCCGTCGAATACGCCAATCCCATCGAGTACGCCAATCCCATCCAATACGCCAACGCCATCCAACACGCCGACGGCCACAACACCACCCACCCCGCCGTCTGCTGTCCTGACGGTAGATAAGTCGACACCCGTGATCGGTGATACGGTAACTTTCCGGCTCATAGTCAATGCGAACGGTTATGCACTGAGCGGCGTTCTAGGCGCATTGATGATCAACGGTTCGAATATGCTGACGCCCATACCCAACACGCCTGTAAACCTGTCACCGGGTGGCAGCCAGACCTTCACCTTTACCTATATCATACAGGCGACAGATACGTGCAGCCTATCGCCAGTTCCGTCAGTGGCCGTGGTTTCTTCTATACCGCAACTTCAGGGGCCGATTACAGTACAGTTTGGGCAAACCATCGCGGTGCAGCGTTTGGGTCTGACTGTCACCAGCGGCCCGACGATCACCAGTCCGTCGGGTACAACAACTGTTGCCGTTGGCAGCACTGTTACGACACAAACGACGGTCACGAACAATGGCTGCGTATCGGAGACAATCACCGCCAGTAGTAACAAATCGGGCGATACATTTAGCCCAAGTACCACAGTTACGGTTGCACCCGGCTCACAGGTGGTCTTCACCAGTTCGCACACGGTCGCGGCAGCCGATGGCTCAACGCTAGCTCTGTCGTACACGTTCACAGGCTCAGGCACCTCGGTTTTGGGTACACAGCTACCAACTGTGAGCGTAACCGTTTCTGCACCATCGTTGACCATTGGCTCAACGACAACAACGACTACGCCAGGGGCGACTTCTGGTTTAACGATCACGAAGGCGGCCAGCACCCAGAGTACTGCGGCGGGTAAGGACATTACGTTCACAATCACCGTCACCAACTCGACATCTGCCGCTATTCCGAACGCGACGGTGACAGATAACGTTCCAACCGATACCCTGACTGTCAAGAGCGCGACCAGCAGCGCCGGAACGGTCACAACGACAGGTAACAACATCAGCATTGCACTTGGTACACTGGCTGTCGGACAAGTAGTGACAATCAATGTTACGGCGACAGTCAACAGTGGCGTTAAGTCACCCGCCGTGATCACCAACTCGGCAAGTGTCGGCTTCCCTGGCGGTGCTACGGTCAACTCGAACACGGTCAGTATACCGTTGGCGACAGGTGGCGCAGTGCTGCCGACGACGGGCTATGGTAATGATCTGGACGGCCTGACGGTACTGCTGCTTGGCGCGGGGATCGCAATGGTATGCGCGGTGGCAGCGGGCTTCTACCTGAAAGCCAGATCGCACTAACATCTCTTTCCGACTTCTCTCCAAAATCAGGGAGGAGTCGGGGTTAAAGTCAAGATAAGCTATAATTCAGCCTGGCAATGCTTTTGCCGGGCTGAATTTTTGAACTGAGATAGACAAGCGGAATGTTTGACCATGTTTGACAAATTGGCCGGGATCGAAGCCCGGTATACGGAATTGAGTCGGCTGTTGAGTGACCCGGAAGTGCTTAATGGCGATTACAGCAAAGTGACCGAATACGCGCAGGAACGCTCCAAGATCGAGTCGGTGGTAGAAGCCTATCATCAGTACCAGCGCGTGAAAGATGAACTCGATGGCGCGCGGGCGATGATCGAGTTTGAGCCGAACGTTGAACTGCGCGAAATGGCGCAGGAAGAAGCGACTTCGCTGGAAACGCAGCTTACGACGCTCGAAAGCGAATTGACGACGATCCTGCTGCCCAAAGACCCGCGCGACGACAAAAACGTGATCGTTGAAATTCGTGCTGGA
>JBBSEU010000200.1:0-11232 GCA_038239365.1 Aggregatilineales bacterium
CGTCCGGTGGAGGTCATGGCGTTTGCTGCCTCACGAACGTTTGGATACCAACCCGCTGCTGCCGCCGCCAAAATACCCGCACCCAGATTGGTCGCTTCGCTGGTGCTGGCACGTGTGACCTTTTTCCCGGTCACATCGGCCACGATCTGACACCACAACGTACTGCGCGATCCGCCACCCATCAGGATAAATTCGTGGATCGGTTGACCTGTTGCGCGTGCCACACCTTCGGTGGAAAGGCGATGTTCGTAGGTGATCCCTTCCAAAATCGCGCGGTAGAAATGTTCGCGCTTATGGTTGCCCGTCCAGCCAATGGTGATCCCCGTCGCGCTGGCGTCCCAGTAGGGATTCATGACCGTGTTCCAGTAAGGCACAAGCATCAGGCCGAGCGCGCCCGGTGGTAGTTTGGCGGCGGCAGCTTCGAGCAGTTCTTCCGGCGAAAGCGATAGATTCAGGTTGCGAAGATCGTGCCCAAACTGCTCCACGAACCAGCTTACCGTAAACGTCCCGCCGCCTAATACTGCTTCCGGCACGAACGCGCCCGCAATCGGCGAACAAAGCGTTCGGAAACTCTTATCTGAGATGTATTGATCTGCATAGGCACCGGAGACCATCGCCGTTCCGAGGTTCAAATAGGCGCGGCCAGGGGCGGTAATGTTCGCGCCTAACCCGGCAGATTGCCCATCACCTGCCCCTGCGATCACAGGCAGTCCCGCCGATAATCCGGTTTGCTCAGCGGCGCGCGGCGTGATCTCGCCAATAACCGAGCCGGGTGCTACTAAATCAACAAATTTATCGGGATCGATGTCGAGGGTTTTCATCAAATTGACTGCCCACGTCCCATGTTGCATATCGATCACGCCCATCGGGTCGGCACAGGCGATACTCGTCACCCAACGATCCGTTAAACGATGCACCAAAAAAGCATGAACATCCAAAAATTTATAAGTGCGCTTTACGACATCGGGTTCGTGCGTTTGCAGCCATAATAATTTGGGGAGTGATTGTTTGGTCGACGGCCCTTTGCCCGTCAGTTCGTGAATGTAATCATTGCCCACCCGCCGATCCAGTTCGGCCACTTGCAGCCGCGCCCGCTCATCGAGCCAGAGCAGTGCGTTTCGGATGGCGTGGCCGTGTTCATCGACAGGCACAAACGTCTCGCGCTGATGGGTGATGCACAACGCGGCGACTCGCCCTTCACCAACCTGTGCCACCACGCCACGCAAAACACTGCACACCGCCGTCCACCAATCTTCGGCGTGCTGTTCATACCAGCCCGGCTGCGGTGTCAGGATTTCTAAGGCGGCGCGCGACTCCGCTACGGCGTGTCCCTGTCGATCCCAGGCAATCGCCTTACATGCGGTAGTGCTGCTGTCAACGCCAATCACTAAATCTTTTTGCGCGTTCATGGAGTCCTGTTATGAGGTTACGCCGGGGAATTTATTCCCCGGCGTAAAACGGTTAAAAACTATTCCTTCAAACCCGCTTCAATCGCTTTAGCGATGTTGTTCAGCGTGGTCTTGGCATCCTGAGACTTGGTCGTCATCTTGCCCAGTTCAGTCGGGATCGGGCCGCCCGTGCTGGAAACCGTCGCCCAACCGGGGAAGTGCGGCTCCGTGCCCATGCGTTCCTTGATCGCCTTCAACACCGCCGGGAAGTGACGAGTTGTGCCAGCCACAACCTTTGCCTTGTCCAGCACGCTCTTGTCATTGAACGCCGAGGTGCGGACGGGTGTGTTGCTGGTCGCCGCTGCCGCGATGATCGTTTCCTTCGAGGTTGCCCATTGCAGGAATACCCAGGCCGCATCCTGAACCTTACTGTACTTGGAGAGCGCCAGGCAGCTACCTCCCTGATGGCCGATACCGGGGATTTCGTCGTAGCTCGTTTCGCTCTTTTTACGGAGCGCATCTTCCTTCGGCAGATCGGCGGTTTCGATCATGCCACTGACCTTCGAGTCTTTGCCGTCCCAGCCGGGGAAGAATTCGCCCCAGAGGATCGTTTGCGCGCCAAGTCCGGCGGTCATCGCATCGCCTGCGCCTGACCAATCCCACGACGTTGCGCCAGGCGGCATGTACTCCGCCAATTGGAGCATGTAGTTCGCGCCAGCTAAAGCGGCATCGTCATTGATCGTGACCTTTTCGTCCTTGCCAAAGTGCGAACCACCATGTGACCACAACCACGCTGTCCAGTCGCATTGAAGCGCATAGTGACCGGATTTCCACTCACCGACAACGCCGTAAATCTGCGAACCGTCGGCGTTGGTCAGCTTGGCATCGTTGATCGCTTTCGCGTTTGACAAATATTCAGCCATCGTTGTGGCAGGCTTCAGCTTGAGTTTATCGAACACGTCTTTGCGATAGGCATAGATGAAAATCGGAATATCGAACGGCACACCGACCAGACGACCACCGTAAGCCGCCAGTGCCGGGACGAGTTCGGGCACAAAGTCCGCGAAGTCGTAACCGGGGTAGTTCAATTCGCTGCCCTTCTTATCGAAGTAGCTTTGCGGATCAACCGTGTCTTCCACGAAGCGGCCAACCCATGACTGATCGAGGTAGTAAATATCGTTCGAGGGCGACTGAGTGGCCGTGTCCTGCGTGATCTTGGAGAGGACCTGATCGAGCGGCGACTGCTCCCACTTAATGTCGATCCCGGTGGCGGTCACGAATTCTTTGGCGGCCAAATCACTGGTGATCTGGCTCGGCGCGGTGGATTCGGAAGCGATGCGAACGGTTTGCCCCTTGAACTTGCCGCCCACGTCCTTGAGCCACTTCGCCATATCGGTATTCTGCCAGGCGGTGCTGGACATGCCCTTCAATTGTTCATAACGCTCGTCGGTCAGGTGCGGTATGGCGCTGAAGGGACGTATTCCCCCGAACGCGCCCAGCCCGAACCCGGCCAACCCGACACGCTTCATAAATTCACGACGGCTGATAGCGCCTTTACGCAGTTTTTCGCCCTGTTGAGCGACGTATAGCCGCTGATCACGATCTTTCTGGTTCATCTCTAAAAATTCCTCTAGCTAAATTGGCGTTTGTTTTGGTATGAGACACGAAACTTGCAGGTTTCCGGCCTACCCTGGAACGCATCACCCCCTTGCCAAAAAATTTGCCCTCACCCCAACCCCTCTCCCGAAGGAGAGGGGCTTTAGCCGCGCACTGCACCCAGCGTCAAACCGCGTACCAGGTGACGCTGTACAAACAAAATGAAAATGAAAACCGGGATCATGCCTGCTGTTCCGGCTGCCGCCATAAATCCCCATTCCGTGCCACCCGATGATGAGTCAAAGGTGGACATGGCAACAGGCAGTGTGCGAATATCCGAACGAGTCAGGTACAGTGTGAGCAGAAATTCATTCCACGAGAAGATCAGGCACAAGACCGCCGCCGCCGCGATCCCCGGCGCGACATAGCGAACCAGCACCCGCCAGAAGGCACTAAAGCGAGTGCAGCCATCGACCATTGCGGCGTCATCCAAATCTTGCGGAATATCATCGAAAAAGCTCTTGAGCAGCAAGACCGCAATCGGCAGGTTGACTACCGCATGAACCAGTATCAATCCGCCATAGGTATCGATCCAACCGAATTGCTTATACATCAGGTAGAGCGGCAGCGCGGCCACGACTGGCGGCAAAAATCGTGTCGACAGGATGAAGAAAACGATATTTTGCTTGAAACGCATGGTAAAGCGGGAGAGCGCATAGGCCGTAATCGTGGCGGTCAGGATTACGAGGGTGGTGCTGCCAACCGCGATGATCAGGCTATCACGCAGGAATGGAATCGCGTAGTAACCGCCTGTGCCCGCGCCGCCCGTGCCCTTGTTCGACTCGGCTTCTTCGCGGATCACTTCCAGATAGGGTCTGCCACCAATCACGACGCTGTAGGAGGCGGTACTCACTTTGGCAATGCCAAGCTGCGGCGGCAGCGTGAAAATCTGAGTCAACGGCTTGAGCGAGACATTGATCCAGAAGTAGATCGGGAAGATGAAGATCAGCACGATCACGCCACACACAATGGTTAACGCGAGTTTGCTCAGGCGTTGATTGCGGTGCTGTATATTCTGCTGACGATGCCAGTCTAGTTGACCCTGTGAATAAACGGTGGTTGCCATATGATTAGCTCCTGACTACCACTTGATCCGAAAAATCTTCTGGTAAATGAAGGCGGTTAGCCACGCCAAAAGCATGATCGCAATGCCCAGCGCCGCGCCATAACCCCATTTAAGCTGCTGAAAGGTTTGCACGTAGCCGTAGAAGCTGATCGTTTCCGTCTTCTGGCCGGGGCCGCCTGCCGTCATCACCAGCACATAGTCGAACACTTTGTACAGGTCTACCAATCGAAACAGGATCGCAATCGTCAGCACGCCGCGCAAAAGTGGAATCTTAATGCGCGCCAGTCGATTCCACCAGCCCGCACCATCCACCTGAGATGCTTCCATGATCTCCTGCGGCAATCCCTTTAGCCCTGCCAACAAGATCAACACAAAAAACGGCGTCCACTGCCATATATCGACGACAAGCAGCCCGGCAAGCGCATTTACCCCCGTTCCGCCAAGCAGCGGCTCCGTTTTCGGGATGATTCCTGCGCCGTACAATACCCAACTAATGACACCATATTCGGAGTGTTCAAGCAGCCGAAAGAGCATCCCGGCAATCGACGGCGCAGTAACCATCGGCAGGATGATCAGCGTTTGCATGATATTCGCTCCCCAGGGACGCGCATCGAGAAGAAGCGCAATTGTCAGGCCAAGCAGCAGCTCGATCACGAGTGCGATCACAGTGTAGGTGAAGGTGATCTTCAAACTGTTGACCGCGCGCTCATCAGCCAGCAGCTTTGTCCAGTTATCAAAGCCCTGAAAGACAAAGATTTTTTTGCGGGTCTGCCACTCGTTAAAGCTCAGATACAGGTTGTAAAACAGCGGGAAAATGCTGTAGAACAGCAGGAAGGCCAGCGCAGGCGTCAGCCAGAGCCAGGGGTTCTCACTCGAAAAAAAACGGCGGCGCGGCTTTGTGCGCGTCCCGGCTTGTGGCTGTACAAGCAGCGTACTATCGGCCTGAGCCATCAACACCTCGGTCAATCAATTTATTAAACAAGCGCGAATTATTTGATCTGAATGAATAGATTTTCACAAATGTGAATACTTCACACCGATGTGAATCACTATAAACCGTTTTCAGTCGGATGTCAAGTAAGCCGGGTAAACGATTTCAGGATATGCTCATGTGCCACTACTTGACGAAATGAGACTGTACAAATGATCGGGACGATTAAAAACTGGGCGGGCAACTACGAATACAGCACCGCGAATGTGTACTACCCCAAAACGACTGATGAAGTACAAACGCTGGTCAAACGCTTAAAAAAGCTCAGGGTGCTGGGTTCGCGCCACTCTTTCAACGGGATTGCCGACTCGACTGATAACCTCATTTCACTTGAACAATTTGAGCCGACGGTGAGCATCAATCATGAACAGCGCAGTGTGACTATTTCAGGCAACGTCACCTACCGCGATCTGTGCCCGCTGCTTCACTGCGAAGGATTCGCGCTGCATAATCTGGCGTCACTGCCACATATTTCGGTGGTGGGCGCTTGCATAACCGCAACGCATGGATCGGGTATTCGCAACCAGACCCTATCGACAGCCATATCCGGCCTGGAAATCGTCACGGGTAACGGCGATCTGGTTCAGTTATCGAGAGAACAGGACGGCGAACAGTTTGACGGAGCAGTCATTAACCTGGGCGGGTTGGGCGTGATCGTGAAGCTCACGCTTGACCTGCTGTCTGCTTTTGAGATGAGTCAGTCGGTCTACGAACATTTGCCTGTAGCACGGGTGGACGCTCATTTTGATGAGATCATGGCGAGTGCCTACAGCGTCAGCCTGTTCACTGATTGGCAGCACGACTATTTTGATCAGGTCTGGGTAAAACGTCGGCAAAGCGATTCCATCTCAGGTAAAGCACAATCTGATTTCTTTGGCGCAACGCCTGCCACAAAGCAAATGCACCCAATTGCTCAGCTTTCGGGCGAACCGTGTACCGTCCAGTTCGGCATTCCGGGACACTGGTACGAACGCCTGCCACATTTTCGAGGCGACGCGACGCCGAGTGCTGGCAATGAACTGCAGTCGGAGTATTTTGTAGCGCGTGAACATGCGGTAGCCGCACTGCGCGCCGTCAGCAGCTTACGCCAGCAGTTCGCGCCGCATCTGCTCGTTTCGGAAATACGTACCATCGCCGCCGATAACCTATGGCTGAGTCCATGCTACCATCGGGATTCGGTTGCCATACACTTCACCTGGAAGCCCGATTGGTCAGCCGTCAGAGAAGTGCTGCCATTGATCGAAGCGCAGCTTGCACCGTTCAACGCGCGTCTGCACTGGGGGAAATTGTTCACGATGTCACCGGGACGCATACGGTCAGGTTACGAAAAGCTGCCAGAATTTCGGCAGTTACTTCGACAATTCGATCCGAACGGCAAATCTCGCAATGCGTTTCTGGATACGATCCTTGACGGCTGAACGCATCTAATCCTGGTGGGGATGCCATTGCAGTGCGCCCCATTTGTGCGTGTTTTCTGCCGGGTTCGGTTTGGCACGCCATCGAATAGGTGGGTTTGTGCGTTGATTCAATTCAGCGGGCGTGATATTTTCCATGATCTGGCTGGCAAGTTGCAGCGCGGCAGCCCATTCATCATGGGCGATTTCGAGGATGAGCGCATCGTGCATATCAAGTGCTACCCGTGAACGCATTTTCCGTTCTCGATAGGCTTCTGAGATCAGCACAATCGCGCGTTTGAGGACTTCGCTGACGCCGCCCTGACATAGAAAATTCCAGGCGACAAAGGCCGACGGCACAGCGACCAATCGACCTGTCCATAGCGATAACAGTCCCGTTTCGTGCGCCTGTCGTTTGGCGGCGGCACGGGTACGGGTCACGGCGGGAAAGGCCGCATCTTTGGCGCGGATTAATCGCTGCGCTTCCTGGGTATTTACGTCGATACTCGCGCCCAGACGTTCAGCACCCATGCCGTAAGCCGTGCCATAGGTGATCTTCTTTGCCATGTTTCGCAGGTGTTTGCGTTGGCTGCTGTCGGCCTGATTCCAACTCTGCTTGAAATATTCGGCGGCCATCGTCGCGTGGAAATCATCCGCCGTGCAAGCCCGCGCCAAGTTGTCATCGCCAGCGATCAGCGCAGCCATGATGTTCTCGGCATTGCTGTAGTCGATTTCGACCAGCGTAAAGCCTTCGTCACCGACGGCGACTCCGGCCATCGCGGGCATTTTCCAGTTTTGCATATGTGGATAACTTGAGGCGCGTCTGCCGCTCTCGGTGGCCGTTGTGACCAGACTGTGCAGCCGTCCATCCAAAACGGCGTGATCGAGCAGTCCCTTGAGCGTGGATAGTAACCAATCAAGTTCCATGTAGGCGGCCAGGTCTTTCAACGGCTCAGCATAGGGGCTGTTGTCCTCAATGTACGATTCAATCACATCAGAGCGGGTGCTGAGATCGGAGAGTTCGACAGGCGCATTGGGGTTTGACCGCAAACGATGGCGGCCTGCGCGGGTGAAGTAGATCGAGTCGGGTTCCCAGCGCGGCAGTGGGATGCCTTTTGTCACGTGCAAATAGCGTGCGCGGGCTTGCGAACTGCCTGGCATCAGGAGCTTATCGGCACGGAGGCGTTTTGCCAGTTCGTCGCGCTGCGTGCCCAGTTCAACCAATTGGCTTTCCACGAACGGCGCGTTCAGGCGAATACCGTGCGCGGCCATCCGGCAATACTCCCGAACGGCGCGACACTCCCATGTCACCAGATCGGGATCGATTTTTATTTCGCGCTGTTTCTGGTAAATTTGCAGCGCCAGCCGCGCATCGTCCTGAGCGTAGGTCAAGGTCAAATCGAGCGGTAACTGATGCAGCTTTCCGCGCTGACCCTTCATCGCTTGCTGGCGTTCAGGAAACGGAATGCCCAGCGTCGCGGCCACTGCCAGCAGGTTATAGCGGGCATTGACGGCGGGATGCAGCAGCCGCGCCATCGACTGTGTATCCCAGATGTGCGCCGGAACGCGGCCTGCCGTGAACTTGCTCAGTTGGCGAAAATCGAACACGGCGTTGTGGGCAACAAAGAGAGCAGACTTGTCCAGAAGTGTTTTGAAGAAGGCTTGCACCTGATCATTGAATGGCGCGGCCAGTGCGGTTGATTGGATATGCTGAGCCTCGACCCAGGCCAGCGCCACGACGGTTAGCGCGGCGGGATAGCTGAGGCCGAAATCAAGGCGCGGCCCCTGCCCTGACCAGCGCGTCTCGGTTTCAACGTCGATGGCGATAATATCAGCAGTCAGGCAGCGTGCCAGCGCGTCCGCGTCGGGTTCGATTATTTCCTGAAAGAGCGATAACTGCATCATCTCTCAAAGCATCGTAGCTTATCCTATTATAAGTCATCGCTCGTTTGTTCGATAGTCACTTAGCTAGGCAGGCTCAACAAAATACGTGCTGCCCTGACCTTCAGCCGTCCAGCCCGTTTGACCGTTGTAGCTGACGCGCCACCATGCGATTCCATTGGGGGTACAGGTTGGTCCCTCCAGCACCATGAACGTCGCGCCTGCCGGAATTTGACCGATTGAAGCAGCACCCGGCGCGGGGCGAATATCGTTCGGATCGCCGGGCAGCACACGCCCCTGACCGCCAACGACCAGACGTGAAAGGGGAGCGCCAGGGCAGTTTATCGCTTGCGGGGTTGTTGGGGCGACAGGCTGTACTACCCGGCTGAATGCGGGTTGACCACCCAACGCCAGCCGTCGATAAGTCAGCGTATCATACTGGATGAAGTAGAGTTCAGCATGTGGAAGTGCCGCATTGATCTCGCTTGCCGATTTGCCCGCATTGATCAGCTTCAACATAGGTGCGGCAGAGGTGATCCATGTGAACGCCACCCCCGAATTATCCGGGGCAGTGCTAATGCTGCCAATGCCGAAGCCCTGTCGTGCAAAAAGTTGCGTCGGGCGTCCGCTATTGAGCGGCAGCCGCCATAGACTGCTCGAATTGGTACCAACAACCATACGCGACCACCACTCAGGGAAAAGCTGCCCACCGGTGGTGCTGTCCGCATTGCTCTTGACAAACTCGCCGGGCATCGAGAGTTCATATAGAAGTGCGCTTCCATCTGCTGTCCAGCCCAATGCCTCCACATTTGCTGGTAGGTCAAACGTCGTAGGTACCGTTTGACCCGTTGCCAGATTGGTGAGTTGGAGGATGGCTTTCCCCTTGCTCACCGTAAAACTGGCGAGTTGTTTCTGATCAGGCGACAACTTGCCGTGATTGATATCGAGTTTCCAGAGGGTTTGACCCGTTGGACTGAGCATTATCCAGGGCGTGCAACTGTCTGGGGTGTACAGAATACCGGACAGTGTCCAAAACAATTGAGATGCCCGCGGGCGGATGCTATTCAGGTTATTGTCCTGGCGATAGAGCAGATAGGCCGGGTCTAAAGCCTGATCGCCAGAGCCACCACAACCGCTATTGGAGGTAAAAAATTCGCGTGATATTCCACCCGTAGATGGAACAATAAATACATTGCTACCTTTGTCGTAAGCGATTTCACTGCCGTCGGGCGACCACGCACCAGGCATCAGATACGGTTTACCCGATGCCAGATCAGTGGCGATCTGAATCGGCTGCTGGCCGGGTGTTACCACGTATATCGTGCCGCTTTTGACTTCGCTGTAGAGCAGTTTCGTGCCATCGGGTGACCAGCGCAAATTGGCGTAGCGCCGAATTTCAGGCGCGTCTGGCTGAAAACGCTCAATGGTATTTTTGACCTCTGCATCCTGCGTGATGACGGTATCACTGTTTGTAGTCAAATTCAGGACATGAACGTTGCCGTCTGCCGCAATAAAAGCGAGTAAATTTTGAGTGGCGGGCAGAGCAGTTACAGGCTCTATTGTCGCCACACCGATGGGAGCAACTGTCGGGGGCAGCGTTGCCTGAACATTTGGAACAGTGGTGGCCGCCAGGATCGCTGTAGGTGCTATCGTGGTATCTGCCGGGCTGCATCGGAAAAACGCATTGCTGCCTTTGACGGCACGGTAATCGTAAACCACGCCGTTGACCGTAATCGTGATCTTGTAACCGCGTATCGATCCTTTGGTGTAGGTTTGGCCGGGTTTTGGACAGCCAATGCTTGTATCGGGGTAAACATCTTCCGTCCAATCCCAGTTATCGGCATTGCGACGGGTGATCGTGCGGCCTAGTTTCTGGCTCAGATCGTTGAAAATAGAGTCGATCAGCGCGGCAGGTTCAGTGCCCTGTGCCTGTACCTTTGGATTATTTGCGGCGTTTAGCAGGCTGAACAACAGCGCGCCAAACATACAGCCGATAAGAAAACGTTTGAGGGGCAGCATCATGACCACTCCTGTGCAAATCATCAATAACAATTTTCAGTATAAGCGCATCCAAAACTCGCGCCTGATTCCCACCTGATAAAAGTTCTATGATTAGTATTCGCCAACCTGAACGCAGTCAAACCTATCTGGCAGCAGTGACCAATTCGGCACGGGTAGTGATCGCGCGCATCTGCTCCAACCAGGCGTGAACATTCGATTGGCGACTGCGTAAGGTTGTTATTGCGGGGCCAATCGGGTCTGTGCCGCCGACGCCCGATCCGCCCGTCCCCTGATAGCCGCCATAAAAAGCGAAGAACGCCTGATTAATTTTACGGAACGTGTAGCCGTGCGCGGCAAACAGGATGCGTTGACCTTCCATGTAGGTTTCAGCCTGATCGATCAGGCCAAAGTGCAGGTAGAAATCTACCGTGATGCGTGTCTCATTGAGAACTGAGGCGTAGTCAAAGGCGGGGCGTTCACTGTTGTTGGGCTGCGGCGTTGGCGTCGGGCTGGCCGCGCCGGACGTGGCGCGGATGGTGGGTAGTTCGGCCATGATGTCGGGGTAATTCTTGTAAAACTTTTCAACCACTTTGCGCCCGATCTCTTTGCCGAACAAGGTGGCCGTCGTCTCGTTGATGATGCGCGTTTCCGGCAAATCATAGCTCAGGCCAAGCGGAAAAAAGTACAGGTAATGGTGACTCCATTCGTGCGCGATCACTTCAAATAACGTCGGCGCGTGCCAGGTCTGGATAACCATGCTGGGGTAAAGACTCAGCCCGCCCAATGGCACGATCAGTGATGAGACGTTCAGATCGTGGTCAATCTGATTCTCAAGGAGTGCGGCTTGATCGGCGC
>JBBSEU010000201.1:0-11171 GCA_038239365.1 Aggregatilineales bacterium
CTCTCACAAGCAGTTTGCGGTGCGCGTGGCCGCCGATGGCCTTGAGGCAGTTCGGGCGTTGGAGCGCGACGGCCAACCGGACGTGCTGATTCTGGACATCAATATGCCGAATCTGTCCGGCCTGGGCGTTCTGGATTATATTCAGGAACATCCGCCCAAACTGATGAAGGTGGTCGTTGTCACCGGTAACTCGATGATTGAACATCACGGCTCGGCAGCGGTGGTAGATTTGTTCCTGGTCAAGCCGATTGATGTTTATGAACTGGTTGAAATGGCGAAAACGCTGGTGGCCGATCTGGAACGCCGCGCGCTTTAACAACCGGATACTGTTAGATATAATGAGAACATGCCAAAACGAACTGACCTAAAAACCATCCTGATTATTGGCGCTGGCCCCATCGTGATTGGGCAGGGCGCAGAATTTGACTATTCCGGCTGCCAGGGCTGCAAGGTACTTCGCAACGAAGGCTACCGCATCGTCCTGATCAACTCGAATCCGGCCACCATCATGACCGATTCGGATTTCGCGGACGCCACTTATATCGAGCCGCTCACGCTGGAGGTGCTGCGCCTGATCATCGAGAAGGAACGCCCCGACGCGATTCTGCCCACGTTGGGCGGGCAAACGGCGCTCAATCTGGCGATGGAACTTGCCAAATCGGGCACGCTGGAAGAATTCGGCGTGGAACTAATCGGCGCGAATGCCGACTCGATTGATCTGGCGGAAGATCGGCAGCGTTTCAAGGACGCGATGATCGAGATCGGTCTGGATATGCCGCGCGGCGAAATGGTCACGACATTAGAAAATGCGCTCCGGGTTGGCGGTGAGATCGGTTATCCGGTGTTGATCCGGCCTTCGTTCACATTGGGCGGAAGCGGCGGCGGCATCGCCTACAGTGAGGACGAACTACGAGTCAAGGCGGCGCACGGTTTGGCCGAGTCGCCCGTTGGATCGGTTCTGATTGAGCAGTCGGTACTCGGTTGGAAAGAGTTCGAGTTGGAAGTGATGCGCGACAAAAAAGATAACTTTGTCGTGGTCTGCTCGATTGAAAACCTCGATCCGATGGGCGTTCATACGGGCGACTCGATCACGGTTGCGCCGATCCAGACGCTGACGGATCGGGAACTCCAACGCTTGCGTGATATGGCACGCGCGATCCTGAGCCGAGTCGGGTTGGCGACGGGCGGCGCGAATGTGCAGTTTGCAATCAATCCCGCCGATGGGCATGTCGTGGTGATCGAAATGAATCCGCGCGTGTCGCGTTCATCGGCGCTGGCAAGCAAGGCGACAGGCTTCCCGATTGCCAAGATCGCGGCACTGCTGGCCGTTGGTTACACGCTGGACGAGATCACGAACGATATTACGGGCAAGACGAAAGCCAGCTTTGAGCCATCGCTTGATTATGTGGTGGTCAAGATTCCGCGCTGGAATTTCGAGAAGTTCCCCGGCGTCGATGGCACGCTTGGCCCGCAAATGAAATCGGTGGGCGAAGTGCTGGGCATTGGCCGCACTTTCCCCGAAGCATTGCAAAAGGCGATTGTCGGGCTGGATATTGGGATGGCCGGATTCGGCTCCAAACAATATGCTGTGACACCCGAAACCCTCAAAACGCCCACTGCCCAACGTCTCTATCAAGTTGCTGAAATGTTGCACCATGCAAATTCACAAACCATTGCGTCAACGGTTTCAACCACTCAGTACGATCCCTGGTTCGTATCGCAGCTAGTCAATGTTTCTGATACAGCGGATCGGCTGAAATATAATTTGGATGAGTTCACGCCGGCACAGTGGAAAGTGTTCAAAGAGCAGGGTTTTTCCGACACTTATCTGGCTCAATTGGCCGATTCTTCGGAATGGTCTGTACGGCAAAAACGCATCGCCGCCGGAGTCAAAGCCAATTTCTACCGGATTGATACGTGTGCCGCCGAATTTGAAGCGGTGACGCCTTACCTCTATTCGACGTATGAGCGCGACTGCGAAGCCAAACCGACAGATCGCAAAAAGGTTGTGATTCTGGGCGGCGGCCCCAACCGGATCGGGCAGGGCATCGAGTTCGATTACTGCTGCGTCCATGCCTGTTTCGCATTGCGCGATATGGGCTTCGAGACGATCATGATCAACTGCAATCCGGAAACGGTCAGCACCGATTACGATACAGCGGATCGGTTGTACTTCGAGCCGCTCACCGCCGAACACATCCTGAACGTGATCGATACCGAAAGGCCGGACGGCGTATTGGTGCAGTTCGGCGGACAAACGCCGCTCAATGTGGCGCACGCATTGGCCGAAGCCGGAGCGCCATTGTGGGGCACCAGCGTCGAGTCGATTGATCTGGCCGAAGACCGCGAACGCTTCAACGGCCTGATGCGGAAACTTGAGATTCCACAGCCCGAAGGCCGGATCGCGCACACGCCCGATGCAGTGTTTGCCGCTGCTGAGGAAGTTGAATACCCGGTGCTGATCCGGCCTAGCTACGTGTTGGGCGGGCGCGGCATGAGCATCGCCTTTGACCATGCCGCATTATCGCTCGCACTGAATGACAACAGCGAACTGTGGGACTGGCAAAAAGGCTTGCTGATCGATCACTACCTGCAAGACGCTTACGAGATCGATGTGGATGCGTTGGGCGATGGGCAGCAGGTGGTCATTGGCGGGATCATGCAGCACATCGAAGAAGCGGGTGTTCACAGCGGCGACTCGGCGTGCGTCTTGCCGCCCTACAAGATCAGCTACTTCTACCTCGATCAAATCCGCGAATACACCGAGGAGATCGGGTTGGCGCTGAACGTGCGCGGCCTGTTCAATATTCAGTTTGCGATCAAGGATGATGTGGTCTATGTTCTTGAGGTTAACCCGCGTGCCAGCCGAACCGTGCCCTTCGTCAGCAAGGCGACAGGCGTTCAACTGGCAAAACTGGCGGCACAGATCGCGGCGGGCAAAACGTTGGCCGAACTGAACTTCACCAATGAGCCGAAAGTTGATGGTTTTTTCGTCAAGGAAGCGGTTTTGCCGTTCCGCAAGTTCCCCGGTGTCGATGCGATGCTTGGCCCGGAGATGAAAAGTACGGGGGAAGTGATGGGTCATGCCTCATCCTTTGGCTATGCCTTTGCCAAAGCCCAAAGCGCGGCGGGTACGGAACTGCCGATCAGCGGCGTGGTGGCGATCACCGTGAACGACTTCGATAAGAGCGCCGCCAGCCGATTGGCGCGTGATCTGCACGAAATGGGTTTCACACTGGTGGCGACGGACGGCACCGCGCAGTTCCTGGCAAAAGCCGGATTACCTGTGAAGTCGATCAACAAGGTCAGTCAGGGATCGCCACATTTGCTGGATGCGATGCGCGCCGGGGATATTCAACTGGTGATCAACACGCCGTTGGGTGGTCAGGCACACGACGACGGAATGGCGGTTCGCAGTGCCGCACATCAGTATCGCATTCCGATTGCGACGACGTTATCTGCTGCTGCTGCAACGGTACAGGGCATTCGTGCTTTGCAAAAGAAGCCGCTCAAGGTGCGAAGTTTGCAGGTACATCACGGGTTGGTGTGAAGCCCCAGCCCACGACGTTCACGCCGGGGAACTTGTTCCCCGGCGTAAACTACCGCTAGTTCTCGTTTTCAGACGACTCCGATGTATCCCTGTCCGTGTCGTAAGTGGACGCCGCATCCAGATTGTGCAACAGCGGTTTGCCCGTTGCAATGTCAATGTTCAGGGTGCGCCCCATTTCGGCGGCTTGCTTGCCCACCAACTCCGATTTTTCGCGGACGATCTGATCGGCTTCGTTAAAGGTTAAGCCGTGTTTGAACGATAACACATAGGCTGAGGCATTTTCGGCTATCATTTCATAAGTCAAGGCCAGACCGGGCATGTGATCGCGCAGGCTGTCGTTCTCCTTGAGGTTCATTTCTTTTTTCAGTGTGCCCGTGTCACGTTTCCAGACGCCACGCCGCATCGTATTCGTGATCTTGCCGAATAACGGTGAAGCGGGCGGAAACAGCAGTGAGCGTTGAAATTCGGAAACGAACCACTTGCGTGTCTGAACACTGAGGATACGCGAAGCGATCCATTCATCCGCATCGCCGCGCTTGCGGTAAAACTCGATGACGGCTTCAATCACACGATCCGGGTTTTTGCCAACGACTTGTGCCAGCAAGCCGTCGGGATCAACGCGCGCTTCATCGACTACGACGCCCGCCTTTGCCAGAAAGCGAAGGATACGATCACGGAGTCCGGTTTCGGCATCCATGCGCTGCGTGATGATGTACAGTCCTTCGGCAGTGGCAAAATCCATATCATATGTTTTGCCATTGTTGGCCGTATAGGGCAACTGTTGACACCACGTCAACAGTTGAACGTTGGCCTTCTTGAGCCGAGGTTTCATTTTTCCCCAAAAGACGCGGGTATTTGCTGGTTTTGCAACGCCAAGAATCCAATCTTGGATCGAGTAGTAGCGTTTGCCCTCAACGTCGTGATAGGCAAGCGGAAACGTTTCCCAACCAGGATTTTCGGGTTCATCGGGTTTTCCAGCGGCAACGATTTCGGGGAGCGGGCGCTGATCGGGTTGAGGATCATCAGCGTTTGGAAAGGACAGCGGATTCAGGGTAGAGTCGAGCATTGTGTTAACCTCCTACGAAGGTACACTACGCCTCTGGCTGCACTCACAGCACAGGGGCACTTAAATAAATTGGACGCGATCAGTATAACATGGGTTTTTGAGCGGTGTCAACAAGCAAAAGTAAGGGAAATTTTTCACATATCCAAAGGCCTATCCGTTATGGCCGGGACGCGAGAAGCTCCAGCACCGCCGGGAACAGTTTGCCGTTCGTGGCAAGGCTTTCTCCGGCGTCAATGGTAGGTGTACCTTTCCAATCGGTGAAAGTGCCGCCTGCTTCTTCCATGATCACCTGAAGCGCCGCACAGTCCCAGATTTTCATACGTTCATCAAGCATCACTTCAGCGCGCCCCGTCGCCACCAGCGCATAGCCATACGCATCGCCCCAGGTGCGCCCGATATAGGCCGCTTCCACCAAACGTTTCACGGCCAACGCCTTTTGTGGGTCACGAATGCGAATCTCACTTGAAGTAAAGATCGCATCTTTGAGCGTCTCAACGCCCGAAACCCGTGCGCGCCGCCCGTTCCAGTAACAGCCCGATCCGCGCGCCGCATAGACCGTCTCATTCAAAGCCGGGAAGTGCGCCACACCGGCCAGTGTACGTCCGTTTTCGGTGAGCGCGACCAGCACGCCATACAGCGGCACACCCTGCATAAATGATTTAGTGCCATCAATCGGATCGATGATCCACGTCAGGCTGTCGCTGCCGTCGGTTTGCCCGAACTCCTCACCGATGATGCCATGCGTCGGCCATGCCTGGCTGATCATTTCGCGCAGTTTTGTTTCGGCGGCGCGATCTGCGATAGTCACCGGGCTGTTATCGGCCTTGCGTTCGACGGCAACGCCCGTCTGAAAATAGCCGAGTGTGATTCGTCCGGCTTGCCAGGCGGCGTCAAGCGCAAATTCAAGAAACGGTTGGAGAGCTAACGTCATAAATAGCTTTTGACTTTCTCAGGGTGTGACGGTTGGCGCATAGCCAATGCCGACAGTTTTGGTATTCGGCTGGTCGCCGGGACGCGGTAGTGAGCGGAAATTAGCACCCAATTGGCGTAAATCCGCGATCAGGTTGGGCAGCATCGTATACGTATCTCGATCCGCGTCATGCAGCAGCACGATCAACCCCTGATCGGCTTCGACGGAACGCTTCGGTTGCAGGTAGTCCAGCACACCATAGTAACCATTCCCGCCGTTCAGGATGAATTGGCGTTCCTGTTCGGCGTTTTGCGGGCGAATGCTGGCCGGGATCGACTCGCCGCCGTTGATGTGCCAACCGCTGTAATCATACACGCCCGTCAACCAATCGACCTGATCTTTGTAGGGCTGCACATACGGCTCGTAGCGAATATCGCGCAGGTTTTTCGGATTCAGAAAATCGTTCAGGCCATTGCCGCCGCCCGGACGCCGAAACAATTTGGGCTGTGCAAGGTAGCGCGCATAGACCGCCTCATCCGTCTGTTTGAGCAGTTGCCGGATACGAACTTCGGCTTCAAGGTACTGACGTGCCATGAGCGCCCACGACGGGTTATCCTGTACAGTGTTGCCGCCCTGCCGCCATAAGTGGTTACCGATGGCGTGGCCGTCATTCAGGTAGCGGATCAGCGTCGCGCCTTCCCAATCGTTGATGGCGCGACCATGCAAAAAGAATGTGGCGGAGACGCCTTTATCTTTGAGGATTTGCAACACTATATCGGTGGGGCCGCTTTTGAAATCCTTGTTCGAGGTGGGGCCGTCATCGAAGGTCAGGTATATATCGAACGGCTCATCGGCGGCGCGCACCATCAGCAATTGATGCGAAAGGAACACGCCGCCAACCGCCAAAACCGCTGAACGCAAAAACTCCCGCCGATTGAGTCGCTTCAAAAATTGATGCTCCGTTAGCCTCAATCGAATCTATTCCTTGCTGAACGCTTCGATCTGCTCATTCAGCTTGCCGCCGTCAACCTGTGGGTAAGCATCCAGCAGCGCCTTGAACTGCTGCATGTACTCCACGATCTGTGGGCGAGTGCGCGCTTCAAAACGCATCGTAATCGCGGGCTGCGTGTTGCTGGCACGTACCAGTCCCCACCCATCCGGGAAGTTGGCACGCGCGCCATCAATATCGATCACCTGATACTTCGCGCTCAGCTTGTCCTTGATGCCGTTGATCACATCGAATTTCACATCATCGGGCGCGGACATGATGATCTCCGGCGTGGCGACCAGCTTGGGAATGCTCTCGAATAGTTGACTGACGCTCTGCTCCGTCTTGCTGAAAATTTCAAGCGCCTTGAGCGAAACCAACCCGGCATCATCGAAGCCGTAGTAATTCTCACCGATGAACATATGGCCGCTCACTTCGCCACCGAGCAGCGCGCCTTCCTGGTTCATCTTGGCTTTCATGAGGCTATGTCCGGCTTTCCACATGATCGGGATGCCGCCATCTTTTACGATCTCGTCGGTCAATGCCTGACTCGATTTCACGTCGTACACGATTTTCGCGCCGGGCGAACGCGCCAGCAGGTCACGTGCCATGAGTGCCAGCAGCCGATCCGCCGCGATGTGATGGCCGTGTTCGTCGATGATCCCGCAGCGATCCGCATCACCATCGAAGGCAATTCCAAGATCAGCCTTATGAGCGATGACCGCCTGCTCCAAATCGTGGGTGGTGCTTTCATCTTCGGGGTTCGGTAGATGATTGGGGAACGTACCGTCTGGTTCGCAATACAGACATTCAACCTCAATGCCAAGTTTCTGATAAACCGGCTCCATGAACGATCCGCTCAGGCCATTGCCCGCGTCCAGTACAATCCGCAGCTTGCGCCCGCCCAGGTGAACCTTGCCGCCAATCGTTTCCATGTGCCGCCTGACCAGATCGAGGTCTTTATCGAGCGTGCCCTGACCGACCTTGAAATCATCGTTGATGATCAGTTGCAGCAGCGCCTGAATCTGATCGCCAGATAGCGCCAGCTTGCCATAGGCCATCTTGATCCCGTTGTATTCAAGCGTCAGGTGGCTGCCCGTGATCTGAATGCCGCCGCCCTGTGCCCCATATTGCGCCGAGGCAAAATAGACGCTGGGAGTCATCACGCCGCCAATATCCGTAACGTGCAAGCCTGTCGTGACTAAACCATCTATGACGGCCTGTTTGATTGGTGGTGATGTTAAACGGTTATCGCTGCCAACGAATACGCGATCTGTGTTGAACGTGCGCTGCATGTAGGTGCCATAGGCTTTGCCAACGAGGTTTGCAACGTCCGGGGTTAGCTGCGGCGCGTCGCCTGCAACGGTACCACGAATATCATAGGCGCGAAAAATCGACTTCGGTACTTGTGCCATCTGCGAAGACTCCCCTAAGCTGAATAGGCTAATTGTGTTTCAATTGAACTGGCGCACCGGTCACGCAATCGACGATATCAATGTGCGGATCGGGATTGGCGGTGTGTGCGGCAACCAGCTTGCATAAGGCCAGCGCACGACCCACCACATCGTCAAGGCTGTTGCCGGGGCCGCCCTCGACCATTGCGCGCAAGAGGTTCGGTTCTGTGCCGCTGAATCGCAAATTGTCGCGGCCTTTGCCATCAAATGCCGCCAGAGTTTGATCGGTCAGATCAGCCAGGCCAGGCACGCTTTTGAGGTCAAAGCGGCTGGCAAGATGCGCCGACGCAATCACCTGTGGATAGCGTGGAATGGCCTTTGCCAGTTCGCTCAGGCTTGAGCCGCCGTGCTGCTTATTTTTGGCGATCAATGCCGCCACCAGCAAGCCAACATAGATACCATCACCCGCCGTATGGGTCTCATCCAAAAGGATAACGTGCCCGGCCTGTTCGCCGCCCAGCACGAACCCGCCTGTGCGAAGCCGCTCCATGACGTAGCGATCCCCGACTTTGGTACGTTCCAGCCTGATTTCGTGATCGCTTAAAAAGTATTCGAGTCCACTGTTGCTCATATCAGTCGCCACAACCGTATCGTTGGGCAGCGTGCCGTCCGACTGCATTTGCACGGCCAGTATTCCCAGGATGTGATCGCCATCGATCAACATGCCGTCTGGCGTCACAAAGACTACCCGATCTGCGTCCCCATCAAAGGCAATCCCAACATCCGCCTTGTGTTCGTGAATGGCGGCCAACAGCGCGGATCGATCCCGCCGCACATGCTCCGATCCGGCATTCACGTTGATGTTGACGCCGTTCGGCTGGGCATTGATGGTATAGGTCGTCGCGCCAGCCTGAGTAAAAATGCTTTCGGCCTGTGCGGAGGCAGCACCATTGGCACAATCCAGCACAACAGTCAGATTATTTGGGATTGGCGCGGGCTGACTGGTATTCTGGAGATGCGGTAACAAGTGCTGCGCGTACAACCCCTGCACAGGTCTGTTTGCCCAGGTATCGGCGGCAATTGCAGGTGCCGCGTCAACCAATGCTTTATCAGCGATTAACGCTTCAATCTGGCTTTCCTGATCGTCGGTCAGCTTGAAGCCATCCGGCCCAAAAACTTTGATACCATTCTGTTCAAATGGATTGTGGCTGGCTGTGACCATGATCCCGACGTTGTTAAAAAATTGGGATAAGAAAGCCGTTTCGGGCGTCGTTCGCACGCCATAGCGATAGACGTTGATGCCTTCGGCCATCAGCCCGCGCGTCAATTGACTGGCAATCTCATCGCTGCTCTGGCGAGTATCTTCACCGATCAAGACCTGGTGCATAAGACCCTCGTTCGCGCGCAGCCAGCGCCCCAGCGCCCGACCAATGAGCAGCACCGACTCCGGATCGAGTGGGTATTGCCCGGCGACACTGCGAATGCCATCCGTTCCAAATTTAATCGGTTCGTTCGTCATCTATGAATTTTGTCCTTTATGTTTGCCTCACCCCCCAACCCCCTCTCCGCAGGCGGAGAGGGGGGGTCAATACCAGGCTTATCACTACTTGCGGTTGTTGAAAGGTGTGTGCTTATGATAATTTGATCTAAAACCCAGTTTATGGAATCCATAATCTGATCGTTGGTAAACCGAAGTACCATCAATCCAGAATCCTCCAAAAATTCTGTGCGAATAGCATCTTCTGCTTGGCTGTAGTTATGGATTTCGCCATCTGCTTCTATAACAAGACGCTTTTCTGCACAATAGAAATCGACAATAAAGCGTTCAACGGGCTGCTGCCGTCGGAATTTTAGGTTTGCTACCTGACGGTTTCGCAGGTATTCCCATAATTTCTTTTCAGCAGGCGTTGGCTCATGCCGCATTTGACGCGCCAATGTCTGCACAGTTTTCCAAAGCGCAGTATTGGTTCGCCAAGTCAGCGCGCCGCGTTCGTCGCTCCCCCTCTCCGCAGGCGGAGAGGGGGCTGGGGGGTGAGGCAAATCTTTCCTAGCCATTTTCTTTATCATCTTTATCGGTATCAGGCGACACTTTGAGCGCCTTCATCCCGAAATCTGTCTTTTGTTCGGTGAGCGCACGCGTCTCCACATCGAGCGATAAGGCGGCCTGATTGTGCTGCTGCGCTGCGCCGTCCATCGCTTTGAGCAGCGCATCGACGGCGTGCATCAGATTAGCGGCATGAACCTCGTGGATCGCGCCTTCGGGTGGCTCTACGCTCGATGGATGCAGCCAGACCACCCAACGCGCGCTCAGCCGTTGATCAGGACGGTAGCTGAAACGGAGCGCCGCATCGGCACGGTTGCGTTTGACTGTGTTGATGGCGCGATCAATCAGCGCGCGTTCGGCGGTAGTCAGCCATAAATCCGCCGGAAAGTCCGTCGGCGCTTTAATTTCCATATCGGACGTGTCTTTGAACAGGCCATGTCGCACTTTGGCGCGATCCCACAACCGCTGTAAGGCTTGCTGCACCGACGCCGCCGAAATGATCTGCACATCCTCAACCCAACCCGGCTCGGCTTTATCGCCACAATGCAAGCGCGCTGTCCAGGGTGCGCCTTCCATGCTGCCCGGCAGCCATGTCAGGCTCAGTTCAGCGAAGGCGTCTTCGGTG
This sequence comes from Aggregatilineales bacterium, assembly GCA_038239365.1. Classification (GTDB taxonomy): domain Bacteria; phylum Chloroflexota; class Anaerolineae; order Aggregatilineales; family UBA2796; genus JBBRMW01. The sequence goes on from JBBSEU010000201.1 coordinate 10,578, forward strand.
GCGCTCCACAACCGAACGGTAGCCGCCTGCCACGCCCGTAAGCCGTCCATCGCTTCCGGCTCTTCGACTTTGTTCAGTTCCATCGTCTCCCCTGAGAGCGGGTGGCGGTTGAGCTTTTCCACCAAATCTTTACCATAGGCGGTCAGCGCATACAGGCCGGGACGCAACTGCTGAAAAATGTTGCGATATTTCGCGCCGCTGTCCGGGGCGCTGGCCGGGCGATCCGTTTTCATGCCCATCAATACCGGCGCATAGGCACTTTCCCAGCGCGCTACGTCGACGCCTATTTTCTCCCGAATATCGACATCGCTGAACGTATCTTTGTGTTCCTGTGAGACGAGATCGCCAATCGCCCGCATGATTTGCTCTGAAACTGACATGATCTTTTCCGTCCTTAAGGGTTACGCCTGCTGTGCCTCAACCGTCGAGAAGGTGAGCGCGGCGGCTTGCGGCACTGCATCGATCTTGACGGTTGTGCCTGCTGGTGGGTTGGAGGTCAATAAGTAATCGGCCAATGGTTCGCGTACCGAGCGGCCAATAATGCGGCGTAGTGGCCGTGCGCCCCACTCCGGGTGATCATTCTGGGCAAGCATC
>JBBSEU010000202.1:0-11159 GCA_038239365.1 Aggregatilineales bacterium
AACACCACCCGGAACTGGCGTGATCGCCCCGGCCACTTCCTTGACCGCCTCGAAATCCACGTCGCCCACCAGCCGCGATCCCTTTAGCGCAGTCGGATCAGCGATCCGGTTAGTGCCCACATCGATCACCACCGCGCCGGGCTTCACCCAATCGGCCTTGACGATCTGCGCGCGCCCCACCGCCGCGACCAGAATATCGGCCTGTCGCGTGATCGAGGGCAAATCGTGGGTGCGGCTGTGGCAGATCGTTACGGTGGCGTCTCGGTGCAAGAGAAGCATCGAAACGGGCATCCCGACGATGTTACTGCGCCCCAGCACAACCGCGTTTGCGCCCTTGATCGGCACGCCGTTGACTTCCAGCAGTCGGATTACCCCGGCGGGCGTCGCAGGCACGAATAACGGCTCGCCGCCCTTCATTGCCAACCGTCCAACATTCATCGGGTGAAAGCCGTCCACATCTTTTTTCAGGTTGATCGCATTCAGCACGCGCGCTTCGTCCAAGTGTGCCGGGAGCGGTAACTGTACTAAAATGCCGTGAACGTCGGGGCGTTCGTTCAGTTCCGCCACGAGTCGATCCAATTCAGCTTGCGAAACATCAACGGGCAGCGTATACCCAAACGACGCGATCCCGGCTTCCTCACAGGCTTTACGTTTGCTCCGCACATAGGTGTGCGAAGCCGGATCATCGCCTACCAGCACGGCGGCCAACCCCGGCGTAATGCCGCGTCCAAGCTGCAATGCCCGCACTTTTTCGGCAACTTCGGCACGAACGCCCGCCGCGATAGCCTTGCCGTCGATCAATCGGGCGGTCACGGTTCGACCAGCAGCGCCGTTTGATTGGGCATTACAGGCAGACTGAACCAAAATGTCGCGCCTTGATCCGGGTTGTTGCGAACCCCGATCTGCCCGCCATGTAGTTCAACCATCTGCTTGCAGATCGCCAGACCCAGGCCGGAACTTTTTTCATCGCCCGTTGGTTGATTGCTCAGGCGGGCGTACTTGGTGAAGACGTTTTTCAGATCGTCTTCGGTCAGGCCGGGGCCGTTATCGCACACTTCAACATGCACCATTTTGTCCACCACCTGCGTGCGGACGATAACCTCAGAATTTGGTGGGCAAAACTTGATCGCATTGCCTACCAGATTTTGCAGAACCTGGCTGATCCGGGTCTGATCGGCGCGCACTTTGGGGAGCGTGCTGAACAGATCGCCCGTCAACACAACCTGCTTACGCTGGGCATACGGCATGTTGCTTTCCATCACGTCGAACACCATCGAATTTAGGAATATCGGCAGTAAAGTCAGATTTACCTGCCCATCTTCAACAGCCTGAAAATCCAGGAAGTCGTAGATGATGCGCTGCATGTTTTCGCTGTGCTTCACGATGAAGTACAACATCTGATAGAACTGTTCTTCCATGACCGCGCCCGGCGGCACCCTGTCCCGCACGATTTGCGCGGCCATCAACACGGTGGACAGCGGGTTTTTGAGATCGTGGCTGGCGATCCGCAAAAACTCATCTTTGAGCTGCGCCAGATGCTTAAGCTGCAAGTGAATATTCAGCCGCGCCAACAGCACAGGCAGGTCAATCGGTTTGGTCACATAGTCGTTCGCGCCGCGCCGCAGCCCTTCCACAATGTCATCGCTCTGATCTTTGGAAGTTGCCATCACAATGGGCAGTTCGGCCAGCGAATACGTTTCACGAATGAGCGGCAGCAGTTCGAGGCCGCTCAAACCGGGCATCATAATATCCAGCAGCACCAGGTCGAACTTGGTGGCACGGATCATTTCCAGTGCCTTGTAGCCATTATCGGCCAGATCGACTTTGTAGCCTTCACGCCGCAAACGCCGCGACAGCAGATCGCGGTTCATCTCGTTATCATCGACGACCAGCAAATGACCCTGTCCGGCAGTTGTCATGGTTAAAACTAACTCCCGATAAAGGCTTGGATTTTATCGACAAGCCGGGTAATCTCGACTGGTTTGGTATCGTAGTCATCGCAGCCCGCTTCCAGGCCTTTTTCCCGATCCCCGGACATTGCGTTGGCCGAAAGGCCGATGATCGGAATGTGTGCGGTTTGTGGCGCGGCCTTAAGCTGCCGTGTCGCCGCCCAGCCGTCCAGTACAGGCAGGCTCATATCCATCAGAATCAGGTCGGGCGCTTCGGAGTTTGCCAGATCGACTCCCTGCTGACCATCTACTGCCACCACCAGATCGTATCCGCGCCGTTGCAAGCGCCGGATCAGCATATCTCGGTTGTCTTCGTTATCTTCCACAATCAAAATCTTAGCCACGCGTCGTCACCTTTGGCGTACTAGGCTTGCGGGTATAGTTTGTCACAAGGGTACGTAACTCCGCAAATAGAGCCTCACCCTGGTAGGCGCTCTTTTGCAGCACCGAGGATACCTGACCGTTCAGCCGCGCGCGATCTTCAAGGCTCAGTTCCATTGCCGTCACGACGACGACAGGGATGCTCATGCCGCTGTCCGATTTGCGAAGCTCGGCCAGAAACTCGAAGCCATTCATCTCCGGCATCATCAGGTCAAGCAGGATCAAGCCAGGCTTATTGGCGGCCACCCGTTCCAGTGCCACCTTGCCGTTCGCGGCTTCTTCAACTTCGACGCCTTCTTTTTGGAGCATTCGGCGTACCATCTCCCGCACGGCGTCATCATCCTCAACGACCAGCACCTTGCAGACGGGCAGTTCGCACTCATACTTTTTGAGGATCGACAGCAGGCGGTCTTTATCGACGGGTTTGGTCAGGTATTCCGAAGCACCCAGCGCATAGCCCAGGTTCTTATCACTGACGATGCTCAGCATCACCACCGGAATATCAGCCAATTCAGGATCACCTTTGGGCGTCGAAAGCACTGCCCAGCCATCCATGCCCGGCATCATCACATCCAGCGTGATCACGTCCGGGTGCAGTTCGCGGGCACGCTGCAAGCCATCCTTGCCATTGGAGGCCGTCTCGACATAATAACCTTCTTTGAGCATGAAGCGCGTCATCACTTCACGCACGGTTGGATCATCATCAATGACCAGGATCGTATGCGCGCCAATCGGCATCGGGACGCCCTTCGGGTCAAGGTTAATCATTGGTTCAGGCGCTTTGGGGACGGCCACAGGCAGCCGAACGGTAAACGTCGAGCCAACATTCAGCGTGCTTTCAACGCTAATATCGCCGCCCATCATCTGCGCTAAGCGGCGGCTGATCGAAAGTCCCAGCCCTGTTCCGCCATATTTGCGGGTGGTAGACGCATCGGCCTGCTGGAAATCCTGGAACAGCTTGCCAACCTGCTCCGGCGTCATGCCGATCCCAGAGTCCTGCACCTGAAAGACCATCCAGGGGACGGTATTATCAGCGATTTCCACCAGTGCATTCAGCGTGATCGTGCCCTGCTTGGTGAACTTGCTGGCATTGCTCAACAGATTGAACAGAATTTGCCGAACTTTGGTCAGGTCAGCGCGCATCTGCCCAATATCATCGGGGTGGTTGACGATCAACTTATTTTCGTTCTTTTCGATCAGCGGCATGATCGTCGTCTCGATCTCGTGGATCATCTTTGGCACGTCGATCAGTTCAATGTAGACATCCATCTTGCCCGCTTCGATCTTAGACAGGTCAAGGATGTCATTGATCAGCGAGAGCAGGTGTTTGGCCGCTGCCTGAATCTTCTTGAGGTCAGGAATAAATTCTTGCTGACCGCTGTCTTCGCATTCTTCTTCGATCAGTTCACTGTAGCCGATCACGGCGTTAAGCGGCGTGCGGAGTTCATGGCTCATGTTGGCAAGGAAGGCGCTCTTGGAACGGCTCGATTCCAATGCCTGATCGCGCGCGGTCATCAGTTCGGTAGCGATATTATTGAAGGCAATCGCCACTTGTGCCAATTCATCGCGGCTCTGGATAGCGAACGACGCATCACTGCTGCCGCCGACCATCCGCTTGGACGCCTGATCGAGGCTGCTAATCGTGCGGATCACGGCCAGATAAAAGCCGATGAACAGGAATACGGCCAGCGCCAACCCGATCAGCGCCACCAACAGCGCGCCGTTACGCTGCATCGTGTTCAAATCAATGCGTGCTTGCAGCAGTTTATTCAATTCTGGCGAAACATTATCGTATAGGATGTATACCGCATCCGAGTTCAACAACGCCGTCGTATAAAATCCGTCAGCCGCTACGCCTTCGGTGAGCGACTCCGGTGTACTTTGGATCGCCTCACCAATATCGGTCAAAAATTGATTGATCGACAACGTAAATACCGTCACCACGCCGCGCATTTTCTTTTGCAGCGCCGCGTTTTTGCTGAATGCGTAATCCATGCCGCGCAGACTGGAATCGAGTGTCGAGCGTGCCAGCCCGGTAAACACAACCAATCGTGAACGCTCATCGGGCGTAATTACCTTGCGAGCCATGACCGTCATGCCATAGCCCCGGATTTGCCCCATATATTCCGAAAGTTCCGGGATTTTGGTGGTCAGTGTATCCATCAGGTAGTAGGCGTCGATATCCGGGTCGAGGATCAGATTCGAGTTGTTACCCACCTGCGTGATCTGGATCAGCACGTTGTTGATAAGGGTGGTGTGACTCTCAAAACTTAGTGCGGCGTTCATAATTGGGTAGCGGAATTTGAGGTCGTTCCACTGCTTCTTGAGGTTTTGCCACCCGGTACTCACTTCAAGCGTTCCGCCAAGCCGTGCATCGACCTCATCAACGGCTTTGATATTGTCGTTCAGGTCGCTTTCGATGCGTTCCGCTTCATTTTTATAATTTGGGTCGCCGTTCAGCATGGCCGCCGCCGCTGAGCGATGCCGCTGCACATTTTGCAAAAACTTGATGAGCGGCGCGTTATAGACGAGGCCTAACTGCTCTTTCGAGGCAAAGTTGGTCACATCGTTGACACGCGCAATGTATTGACTCATCACCAGAGCAAGCGGCAGCAGCAACAGTAACCCGATCAGCAGGAATTTCTGCGGATATTTGAGCCGGTTCATCAAGGCGATGGCGGGGCTGAATAATGATTGCATTCTGTACGAGTCCTCCAATGAGCGCCATGCGAGAGTGTACACCCGTCCGGCAATTTGTACCCGGCAGGTTACTTTACAAAATTATCTCGATTTTCATCGTTTAAGGAGTGGTAAACTGCTTCACCAGCGCCACAAACTGATCGGCTGCACTCTCGATCTTTTTCAGATCAGGCAGCAGATCATTCGGCGCATTTGCCTGTAGACCCGTACTCGACTGTTGAACCCGCCCGGCAACAGCACACAGATCATCATGTGCCATCTTCAGGCGAAGCAATGGCGATTCGGGTATATCCTGCTTGAAAACTTCGCCTAACATACTGACCAATTGTTTACCCTTTGCTCGAATTTGTTGCAAAGGCTCGATCAGGGCGGCCTCTTTGCGCTCATCCGCCTCTTCAATCAGCAGTTCACTGTAACCGATGATGTGGTTTAGCGGTGTGCGTAGTTCGTGGCTGATATAGGACCAATTTGGGGCATCACTGCTCATAGGACGGCTTCTACCTGATTTTTCAGCCAAGTGTAACATACCCTTCCCATCACGACTGGCTTTATAAATATTTGGTAATTGCGACGATCAACGGCCTGTGCTATACATGACCTAGCCTACGTCCCGCCGTTATCATCTGTACCGATCAGCCAGGCAGAACGGAGCCATCGCATGTCCGACTTAAACGACAGTCAATCCCCTCAGAACGACGAGTCCGACGACGGCTTGAGCGTGCTTGACCTGGCAAAGCTGCCACCGGATCAGTACAAGGTCATGCGCGTGCTGCTGCGCGAACGTGAGATGAGCTATACCGCGTTGTGCAATCATATGGACGCGTTACCTACCCACGAACGCTTGAGCCGCGAAGCACTCAATGACGTGCTGGAAACGCTAATTGAACAGCACTGGCTGCTGAACACAGGGGATATTTATAAACCCAATCTGCGCCGCAAATCGAATCGTGTCCTCAGCGATTTTCAACCGCCGCGCCGCAAGTCAATCACTATTCGCGGGCTTTGGGACAGCCTGGAACAATCCGATAACTCCGACGAAGATAAACCGTGATCGTTCTTACTCGACAGTTTCCACAATCTCCGCTGATTGATCGTGGCGCGCGAACTTAGCCGTGATCTCTGCTGCCGTTTGGCGCATCGACTCCTCAAGATAGGGGAAGGCCAGCCACGCATTCATCAACCCGAACAACGCGCCTGTTAACGTTCTGAAAAACGGACTCGTCTCCCGCATCGGCCACAAATTGAACGGTGGTTCGCTCAACAATTGGCTGAACCCATCAATCCCAATTGGCAAAACGCCCAAAATGAAATACAGCCACAACGGTACTGGCCGCAGCCGATTACGAATATACGGAATCGTATAGATTAGTCCGGCAAGGAACAGCGCACCGTAGATCGCCACATCGCGTTCACACAATGCGACCTTGTAGCCCATCTGCGGATTACCCACGAAACCGCGCGATAGATTCAATAGATCGGCAGTCCAGGCCGAAAGCCGCACGAAATCCGTATCGCTGCGCCCGGCGTTCAGATCGCTGCTGAACGACTCGTAAGGGCTGAGGCCGGGAACATTCGCCTGCTGACGCGGGTAAGCGGGCTGCTCCCCGAACAGAAACCAGGATCGAAACGCGAACTGGTGACACAGCGGACTATACGCCGCATACAGCACATTCGCCGGGCCAGTCAGGCCAAAGCGCATCAGCGTTGGCGCGGCAAAGGGCAGCCCCACGTAAAAGAAGATGATGACCAGCGCCACCCGCATCCAATGGCGCGTCAAGCCAAGCATCCACCGGTTGAGCCGCACGCCCGTCGATAAGTTGGAGTCTCTGGCAGTCATCAACAAAATCGTCCTTGTTTAACGGGCCGAAATTTCGGCAATTGCATCACGCAGTTCGCTATCAGTCAGCGCACCGTAAGTAATATGCCAAATGATACCCCGCCGATCAATGAAATAGGTAGACGGCGCACCCCGCACCCGGTAACGCTCGAACAAACGCCGCTGCGGATCGATCAGCACATCGAAGTTCAGTCGGAAGTTTTGCTGCCAGGCAGTCACTGCATCCGTCGCTTCGCCCATATTCACCGCGATAATTTGCAGCCCCGTTACGTGGTTTGCATCGTAAGCAGTTTGCAGCGCAGGCAGTTCAGCGATACACGGCCCACACCATGTCGCCCAGAAGTTCACGATGATCGGTTGACCACGTGCTACCACCAGGGCTGTTCCATCGGTATGAACTCCATCCAGCGATGGCGCGATCCCGCCAAGTTCCGGGGCAACAGGCAGCCCGCCCGCGCCAATCACACCCAGCGAATTAACCTGTGCCTTGTCTGGCAACCCGGCGGTCAGCACGATCATTCCCGCCGCGATCAGGCACAGCACCGCCAATCCCATTTTCAGGTTTGGTCTGGAAGTCCCTCTCCCCAGGGAGAGGGATTTAGGGTGAGGGCTATTCATTCACCCCTTCAGCGCATCCGTGATGCCCTTCGTCAGTGAGTCGAGCGTGAACTCTCCAAATTGCCGCGCTTTTATCAAGCCATCGCGCCCGATGATATAGCTGGTTGGGTACTGGTGTACCTGGTATTTATCGGCAATTTTCCCCTGGGGATCAAGGGCAATCGTGAGTTTGAGGCTACGCTGTTCCGTGAATGGGATAATCGTACTGGCGCTTTCTTTATAGTTGATCGCCAGCACCACCACATCGTTTGGGCTTTGCGTGTCCGTGTACTGCTGGATTAACGGCATTTCGGAACGGCACGGCCCACACCATGTCGCCCAAAAATTAATCAGCACAACTTTTCCATGTAGCGATTTCAAACTGGTCACTGAGCCATTGAGCAAGGTTGTCGAAAAATCGGGCGCGGCACTACCTACCGTCGGACCGGCAACTTGCCCTCCGTCCTCCAATGCACCACTTTGACACGCCGCACAAGCGATTATCAGGCAAAGTAGGGCAAAACTACGCCGCCACATGCACAATAACTCCGTCAATTCGCAGCGAAACGGCTGGTTTCGGTTTGAAGTTGTAGTTCGGTCCCAATGTCATGCACGCGCCAAAATCCCCGGCGGGTATTTTACCCGTCACCGTGTTTTCAACGCACTGCTCGAAGTTGTACGAAAAATCGGCAATCCCAGATAATTTGCCGGAAATTTCGGCCAACTGATTGGTTGCCAGCAGATAGCCCATGAAGATCAACAACAGGCCGCTCACGATCTCGATCAAACGGCTGTGACGCTGTAACCGTTTCAGAATTCCGCGCATCGGGTTTAACGCGACGGCAGTGACCAGGAACGGCACGCCAATACCGAGTGCATACGCCGTCAGCAAAAACCCGCCTGTTGCCAACGACTTGGGCAGCGCCACGCTTAAAATCGTACCGTAAATCGGGCCCGTACAAGGTGCCCAGCCCGCCGCAAACGCCGCCCCCATGAACGCCGAACCTGCATAACCATACGGATTGCGCGGGTTAATCTGCCGCCGTGTATCCGAGTAAAGCAGCACTTGTACACGCTCCAACACTTTCAGGATCAGCGCGCCGGGTTCGCCCAAACTTTGCCAGTGAATAGTCAGCAAACGGCGGATCAGCCAACCTGTCACACCCATGACGTGCAGGCCAAAAAAGATCGCCACGATGCCGCCGATCACGGCCAGGGTACGCTGTGCATCGTAGAAATTGATCGCCAGCAGTTTGATCCCGGCATTGACCGTGATACCAAACAGCACGAACACGAACATCAGTCCCAACACGAAGAAGATGGCGTGCAAAAATACCGCGCCGCGTTGAGCGGGTGTCGTCATTGTTCGCGTGCCGCCCCCCGCAATCGCTAATTCGCCCGCGTTCTGCTGAGCGACTCGCGCGCCCAGATAGCCAATGTAGGCAGGTACAAGCGGCAGCACACACGGCGAAATAAACGATAAAAAGCCCGCCAAAAACGCCAGGCTAAACGTTGGAAGTTCGGTTTCGGGCATGGCTCGATTCCCTCATTACTCAATCAACCCTTACAGTAGAGGGCATATTTGTTACAGACGCATAAATGATTTTCGCCGTTTCGGGAGGCAGTTGCAAATCGGCCTCATCCCCTGCTAATCCAAAACGGTTGTGCCAGTACGCGCCGTACACCCGAATCCCCGACTCGGTGATCATCTGCCAGGGTGCGCCCCGCTCCCCACCGGGCTGCACTGACCGCAAAACCGTCGCGCCCTGCTCGACTCCCTTACCGCCATAAAACGGCGACTGCACAATCAATCTCTTACCTGTATACATCCTCAACATCATCGCCCGCAAATTGACCTGTATCTCTGGAGTCCACTTTAGTAGACTTCGTTCGTTCAGCCTGGGACTTGAAGCCCAGGCGCTAAGATGCTCCCCAACAACCCACCCCCCACCCTCAATCTCATACCACTCATCTAACGTACTGACCACCCTCAGCACCGCCCCATACCCCAGTTTATCGACTATCGGCGCACGGCCACTGGCAAAGCCGCGTACTACACTCGATGGCGCGATCAGTTCTGCCCAAAATGGCGTTTTTGGCTTCGTTTCGACACTTGCTTTGATCGGAATGCCCATCGGCTGCATCTCGGTTTTAGCCACATAACCGTGTTCCATCACGAACCAGCCGCCCGACTCGCGTACCTGATGCACACTATCCGGCGCTAAATGTCCGATCACCATACCCTCTGGCACATCGTAAACGGCGGCCAGTCCAAACGCGCGTGCCGAAAATGAGGCAGCTTGCGACATCCAACCGATCCGTGAGGCCAAAATTGCTAGCCCGGATCGGCTCAAAAACTCGCGCCGTGACCACTCCCGATGTCCTATCAAAACATGATCCTTGCTAATTTTTGCTCACAAACACCTTGATCAAATTGGCGATAGTTGCGGGCTGTTCCAGCATCGGCACGTGTCCACATTTTTCGGGATATCCTAAAGTGGCGGGATAGATGGGATTTTGTTAGCAGGTCAACGTTTACATTTGCAGGTGTATGCCTTCTGTTATGTGGATGAAGTATCAGCCCAGCGCCTCAATTGCCGCCAGCAGTCCCAGCATATAACCTGTGGCGTGTGCGTGCCCACGATGATTCCAATCGGTGTCGTCGATCAGATGCGGCACGTGGTCATCAATGATGAAGCCCGTGAATCCGACTTGTTTTAGCGTTCGCATTGCATCCACGACATTTACGTTGCCTTCACCCAAAAAGCATTCCTGGAAAACCGGGACGCAGCCCTGCACATCGCGGAAGTGAATGTAGAAAATCTTGTTTCGTTCACCGAAATAGCGGATCGACTCGATCACACCCGGCCCCATTTCGCTGAAACAGCCCATGCAAAAATCCAGGCCGTGATTCGGACTCGGCGCGATACTTTCCACCGCTTTTTTGAATCCTTCATCGCCGTAAAACAGCCGCGCGATCCCGCCCAACTCCGGTACTGGTGGATCGTCCGGGTGCAGTGCCAGTTTGACGCCCGCTTCTTCGGCAACAGGCAGCACCGCCTTGATGAAATAAGTATAATTGTCCCACATCTGCTCCGCCGAAAGCAGTTCATCGCCCAATGCTTCCACTCGTTTGAAGCCATTATCCAGCGGCAGCGTATCCACCAACGCCATATCGAACGCTGTAACCAGCACGCCGCCCCGCCCCGTAGCAAGCGGCGTTCGCCACACACTGTTCGGCATCCAGTGATAACCGAGCAGCGGAATTTCGGCTTGCCCCATATTCCGAATCGTCTTCTGGTAATTTTCGATCTGTTCGTCACGCTTCGGCAAGCCAAGCATGGCCGTCTGATAGAAATGCAGCGGCACATTTTCGAGTGCTTCCAGTCGAAGCCCATAGCTCTCACACCGCTCTCTGAGCCGCACAAGGTCTTCGTAATGCCAGTAGCCATCCTGATCGGGCAGCAGCGGCGTATTCATCTGCACGCTGTTGACGCCGATCTGTTTGGCAAAGGTCAGGCGTTCGTGAGTAAGTTCGTTGAATTGCCCTAATGCAATCCGCATTTTGTCGGTCATAAAAATATCTCCGAGGGTTTTTGCCAAAGTTTATCAAACTGACGAACGCCGCCTCTACTTCAGGTCATGACTGCTTCCCGGGTTTCTGGTTCGGGTGTGTACATATGAATATCCCAATC
>JBBSEU010000203.1:0-11042 GCA_038239365.1 Aggregatilineales bacterium
ACTACGCGGCGTTAGTTTGTCATTTTGTAAATAATCTGTGACCGAATCATGGCTCACTCCTTCTAGGTGGTCAGCCAAATTTGAACACATATAATTATCTGACGTGCTGATCAGATATTCGATATACTCGCGTCGGTTTATCATTTCCTGAGATTAACCGCTTTTTACCCTAAGCGAAAGTCCTGTTTACTTCAAAATGCGACATTGAGAAAGACCTCAATGCAGCGCGTCCACTACTGGCAAACGCGGCGTTTGCGGCGGCCTGGGCAGAAGGCCGCGCCATGAGCCTCGATCAGGCGGTGGCCTATGCGCTGGATTATGCAAAAGGCGTTAAACCGCAATCATTAAGTGAGGTTGGCGGTGTTGCGTGAAAGATGGCACAATTGCTGACCGCGAAACTCAGCCATTAGAAGGAAGTCAGTACCCTATGGTTCATATTCTGATCCCGGATAATCTCGATAAAGCCGGGTTGAACATTCTGAGCAATACCCCCGGCGTCACCATTCAGGCGGCGGCCAAGATGAGCCGCGATGAAGTGATCGCCGCGCTCCCGGACGCCGACGCGCTGATCATTCGCAGCGCCACTAAAGTTGACGGCAAAATGCTGGATGCCGCGCCCAAGTTGAAGTTCGTAGGGCGCGCAGGCGTTGGTGTGGATAACGTCGATCTGCCAGCGGCCACTGAACGCGGCGTGGTGGTCATGAACGCGCCGGACGGCAACACCATCGCCACCGCTGAACTGGCACTCGGCTTGATGCTCTCGGTAGCGCGCTTCATCCCGACAGCACACGCTTCGTTACAATCCGGCCAATGGGATCGAAAGAGTTTCACGGGTTCGGAGCTGCGAAACAAGACGCTCGGCGTAATCGGTTTTGGGCGCGTCGGGCGTGCCATTGCCAAACGCGCACAAGCCTTCGAGATGACCGTCATCGCCTACGATCCGTATCTCCCCGCCGATGCCGGGAAAGCGTTGAATGTATTGCTCGTTACGCTGGATGAACTTTACCAGCAGGCCGATTTCATCACCCTGCACGCACAGGTCAGCGACGAAAACAAGCACATGATCAACGCCCAGAGCATCGCCAAAATGAAAAAGGGCGTTCGGATCATCAATGCAGCGCGCGGCGCACTGGTCAACGAGGCTGATCTGGCCGAAGCGATCAAGGCTGGACAGGTAGCGGGCGCGGGGATCGATGTGTACAACGACGAGCCGCCCGAAGCCGGGAATCCGCTCATCAATCTGAAAGGCGTTGTGCATACGCCGCACCTGGGTGCCAGCACGATTGAGGCGCAGGACGAGGTAGCCGTTCAGATCGCGCAGCAGGCGTTGGATGCGCTGTTCAAAAACGAGTACAAAAACGTTGTCAATCCCGACGTGCTGAAACGTCAAAAAGCCTGATTCGCCTGGGACTCAATGTCACAGGCAACTGTGCGCGCTCTAGACGAATATTTGACACAACAGAACAAACGAGCTAAATTCAGGGCGGGTTCTCTTGCAGGAAGGATGTGTTCACTATGTTGAATCTAAATTCCATTATGGTCGGGACGAAGCAGTCCAAAGCGTTAGTGGCGTTCTATGAAAAGGTTATTGGACGGCCACCGGATATGGCCGACGCTGAGAATGGTTTCTCTGGATGGCAAGTTGGCGGCGCGTATTTTTCTGTCCTGGAACATTCCGAAATGGGGGGCAACACCAAAGACCCCGGACGCCTGATGTTTAATTTTGAAACCACAGAAGTCAAGGAAGAATTTGACAGAATTAAGGCGGCGGGCGCTACCGTCATACGCGAACCCTCTGCGATGGGTGGCGGGTGGCTGGCGACACTGGCTGACCCGGATGGGAACTATTTTCAACTGGTAACCCCGATGTGATCGTAAGTTGCCGGGGACTTGAGTCCCCGGCGCGGTACTACTTGACGATGAAGCCACCTGCCGCTGCCAGGATTTCGCTTTGCGATTTGGGGGTATCGAAGGCCGCCGGGAAGGGCGATGCGCCAGTGATGAAGTTCAGGAATGAGGCGTGGCGTGCTTCGACAGTGGCGATGGTAGCGGCTGCGGTGAGCAAACCGGGGTCTTTGATCGCTGTGACAGCGCCCGTATAGGCACTTACGCCCGTGTTTTCCAGGAGTGCGGCCACTTTCAGGAAACTATTGGCGTTGGTGTAGGGGAAGCTGTATTTCAGTTCGCCAACGGGCGTGCCACCCAACTTCTGAATGACCGACGTGAGCGTATCGACGTGCGTTTTCTCATGGTCACGGATCGCCTCAAAGTAGCCGCGCGCAATCCGATCACCCGAAATGGCGTTAAAGCTCGACAGCTTGTTCAGGCCATCACGATAAAACGCATATTCAAGGTGTTCAAGCGTGAGCGCGTAGTTCAGCGCATCAATATCGCTTGCGCCCTGAGCCAGTGTGGGACGAAAACCCAGGAAAGCTTCCGCGCCAATCATGGATGCACCAACTGCGGCGACACCATACTTGAGAACGTTACGACGGGACATCTGGTTTGACATTTTCTGTTCCTCAATTAACTTTTCGCGTACAAATAGTGCTACGCCCCCCAAAGCGAGATCGGATTGAAAAGTGCAGATGAGTAAACTTTAATGAATTTAAGAAATCCGTTAACGCTAGTTATGACGTAAGATGCGTAGAATTTAATTGCAGAGGCCGCTAACGTTTGAGTAGGCCGTTCAAAACCGATTCGGCCATCAGGTTAGCAACTTCGTCAGGTGACAGACGACCATCGGGGCGATACCAGCGCCGAATCGCATTGAGCGCGCCAAGCACGTACAAAGTTGCAAAGCGTTCATCCGGGATCGCAAAATCGTCCGATTCGATCCCAGCGTGAATCAGCGCCTGAAAACGCTGCTCATAGGCATCCCGCCGCGCCGCGAATTCCTGCCGCCGTTCATCGCCCAAATGTCGCCACTCATCGAAATAGACCGCCGCCGCGCCCAACTGATTCATAATGACGCTGACATGCGCGATCATCGCCTCACGCAGCTTTTCGATAGGCGGCAGATCGCGCGCCCAGACCACATCCTGCGCGGCAATGAACGTGTCAATCGCATCGATGGCGATCTCCCACAACAAATCCTCTTTGCCGTGAATGTGCGCGTATAAGCTGCCGCCGCCCGACAGTTCCATTTTGTCGGCGATGTGGCGCATCGACGTTGCCAGATAGCCGCGCGTGCGAAATAATTCCTCGGCGGCCAGTCGAATCTGATCGCGGCGAGTGGTGCTGCCGTTGGACATGAATTACCCTGACCTAACAAGCGTTAGGCCGGATTATAGGGTTTACATCTCCGTGTGTCAATCACACCCTGCACAATATCCTCACAAGGATGAGAAAACGATTTGTAGAATTCCCGGCAGCGAATAACCAGGAGTACACTTCCGTTGCGCCGCCGTGAGCAGTTTTGTAAGGTTCGGTATCAGTGAATAGCTACACCGCCCAGACACCCCGCAGCCGATCATCAATCACTCGTTTGCATCTGCTGGTGATCGTCTTCTACGGACTCATCGCCTTTCTGGTGCTGAATCGCTTGTTGTTCAACGCATCAACGCTTGTGCCGTCTGGCCCGCTCAACGATTACGATCAGTTCACATGGAACAATTGGTGGATCGGTTATGCGTTGGGGACGCTGCACGTCGATCCATATTTTACCAATTACATCCTGTATCCATTTCAGCACAACCTCTCGATGCACGCGCTGACGCCGATCCTGTACCCGATTTACGCCGTACTTCACCCGTTCCTGAGCGATCCGGCCACCATGAATGTGATCCTGTGGGGATCGTTCGTGGCGACGGGGACGGTCACGTTTGTGTTCGTGCGGCGCTTCACCGCGAATCTTCCAGCAGCCTTAATCGGCGGTCTGATCTTCATGGTTTCGCCCGCGATGATCGATCACGCCGTCAATTTTCACGCCAATTTGTGGTTCATGTTCTGGTTTCCGGCGATCCTGCTGCTCTGGGATCGCGTGGCCGTCACCGAGTCGCGCAGCAAAGCGATCCTCTGGGCGCTGATCTTTGGTCTGGGCATGTGGGGCTTGTGGATGACCGATCTGGAATTCCTGATCTGGTCGCCGTTCATCGTTATTCCCTTTGGAATCCTGACGTTAGTGCAGGCCAAATCGCCCGAACGCCGCATCCGAGTAGGTCTGCTCGGCATCCTGTCGATGATCGTCATGTCGGCCTTGCTGCTGATCTCGCCGCTGCCTGCGCTGCTCAAAGGCGATCCGGTGGGCATCACGTCGCCAGCCGGATACAGCACCGTCCGCCGTTTCAGTATGCCACTTTCGGCACTGCTGTTTGCCCCCGGCGATGCAGATCGCGGGATTGGTCGTGTGATCGTTGCCGCCACCCTGATCGCGCTTTTCGTGCGCCCCAAACGCCCGATCCGCTGGTTCTGGTTTGCCATTGCCATTCCGCCGTTGATTTTGGCGCTTGGCTCGGATGTGCAGATCGCCGGGGCAGAAATCCCGCTGCCCTATCGGGTGCTGCACAGTCTTTTCAATGGGTTGTATCGCTGGCCGTCGCGTTTTGCCCCGCTCGGTACACTGGCCTTGATTATTTTCGTGGGGCTGTCGTTTCGGCGATGGCGCTATTCATTGTCGGCTCTGCTGGTCTTGATGATCCTGATCGACGGCAACCTGCTCTCACCGTTCCCGGTAGAAAAACCCGTCGAAGATTACGCCATCTATCACCAAATCGGCGCGGAACAGGATAACTACGTTGTCTTGTTTGTACCCATGACCGCACACTCCGGTTGGGCACAGGTTGGCGGTATTTTGGGGCAGCGCGCCCAATACCTGCAAATCTACACGCACAAACCGCAAATCAACGGCGGACTGTCGCGCATCCCGGACATTGAACACACCATGTACGAGCAGCCGCCCTTGTACAGTTTCCTATCTGGCACGCACGAATTCATCAAGGAGCAACCGCCTTTTGATGCTGCCGCCGCCTCGAACGCCCTTTCACAGATCATCCGCGATTGGCCGATTGGCTACGTGACGATTCACCTGTCGTGGCTTGAGCCGGAACGTATTTTGCCGATTCTCGGCTTCTTCAACACCCAACCCGATTTGTGTCTGATCAGTCAGGAAAAAGACGTGATCGCGTACCGGGCACGTTCGCGCGGCTGCCCGAACCTTGCGCCACAGGGCGAAACGGAAATTCAGTTTGGCAGCATGGGCGATGAACGCTACCTGATCGAAGGCTTTTACGCGCGCGAAAACATTGGCGGCGCGATGGGGCGCTGGAGTCGGGCGACGGTTCGGCTAATAATGCCACTCGACTCATCGCGCAATTACACGCTGACGCTGCGCGCGCTGGCCTTTGGCAAGGGGCGAACCGTCACGGCCAATGCCAACGGTCACGATCTCGGCACGCTCACACTCACCGATGACTGGTCAACCCAAACGATCCAGCTTCCGGCAGCGGCACTCGATCCATCGGGCGATTTGATAGTAACCTTGCAAGCCAACGGCGAAGGATCACCCGCTCAGAGCGGCTCAGCCGATGAGCGGATATTGTCCGTCGCCTACCAGTGGTTGAAAGTGACGCCCGAACAAAAATAATGCGATAAGCTAGCGAAGAAACGTAACTTCACAGAACATAAGGAGGGGCAATTTTGAAGCGTCATTTGACTATATTCTTTTTAATATCATTTGGTTGGTTGGCTCATCCATCAGGCCTTAGCATACTCCCCGCCGAACAACCATGTTATATCACGCGCACGCTCTGGCGTCCTGGCAGCAACGAAATCGCCCTGACCTTTTATGAATCGAGTGATATTGAAATTATTGATGCGAACACCCTCGCTACCCTGTTCACATTGAAATCGCCTTCGCTAGTCGCGCCTGCTTTGGGCGTTTCGGATTTGAAATGGAGTCCTGATGGGCGTTTTTTGGCAAGCGCCTTTGAAGATAATGTCCTCCACATTTGGGATTTGTCTGAGAGCGTGATTAAACCCCCGCTGGTTATCGAGCATAGAGGTCATTTTCCAAGATTATCATGGAATCCAGATAGTGATAAATTAGCAACAGCATGGGCGGGCCGCGACGAGCCACGTTTAATTCTAATCTGGGATACATACACAGGTGATTTACTGGCGCATAGGGAAAATCCATTCGATCAGATGGAGAGTCGCAACGAATTTCACTGGGTGTTATGGAGTCCAGACGGCAAATATTTGGCATCCGCCAATAATAGCGGTCAAATCATTTTGTGGGATGGGTCTACGTATATTCCGATAATTGCCTTTTTAAACGTTTATTCTACAAATTCGCGCTTTGTGTTAGGAACATGGAGTCCAGATAGCTCCAAATTTGCCAGCGTGAACTGCGCTGCGTCCAGCGGCAATGGTTCTTGTCATCTTTGGTTCCTGGAAGTCAACACCTTACGAACGACTGAATTGTTCTACAAAGAAGGTCAGGACTCGTTTTTTTCAGCACCGCTAAGCTGGAGTCCAAACGGCAGATTCCTGGCGGTTAGCAATTATGCGGTTCAAGCCGTTCAGGTTTGGGATACGATCACTCATACATGGGTGGCGATGATTAAAGCGTCGGAAAATGAGGTCTCGTCGATTAGTTGGAGTCCTGATAGCAACTGGCTTGCATTTACCGATGGAGAACTGCATATCGTCAACATCTGGCAGGCAATGGACACTTTTTAATATTTTCACTAACTGTCGTTCCCACATAGAGATTTTTCGTTCGGCACGTTATGATCCATCGCACACTTCTTGCCGCACGGAGAAACCAAACTTTGCCAACGCCGACCCGAAAGTTAATACAAGGTTGCTTTCACTGACCAGAAATATCTTGAGTGCAGGTTGAAACGGCTATGAAAAATCGTGCTTTGCAACGTGCTATCCTGAGTCTGGCACATCCGCTCTCTATTGCGGCAATAGTCCTACTGCTGCTCAACGATCACATTTTCAAATATCAATGGCCGTCATGGTGGACAGGCAAACTCAGTGATTTTGCTGGCCTATTGTTCGCGCCGTTGCTTCTCGCCGTCCCGCTTGCATTCATCTTCAGTAATCCGCGTCACGAGCGGTTAGTATTCAGGATCGCCTTCTTAGCCGTTGGCCTCACTTTTTCGCTAATCAAGACGATCCCGATATTCAACATTGTGGCGATCCATGTTCTTGAAGCTGGTTTGGGCGGACATATAGCCATTACGCTTGACCTAACTGATCTGATCGCGCTGCCTGTGTTGATCGTCGGTTGGCAACTGGCAATGAAGCAAAACCACGATCTGTCCAATTTACGTAGGATGTGGGGCTGGGGTGCGCTCGTTGTTGGCGCGATGGCAAGCATTGCAACCTCACAAGGACCTGTAGGACGCGGAATTGAATGTGTAGCACGGGACAATGATAAGCTATTCGCGGGTGCCTATGTTTCTGGCCGTAATCTCAAGTTATTTGCCAGTACCGATGGCGGTTTGTCCTGGCAACCAACGGAACCTCAATCGACCCATTTGAATAATTGTGTCTGGTACCTTAATGGCTTTGTTCTTAAACAGGATGCACTTGTTCAGTATGAATTCGGCTTATCCACAATTTCGCGTTCTGAAAACAATGGACAAACGTGGACAGAGGAAATCAATTGGCACGACCTGACACGCGAAGTCTATAGACTTTACAATGAGGCACTTACCAAGCTAGGGGACGTTTATACTTTTACGCCGCAAATGGCGCTGATCGACCCACAAACAGAGAATGTGGTTGTAGCGATGGGACACAACGGTGTACTAGTTAGAACGTCCGATGGTACTTGGCATTGGGTAGCAGTCGGAAAATACAACTTATATAACCATGACCAGGCAGAAATAGCGCAATTTGTGGTGGAGTACAATCTATGGCCTATTCTGATTCTTATTCCACTAAGCATTGCAACAATGGCAAATTATTTGAGCCGAATCCCAGGTAACACCAATATTTTAGCGTGTACTTGGGTTGGCTGGGCAATATTCGTCATGTGGTTTACTGTAGGTAGTAGCTGGGTATTATTTGATTTGCTTGTATTTCTGTGTATAGTTCCAGCTCTAAGTCTGTTCTCAAGTGCGATCTACGAAGTGGCAAAAGAATCGAGCCGGGCGTTCGCTTTCGTTTTACTTGCCGCATTGTTAGGCAGTGGTCTTTTTCTGCTGCCCTTTATATTGTGGGCGTATAACATCATTCCGCAACGAGGTCAGGCAGCGTTCTTTGCAATTTCGGTAGCAGGGCTAATGCCACTTATCGGCCACTATTATTTGAAAAAGGTTGTCCGGATCAAAAGCAAGAAAAAGAAGAACGCCTGAACCGGGAGCCATTCCGGTGTCCCCATAGAGATTTTTCGCGCGGCACGTTATGATCCGTCGCACACTTCTTGCCGCACGGGAGAATCTAAACTTTGCCAACGCCAACCCGTCCGCCGGGCGTCTATGATCGTGACCCGGAGGATGCTGCTTTCGCGGCTCGTATCAGCGCCGACCTGACCGAAACGCTCGCCCGCTTCGGCTACCGCACTGTCGAGACGCCGCTGATCGAATATGCCGACCTGTTCCTGACCAAATCGGGCGATGAAGCCATCAACCGCCTGTTCACGTTTGAATTGTATGGCCGCCAACTGTGCCTGCGCTCGGAGTTCACGGCGTCGGCGGCGCGCTTGTATGTCGAACGCTTTCAGCACAACCCCAAACCGATCCGCTGGCAGTTTGCGGGGCCGGTCTTTCGCTACGAGACGCCCGGACGCAACCATTCGCGCCAGTTCACGATGATCGGTTCGGAGTTGATCGGGCCGTCGGGTGCTGCCGGAGATGCCGAAACGATGGGCATGGCCGCGCACGGACTCTCCAAACTCGGCCTCAACGACTGGGTGCTGAGCGTCGGGCATGTCGGCTTGGCCTCAAGCGTGCTGGATCGTTTCGATCTGGATCGGCGCACACGGCGCTTTATGCTTGGGCAGATCGAGAATTTGCACCGAACGGATCGCGGGCGGGCATATGTCGAAGCGCAGTTCGAGCGGATGGTGGCACAGAGCCTCACCCCCAACCCCTCTCCGCACGCAGAGAGGGGCGCTCCTGCTATATCTGACCCCCCCTCGCCATTTATGGAGAGGGGGCTGGGGGGTGAGGCAAACCTAGCCCATGCTCTCCAACTGCTCCTCGAATCGGCCAATCTGGGCACGACGGGTACAGGCCGCACCAACGAGGACGTAGCGCGGCGACTGCTAACCAAACAGCAGCGCGCCACCCATCGCGGCGAAGTGAACGCGGCACTCGATTTTCTGGAACGATTCACGGCGATCAGCGGCGCACCTGCTGAAGCGTTTGTGTCGATGGATACACTCTTGCCCGATGATCCGGCGATTCGAGAAATGGCGCGCGGTTTCCAAAACAGCGTCGATCTGTTGGCCGCTTACGACATTGATCCGGCGCGTATTCAGGTTGATATGAGTCTGGCGCGCGGCCTGAACTATTACACAGGCGTCGTGTTCGAGATTCACGCGGCGGATGGCGGTCAGTTGTGTGGCGGCGGACGCTACGACGATCTGCTGCGGGTATTGGGCGCGACACAGGATACGCCCGCTATCGGTTTTGCCTATGGCGTCGAGCGGATCATTGAAGAAGTACGGCGCGTGCAAACCTCTACCGCCCAAAATGCGAACATCCCGCGCGTATTGGTTGTGCCTGTCGAAGAAGCCGATAATTTGGCCGCCGCCCAACTTGCTAATCAATTGCGTGCGACATGGCCTGTCGAATTGTTCACGCCGCCCGCCCGCAACCTGTCTCAGGCGCTCTCCTACGCCGAACGGAGCGGGATCGCCTATGCCTTCATCGTTGGCGAATCGGAACGTAATGCCCATGCCATCACCATGCGCGATATGGCCGAACGAACGCAAACGACTCACCCATTAGACGATCTGCCAGCGTTGATAAGCCGCATTGATGGGGAGGTGGCGCGATGAACCGTGTAACATTGGCGCTGCCCAGCAAAGGCGCGATTGCCGAACCAACGCTTGATTTTCTCAAATCGTGCGATCTGAAAGTCGTGCAAACCAATCCGCGTCAGTATACGGCGCTGCTGCCCACCTTGCCGAATGTCGATGTGTTGTTCCAGCGCGTGACCGATATTGTCTACAAAGTGATGGACGGCACAGTTGATCTGGGCATCACCGGGCTGGACGTGGTGCAGGAACTTTCCGGCGGGCTGGACGATGTGATCATCCTGCATGACAATTTGCGCTACGGGACGTGTCAGCTTGTCGTGGCCGTGCCCGAAGCGTGGATCGATGTGGATACGATGGCTGATGTGGTCGATGTATCGCTCGATTTTCGGGAAGGCAAACGGCGCAATCTGCGAATCGCCACCAAGTTCACGCGCTTGGCACGCCAGTTTTTGCACCAACACGGCGTTCATCACTTCACGTTGGTTGAAGCCGAAGGTGCAATCGAAGCCGCTCCGACGCTGGGCTATGCGGACATCATCATCGATCTGAGCGCGACGGGTACAACACTCCGCGAAAACCAACTGAAACCACTCAGCGATGGTGTGCTTGTCGAGTCGAATGCGTGCCTGATCGCCAACCGTTACGCCTTGCGTGATCGTCCCGAAGCATTGGATGCGGCGCGCACATTGTTGGAATACATCGACGCGGCGTTGAACGGGCGCAACTTCTACCAGCTGACGGCCAACATTCACGGTCATTCGGCGGAAGCAATTGCCCATGCCGTCGCGGGCAACTCGGTTACGCGCGGCTTGCAAGGCCCCACCGTCGCACCGATCTATGCCGCCAACACCGGTCAATCAGATGACGGCCAGTGGTACAGTGCCACGATCATCGTCTCCAGCAAGCAGCTATTGGCGGCTGTCGCCCACTTGCGGAAAATCGGCGGCACGCAAACGACGGTGATCCCGGTGCGCTACGTGTTCATGGCCGAGTCACCAAGCTATCAACGACTGCTGGCGGCCTTGAGTTAACCCAACGACTCCGTCGATTTCACCAGACGCAGCCCGGCTTCTGCAAACCGGGCGATCTGGGTTTCAGT